>CAIXDS010000258.1 GCA_903918195.1 uncultured Acetobacteraceae bacterium | reverse complement strand
TAACGAATTCAGATTGTTATCCGCGATGGTTGCGCTGGGCCGCCGCCAGGCGCCAAGGCGGCGCTGCAGTTGCCTTCGAAAACCGATGTTCCCGTTTCGTCGCAAAACTCGTACCGGAGGGGCGGTTCGTTCGTTGGAGCCCGTATGCTCGATGGAGTGCATGCTTACGACCGCGTCGAACGAGGCCGCCGGCAGTTCCACCGTATCGAGAGTGCCCACAACCACTTCTGCGCCGGCATGGCGCCGTGCCACGTCGGCGGCGATCGGGTCGGGTTCCAACCCGAACGGCGTCCAGCCGAGTGAGCGGGCATAGCGCAGGAAGTGGCCGGCGCCGCACCCGATATCCAGCAGGCGGCCAGGACTTTTCCACCGCGGTATCGCTTCGTCCCGCCGGTAGGCAAGCCGGTAGCGGAGGGGAGCCATCCTGCCGAGCCACCGGCCAATCTGGCGATGGCCGATGAATTCCGGCGCCGGGAAATCGTATCCGTATCTCTCGTTCAGGATGAGCCGGCGCAGCGACGCTTTCAGACCGGCGCCTTCGTGCCAGGCGATTTCAAGGTTGGTCGCATTTTCATCATGCGTGTAGTAATCGCCGGGGTAGGCGAGGCCGATGTCCTGATCGATCGGACGCGGATCAAGCCAGCCAACCCGGCATGACAGGCAACTGCTGATGAAATAAACCCCCGGAATTGCGTGGGCGCGGTCAGTGAGCGGGCCATGCCGCCTGACGCCGCGACGGCCACATATGGGGCAGTCCGGCCGGCCGGCCGTTCCTGGTCCCCTGGCAGGCCCATGCTCTGCCTGATGCGTCGTGGTTTGCATGATCATTGCCTGATGGCCAGTTGGCAGGGCGTTACGAACGGACGGGGGCGCGTGGATGTCAGCCGGTGCGCCCAGTTGATCGCCGGCTGTTCGATCAGCTTGTGCGCCACTGCGGATGCCGCCACGGTGCCGATCATTGTCAGCACCCACAGCGCGGCGCCCGTGGCAATGGCGGTGTAGCCGGTTGCCTTGCAGTTGATCAGGCCGCCGGTCCAGACGGGAATCTTGTGCACGAACAGAAAGTGCAGCACATAGGCGCTGAAAGACAGCACGCCCATGCGGCGTATATACTTGTGGGTGAACAAGGTCTCCGGTCCGCGGGCGAGCACGAAGATAAACACCATGAAAATGGACGTTGCGATAAGAATGTTCGGCACGCTGACGGACAAGCCAATCAGTTGGGATTGGACAGGGTGCTCTGCGGCGATCAGCCAGGCGACGAGCGTAGCGGCCAGAACCCCGTAGGCGGTCTTCTTGCTGGCGATTTGCAGGCCGGGCCTGGTTACCAGGAAATAGAGGATAAACCCCAGCGAAAATACCGGCGCCTGGTTCGGGAACCAGAAGTACAGGAAATTATCAGCGGCAACCTTGTTGTAGTCGCTGAGCCATATCGTTCCGAAATAATTGCTCACGGCGGCGATCAGCAACGTTCCGGTCAAGAGGATCGCCGCCCGGGGCAGGCTGACGACAAACGCGGCCAGGGCGGGAAAAATCCAATAGAACGTAAATTCCACGCCGATGCTCCAGCCGCCCGGAACCACGGCCCAGCCAGGGGTTGTCGGCATCCACTCCGGGCGCCAGGAATTTACGAATGCGAACGACCACAGCATCTGGAGCAAATTAAATCCTGACTCTGGCGGCTCAACAACGTAATATATGAGCGCACCAATATAATACATCGGAGCAATTCGCAAAAATCGCCGCACAAAAAACGAACGAACCAAGGTTTGTCCTGCCGTTCTTTGTCGATGCCAGGACATCAAGAGGGTTACGGCGCTAGCCAGAAAAAACATCTGTACGCCGTGAGTGCCAAAATTGGTCAATTTCTTTATCGGATATGGCATATCTGCAAACATGCCACCGACATGCGCCGTAATAACAAGAATAATAGCCCAGCCCCGCACGGCATCAATATAATTTTTTTTCTCTGGATTCTGCATTTTTCTATTCTCTGCACCTCAAAAGCGGCCGACCGCCCAGCGCGGCACCGCGGCGAACCAGTGCAGCGGCACCGTCGCCCCGGCCAGGCTGGATTTGTAGCGTTGTTCCCCGCCAAGAAAGTCGTAGCACTCCATCCCCTCGGCCAGGGCCGCCTCGATCGCCGCCTGGTGGCAGGTCAGGCCCGGCTTTTCGTGTGCGCCGGCGGACGCATAGTCGAAGCCGCTCTGGTAGGCGAGCACGCGGCCGCGGAAGCGGAAATTATACAGATAGCCGATCACCCGGCTGCCGGCCGCGATGCACAGCAGGTCCGCCTCCCCGCGCGGCACGGCGCGCGCCAGCAGCGTCCGGTGGAAGCGGCGGAACACCGGGCGGGCGAACGCCCCCGGCCGGCCCCGCTGCGTCCATATCGCCTGGTGCAGCACCGCCAGCCGGTCCAGCATGTCCCAGGCTTCCGCCACGCTGTCCGCGCGCCGCAGCGTGACCGGACCGGCCGCCGCATAGCAGCGCATCGACCGGCGAAGCTGGGAGCGGGTGTTCGCGCTCAGGCTCGCCAGGAAAGGCCGCCCGGCCTGCCGCAATGCCGCCAGATCCACCAGCGGCGCCGGCCGTGTCTGCAGCCGCCGCACCGTCCCGCCCGCCGTGATAACCGCCTGCAGCACCGCGTCGCCGACGCCGCTCAGCACCAGCCGGCGGCCGCCCCAGGGCGCGCGCCCTGGTGCCCGCAAAGCCGCCGCCAGCAGATCGGGCAAAATCGCCTCGCAACCGCGGCGCAGGACCGGGCCGTTATGCTCGACGAACACCGAATCCAGCGCAGCATCGCCGCTTTCGCCCAGATGCAGCGCCGGCCGCAACAGCCACCGGCGCCGCCGGTTGAACAGGGCGAGCGCGACCGTCTGCCCCTCCGCCTCGGCCGCCAGCAGGACCGGATGGGAGAAACGTTCCCCGGCCAGGCACCCCACCCAGGTCCAGGACTGGAAAAACGACAGCCCGGCCTGCGCCTCAAGCGACTGCCAGCGATCGGCGACAGCCGCGAGGTCGGGTGGTCTGGAGAGGGTGAAACGGACCATTCGACCGGAACAAGCCCATGCGCCGGCGACCCTCACATGGCGGCGCGACATTTGCAAAACATTTGCAAGGCGGCACGACTATCGCCACAACAGCCGACATGACCGCTCCCTCCCGCCGATTCCGCCGCCGCTTGCTCGCCTGGCTGCTGCCGGCGCTTTGTCTGGCCGTTTCGGCGGCGGCCCGCACGCTGGAGGTCGGACCGGACAAGCCGCTGAAGCAGCCTTCCGAGGCCGCCGCCGTCGCCGCGGATGGCGACCACATTGTCATCGCGGCCGGGGAATATTTCGACTGTGCGGTCTGGAAGGCCAGCAAGCTGGTCATCGAAGGCACCGGCAAGCCCGAGGACACGGTGATCACCGACAAGGCCTGCAACGGCAAGGGCCTGTTCCTCATCGACGGCGAAGGCATCACCATCCGCAACCTGACGCTGACGCGCGCCCGTGTGCCCGACGGCAACGGCGCCGGCATTCGCATGGAGGCCAGCAACCTCACGGTCGAGAAGGTCCGTTTCGTCAACAATCAGAACGGCATTCTCACCAACACCGGCGTGAAGGGCGCGCTGACCGTGCGTGACAGCGAATTCCTCCGCAACGGCGCCTGCAACCCGGCCTGCGCGCACGGCATCTACGCCAGCAACCTCGATCTGCTGCATGTCGAGCGGTCGAAGTTTTTCGAGACCCGGCAGGCGCACCACATCAAATCGCGCGCCCGCCGCACCGAGGTGATCGACAGCGACCTGCAGGACGGGCCGAACGGCACGTCAAGCTATCAGATCGAGGCGCCCAATGGCGGCGCGGTGGTGGTGCGCGGCAACACCATCGAGAAGGGTCCGAAGGCGGAGAACCATACCGGCGCCATTGTCATCGGCATGGAGGCCGTGACCCAGCCGACGGCGGAGATCACGGTCGAGAACAACGTGTTCCGCGTCGATGGGAATTATGCCTCGTTCCTCGTCGTGAACGGCACCGCCACCGAGGCCATGCTGAAAGGCAACCGCCTGTCAGGCCCGGCCCAACCGCTGCGCGGCGACGGCGAGGTGCACTGAAGCAGGCTGGGTTCCAAGGGCAAAGCCCTTGGTGGAGGTCCAGGAGGCAAAGCCTCCTGGCGGGGTTCCGGGGCAGCGCCCCGGCCGGGAGGCACGATCATCGAATTATGAACCAAAAACGGAGCGTTGAAATTTAAGGGCTTTTCCGGTGCATAGCTTGGGGTAGCTTGAAAATACACGTATCTCCAACCGAGCCAGCAGACGCAGACCCTTCGCGTCCTTGTCCTGCCTCACCGGGAACATTGACAGCCTCCGTTCGACCTTCGATCGGGGCGTACGTAAACCCCTATATTAAATTCCAAAACAGCAATTTATTCATGGGGGCCATATTACTTGCTTCACCCGATTGCCCTGCGTCGGTGCCGGCGAACAGTTGTGCGGCCGTTAACTTTCTTTTAATGTCGTCGCAAATGGTCCCGTTTAGGGGCGACCCGGACGCCAGGACAATGCGGGCAATGCCCGATTTGGCCGGCTTTCGGGCCACCGTGACTCCGGGATTGCCTGTACGACCGGCCCGGGCGGGCCGGCCGGGAATGTCTTTGTCTGCTGCGAAGGAGGAAACGTCATGTCGTCCACACTGACACCCAGCCAGAGAGTGGGCTGGAACCAGGCAACCGACCAAAGCTTCATCCCCGCCGCCATTGGGGCGTCGTTGTTGACGTCGCCGGTGTCGCAGGTGGCGACGGACAACCTGACCTATTATGTCGACTTCACGCCCCAGACCACCCCGGTCGGTAATTCCCCGCTCAACGCCCTCGTTGGTGTGGTTGCTGAAGCGACCGGGTTTTCGTTTCAGGATACCCAGACGATTACCCTCTCAGCGAGCGGCATCGCCACCGGCAAGGCCAGTCTCGGTCCGCTCACCCTGACATTTACCCAGCAGCAGATGACGCCGGCCTTGGTGCAAGCGCTGGCCAGCGGCGCCCTGTTCGGCGAAGTTGACGTTCTTGGCTATACGTCATCCGGCGCCCTCGCCGTTGATGACGTTTTCGAAATTGCCGGCGTGACCAGCGTCTCGGCCGGCAGCGGCGGCGAGACGACGGTGACGCTGCAATACGAGGAAGAAGCGATTCTTCCCTACGATACGACGAACAGCCCGCCCACGCCCACCGACGCGGGGGAGGGCTGGAACGGGGAAACAAATACAGAATTAAAATTTCTCCCCACTATTACCAACGGTTCGCCATTATCGCCATTGTTGACGGATTGGGTGACGAAGGGTGGTTTGCCGCACATGTCATCGGCGGGCAGCCTGACCTATTTTGTCCGCTTCACGCTCAACACCCCGAATTCGGGCAGCCCGTTCGATGGCAAGACTCTTTATCAACTGACCGGCTTTTCGTCGGCGGATTTGAATTCGCTCAACCTCAGCACCCTCCGGGCCGGCAAGGCCAGCTTCGATCCGCTCACCCTGACCTTTACCCAGCAGGCGCTGACGCCGGCCCTGTTGCAAATGCTGGGCTACGGCACGGGGTTCGCGGAAGTGGACGTTCTCGGCTATACAGCGGCAACGGACACGTCCGCCGGCACCCTCGCCACTTATTACAGTTTCGGACTTGTCGGCGTGGGCGGCCTCTCGGCCGATGACAGCGGCCAGACGACGGCGACGCTGCAATACGGGGCGGAGGAGGTTCAAACCACCACCACCAATTCGAATGGCACGACCACGACCACCACGGCCGCCTGGAACGCGGTGAAAAATATCGCCGGGTTTTCCACCAACGGGACCGCCACCGCGATTCCCGTCGCTGCGGCGGCGAATTTGCCGCTCGCCAACGTGTCGCCGCCGGCGAGCGGCCTGACCTATTATGTCCGCTTCATCCTCAACACCGCTCCGGCCGGCAATGCGTTGGACGGCACGACTCTTTATCAACTGACCGGCTTTTCGTGGCAGGATTTGCAGTTGCTCAACATCGGCGCCGGCGGCGCCGGCGGCACCGGCGGCACCGGCGCCGGCAGGGCCAGCTTCGATCCGCTCACCCTGACCTTTACCCAGCAGGCGCTGACGCCGGCCCTGTTGGAAATGCTGGGCAGCGGCGCGCCGATCGATGAAGTGGACGTTCTCGGCTATACAGCGGCAACGGACACGTCCGCCGGCACCCTCGCCGTTGACGACAGTTTCGGATTTGCCGGCGTGAGCAACCTCACGGCCGACGGCAACGGCCAGGTGACGGCGGCGCTGCAATATGGGTCGGAAGAGATTCAAATCACCACCACCAATCTGCTCGGCAATACCACGACCACCCAGGCCGCCTGGAACAGTCCGACAGATTCCGCCATATTTTCCACCGACAAGACCACCAGTGCGACCCCCGCCACCGCGCCGGCGACGTTGTCGGGCCAGACCGTGTCGGTGACGAGCAACCTGGTCTATTATGTCTTCTTCACACCCCAAAACGGCGACGGCAAAACTCCATTTGACCACGAGGATTATTATGAACTGACCGGCTTTTCGTGGCAGGATTTGCAGTCGTTCAACATCGACAGCAGCGGCACCGCCCACGGCATGGCCAGGTTCGATCCGCTCACCCTGACGTTCACCCAGCATGGGCTGGAGCCGGCCTTGTTGCAGATGCTGGCCGAGGGCACGGCCTTCCAGGAAGTGGACGTTCTCGGCTATACACCGGGTAGTTCCGGCACCCTCGCCGTTGATTACAGTTTCGGACTCGTCGGCACCGGCGATCTGACGATCGACAGCAGCGGCCAGACGACGGCGAAACTGCAATACGGGGCAGAGGAGATTCAAACCACCACCACCAATCAGATTGGCACGACCACGATCAACAAGGCCGCCTGGAACCTGATAAACAACAATAATCATTTTTATACCGGCACCACTAGGACGGCCCCCATCGGCGCGCCGACAACGTTGCCGACGATTGACACGACGGCAGTGCAGGTGGGCGGCCTGACCTATTATGTCCGCTTCACCCTCAACACCACGCCGGGCAGCGGCAATCCGTTGGACGGCCAGACTCTTTATCAACTGGCCGGCTTTTCCGCGGAGGATTCGAATTCGCTCGCCATCAGCGCCAGCGGCACCGGCGCCGGCAGGGCCAGCTTCGGTCCGCTCACCCTGACCTTTACCCAGCAGGCGCTGACGCCGGCCTTGTTCCAGATGCTGACCAGCGGCACGGCCTTCCAGGAAGTGGACGTTCTCGGCTATACGTCGGAAAACGCCCTCGCCGTTGACTACAGTTTCGGACTTGCCGGCGCCAGCAGCCTCTCGACCGACAGCAGCGGCCAGACGACGGCGGCGCTGCAATACTGGTCGGAGGAGGCTCAGGCCTACCTCATCAACCGGAACGGCACGACCGACACCACGGACAAGATCGCCCCGTCTGAGTGGAACGCGTTGACAAACACCTCCGTGTTTTCCACCAACGGGACCGCCGCCGCGACCCCCATCGCCGCGGCGACGACGCTGCCGCGCGCGAACCTGTCGCTGCCGGCGACCGGCAGCCTGACCTATTTCGTCCGCTTCACGCCCACGTCCGCACTTAATTCGTTGGACGGCAAGACTCTTTATCAACTGACCAGCTTTTCATCGCAGGATACGCAATCGTTCAAGATGTCAACGAGCGGCATCGGCGCCGGCAAGGCCAGCCTTGGTCCGCTCAGCCTGACCTTGACCCAGCCGGCGCTGACGCCGGATTTGCAGTTTATGCTTACGTCCGGAGCGTCGTTTCAGGAAATTGACATTTTCGGCTATGATTCGTCCAGGAACCTCGTCATTGACTACAGTTTTACGAGTGCCGGCGCGAGCAGCCTTTCGAACGACAGCAGCGGCAACACCGTCGTTGCGTTCCAATATGGTGCGGAATCGATCCAGACCGGCACGGCCGACGCGATCTGCTTCATGCCCGGCACCCTGATCCGCACGCCCCAGGGCGAGCGGGCGGTGGAGTCGCTTGCCATCGGCGACCTGGTGCTCACCGCGGCGGGCGAAGCGCAGCCGGTATTGTGGATCGGCCGCCAGACCGTCTGCCGCCACTTCGGCGACCCGTTGCGCGTGCTGCCCATTCGCATCACCACCGGGGCGCTGGACGAGAACCAGCCGGTGCGCGACCTGCTGGTCTCCCCCGACCACGCCCTGCTGGTCGGCGGCGTGCTGATCCAGGCCGGTGCGCTGGTGAACGGCACGACGATCCGGCGCGAGGAGAACGTGCCCATCGTCTTCACGTACTACCACGTGGAACTGGCCGACCACGCGCTGATCCTGGCCGAGGGGGTGGCGGCCGAAACATTCGTCGATAATGTCGATCGCATGGGGTTCGACAACTGGGAGGAGCACCTCGCGCTGTATCCGCAGGGCCTGGCCATCGAGGAACTGCCGCTGCCGCGCGCCAAGTCGCATCGGCAGGTGCCAATGGCGATTCGCCGGCTTCTTGCCGCGCGGGCGGCGGCGCTCTGGCCGGCCGGCATGGCGGCCTGAAACCGGCTTCCCGCAATGGCGGAAACCTGGGTTACGTGACGGTGGCCCAGCGACTTTCCCGAAATCGGTTTATCACGTGTCTGGAGTTGGTCAAAATCAGTCGGGCCATGCCGCATAGAGTACTATTGGCAATGGCCATCAGGCGAATTTCAACAACGATCGGGACATCCCCCGCGCACCATTTGGGCATTTGAGGTTACAAACAGCTGCGTTAGGCTCTTAACATCTTTTGACGACATGTCGTGGATACGCCAAGCCCCATCTAAATTAACCAGATGATAGGTAATCTTGTCTCTTCGATGGTCGGTATTGCCGCTGAATGTCAGGTTTGCGTCTACCGTCGCCGCCTTCGGCGTGACGGACCTGACGACTACCTGGACCTGCAAGCCGGTATCGTCTTGGCAATTGCAGAACGGATCGAAATCGAGTGCGCCTTCGTCGCCTTTCGGTGTCAACCGCGCGTCCTCGTCGATGAGCGCCGCCAGCGGGGGGTCGGCATATTGCTTCAGCTTCGTCGTCGATCTAGGCGAATAAAGTTTTTTGACAAAGGTCTCTACCTGTGTGGTGTCCGACAGCGGTTCGGCACCGGACGCCGCACTGAAGATCAAGAGCCAACCTGGGGTCACGAGCCCCGCCAGCGCAAAACGGTACAAGGACCGACTGATCATTCCGTTGCCCTGCCACTATGAATGCGGGAGACGCCTTCCCTGGAACCTCCATTCTATGGGGTTTGCGTGCGTCTCGTCGCATACAAAAGGCTTCCGGTTCCGACCCGACCTGGGATTGCCTATGCCTTCGAGGATATCGGGCCGACATGAACCGCTCTGTGTGGATCGCCGCCCAGCGATTTCAGGAACGGCCCGACGCGGGTTCCCCATAGGCCCACGTCGCCGCCTGCTCCGTGTGCTCAGAGCATTGCGTAGCTACGGTGTTACGTAAATCCGCAAACACCTCCACCGCCCGCGAAGATCCCCAAGATCGGCGGGGCTTTGCCCACACCCCCTATGGTTTCGCTTCGCCCAGTTCCTCCAGCAGCTTGCGGGCGGCCGGCTTGTCGTCGAATTCGGCCGGGGCGTTGACCAGTTGGGTCAGCACCTCGGCCGCCTTGGCCGGCTGGCCCGTCCCGTTCAACGCGACCGCCAGATGATAGGCGATGGCCGGGTCGCTCGAGAGAGTCCGCGCGGCCTGGCTCAGCAGCAGCAGCCCTATCCTGGCGTCGCCCTGCCGGGTGAGAATCCAGCCCAGCGTGTCGGCGGATTGCGGTCCGGGCGCGAGCAGGTAAGCCTTCTGCGCCATCGCCCGTGCCCGCTTGTCGTCGCGGGTCTGGTAAATCCAGGCCAGATTGTTCAGCGCCACCGGGTCGTTCGGCTGCAGGGCGAGCACCGCCAGCAGGTTCTTCTCCGCCTCCGCCGTGCGCCTGCTCTCCAGGTCGAACGACGACAGCGTCCGGATCGCGTTGACGTCTTTGGGCTCGTGCTGAATCCAGTCCTGCAGCAGCCGTTGCGCGTCGGCCGGCCGGCCGGCCCGGTTCAGCGCGACCGCGGCTGCCACCGCCAGCGCGCCGGAGGGGCTTAGCTTCAGCTCCGCCTGATAGGCGGCAGCGGCATCGGCATAACGCTGCGCCGACATGTACAGCCCGCCCGTCAGCAGCCGCGCCGCCGGCAGGTTCGCCACGTCCCGGGTCAGCGCGGCGGCGGTGGCCAGGGCAGCCTCCAGGCCGCCGGTGCGGACATCGACCCCCACCAGCGCCTGCAACAGCGACGGGTTGCCGGGCAACGCTTCCAGTCCCTGGCGCAGCACCGCCCGGGCCCCGTCCGGGTCCTTGGTCCGTATCAGCAGGTCGGCCAGCTGGGTGCGCGTCGCGAGGTCCGCCGGGTTGGCCGCCAGCTCCTGGCGGAGGGTGGCCTGCGCCTCGCGGTCCAGGCCGAGCGATTCCTGCAGCCGGGCCCGGAGGGCCAGCACGGCCGGCAGCGCGGCCTGCGCCTTCGGCACCTCGTCGAGCAGGGCATAGGCTTTGCGCGTCTCGCCGGTGCTGGCCAGCAGGTTGGCCAGGGCCAGAGTCAGGCCGCCATTGCCCGGGGCGGCGCGGCGGGCGGCTTCCATGAGCGCCACCAGGCGGTCCGGCTGCTTCTGCGCCAGCAGGATGCCGGAGAGGGCCGACAGCGCCGCGGTGTTCGCCGGCTCCTTGTCGAGCACGGCCAGCAGCAGTTTTTCGGCGTCCGCGCCATGGCCCTGCAAGGACAGGACCTTGGCCAGATTCAGTCGCACCGCGGTGGCATGGGGATCGGCGGCCAGGACGCCCTCGAAGGCGGTGCGCGCGCCGTCCAGGTCGAGCTGGCCCATCCGCACCAGCCCCAGCAGGTTGCCGATCTTCGCCGGGTCGGTGTTGGGCTGCTGGCGCAGAGTCTCCAGCGCCGCCGCGGCCCGGTCCATGTCGCCCGCCGCCAGCGACGCCACCACCAGGCGCTCGCCGGTATCGGTCTTGCCGGGCGCCAGCTCGAGCGAGCGGGCCAGGTTGCGTTCCGCCCCGCCGGCATCGCCGAAGCCCAGGCGGATGGCGGCGATCTGCGCCAGCGCCTCGGAATCATCGACGGCAAGCGCCGCGGCGCGGTCGAGGGTCTGCACCGCAAGGGCGCTCTGCCCGGTCTGGATGTAGGCGCTGCCGAGCAGCTCGAGCAGTTCGGCATCGGCCAGGCCGGCATCCGCCGCCCGCGTCAGCACCTCGATCATCTGCTGCGGCCGGTGGGCGCGCGCATGGATGCGGGCGAGCAGCTTGCTGCCGGCGATGTCCTGCGGCACCCGCGCCACATATTTGCTTGCTGCGTCGGTCGCCTGCTCGATCTGGTCGAGGTTGACCTTCGCCAGCGCCAGGAAATAATCGCCGCGGGGAAAGCGCGAGATAATCGGCGAAATCTTCTGCAGCGCCGCATCCGCGCCCCGCCAGTCACGCGCCCGCAGCAGCAGCACGGCCTGGAAGTAGTTGCCGAGCGGGTTGCGGGCATCGGCTTTCAGCACGGCGTCGACGTCGTCCAGTGCCTTCTGGTCCTGGTTCATGCCGATCAGCGTATTGGCACGCTCGAGCCGGATATTGGCCGCATCCGGGGCGACCGCGAGCGCTGCGGTGAAGGCAGCCACCGCCGCGTCGTCGCGGCCGCTGACGTGCTCCAGTTCTCCCTTCAGCAGCAGCGCATCGATCGACCGTGGATTGATCTCCAGCGCGCGGTCCACCTTCTGCCCGGCCGCGGCGGGATCGTTGCGGGCCAGCGCGACGCGGGCCGCGGCGAGCGGTGCCTCGACGAATTGCGGCGCCAGCCGCTCGGCCTCGGCGGCAGCGTCCTGGGCTTCCTGCAGCTCCTTCAGCCCCAGATGCGCCAGCGCCTGGGTGACCAGCAGGGGAGCGGCGTCCTCCGGCGCGAGGCCCTCGACGGAGAAATCCTTCAGCACGTCCTTGAAGCGGCCCTGGGCAAGGACGGAGCGGGCCAGCAGGGGCAGCACCGCGCGCCGGTTCCAGCCGGTGGCCAGGGCGAGCCTGAACTCCTTCTCGGCGGCCACCGCATCGCCGAGTTGCAACTGCACCACGCCGAGCCGGAAATGCGCCTCGGCACTTTGCGGCCGGTCGCGCAGCATGGTCCGCAGCGCGATCTGCGCGGTGCGCAGGTCGCCGCGCACCATGGCGGCACGGGCGATACCGAGCTGATCGTGCGATCGATGCCAGTACCAGGCACCGCCGGCGGCGGTGGCAGCGACCAGCAGGATCGCCAGGACAACCAGCAGATATTTCTTCTTCATGCTCCACCAATGCCCGGGACAACCGGCGCCGCCGGCATACAGCGTCGCGTCCATCCTGCCGAGACGTTTTGCATCGGGAAGCTTTGCCTCCGTCGCCCCGTGGTCTGTTTGCGGCGGGCGGCCTGTTTGCAGCGGGCCGCCCGGATCGCGCCGTTCACGCGGCGAGGGGGCTTGTCCGGAAAGCGGGCAAGAGTTGTATGCAGAGGAAGGTGAGGGGGCAGAGATTTTATTGTGTAAAGCGCCGCCTGCTTTATTGCCATCGCAGGCGGTAACTGGCCGACGTTACTCTAGCGTGCACCTTTCTGGTACAGCACTACCCAGACGGTCGAGAACAGGATCAGCATGGCCAGCATCAGGCTGCGATGCTTCACATAGTAGAGGTCGTAGGACAGCTTGGCGCGCGCGTCCTCGACCGAGGCCCCATAGGGGTAGTTGATCTGCGCCCAGCCGGTCAGGCCCGGCTTCACCTGGGCGCGCTCGCGGTACAACGGCATCGTGCCGGCAAGCCGGTCGACGAAATGCGGACGCTCCGGGCGCGGGCCGATGAAGCCCATCTCGCCGCGCAGCACATTGACGAGCTGTGGCAGTTCGTCGATGCGGGTGAGCCGGATGATGGCGCCGACGCGGGTGACACGGGGATCGCGGGAAGCGGCCCAGACCGGGCCGCGCGCTTCGGCATCCACGCACATGCTGCGGAACTTGAACAGCGTGAACGGGCGACCGCGCAGACCGACACGAAGCTGCCGGTAGAGCACCGGGCCGGGGCTGTCGAGCTTGATCAGCAGGGCCGCGGCCACCATCAGCGGCAGGGTGAACAGCAGCAGCGCCAGGCTGAGCAGGATGTCGCCGCTGCGGACGAGCGCCGCATCCAGGGTCTGGTGCGCCGGGGGCCGGTGCGCCGGCAGGCGCTGCGTGCCGGCAGAAGCGGCGGGGTGGTCGATGTCGATCCGGCGCAACCGGCTTTCCCAGAACTCGGCCTCGCCGTAGATGCGGCCCCTCCGCCAGTCCGCCAGCTGCCCTGGCCCGAGGCGATTTCGCGCCGCATCCGTGACAATGATGCCCCAGACCTTTCGTTCCCTGAGCAGCGCCGGGGTCAGCCGGACGGCCTCGCGGGCAGGCAACACCGAGGTCACCTGGAAGCTGCCGGGCGGCATGCGCAGGGCTGCGACCAGGCGCGCGATGGCGGCGTCGTCCGGGCCGGCGCCGATCACCAGCACGCGGCGGGCGAACAGGTTGGCGCGGACGGCACGGCTGAACGCCAGCCGGACGGCGAGGACGAACAGCGTCCAGCCGGCCAGCGTCAGGCCGATCAACTCCCCTGGCAGCTCGCCTGGCAGCGCCCCTTTGCCGGCCAGGGCATCGAAATCGATGCCGGCGGTGCGCCCGGCGAGCCAGACCACCGGCACGGCAACAAAGCCGCCAAGCGCGGTCCCGGCCAGCACGCGGCCTGGCTCACCATACATGTCGGCGCTGTAGAGCCCGACCGCGAACGATACGAGGCCGATGGTCAGCGCCAGCACGGCGGCCTGGGGGATGGCGTGCAGGCGCAACAGATTGCCTGCCGTGTCCTCCGGCAGGCCGGCCGAGAGCAGCAGGCAGGCCAGCAGGAAGCCGCCCAGCAGTTCGGTGCACCATAACCAGAACAGTTCGGGCGAGACGTGGTGGCTGAGCCGCCTGCGCATCATGCTGTCCTGCCCGGGCCGGAGCGGGCCGGGAGCGGGCCACGCGGGTGGGAGCGGCTTGCGGGCGACAGCGGCGTGGCGTCGGGCCTGGGCGTATCGCGCGGCGCGCTCGGAACGGGCTGCACCGGGCAGATCCCTGCTTCCAGGGCTACGCAATGCACCCTCGGCGGGTCGGCAGGGGACGGGCATGGCCAGGCCGGACGGCAACGGAGAACGGCCTGCGCATCATCCGCCTGACATACGCTCCATCCATCCGACTGGCCCATCCACTCGACCGGTTTGTCCGCCCGCCTGGCTTCGATCGAGCCTTCGTAAGCGAGGCATAAAGGCAGCTTTAACGATTTGGTCAAGCAATCTTATTGAATGTCAAAAAAACTTTCAATCATTACGCGGTCCGGCGCAACGGGCCGCTGCTCAGCAACGATCTGATCTGGCAGACAACCGGGAATCGCGCCGGCAGTTTGTTGCAATTTATGCACATAACCAATATTTGCCATTCCATCACGTTTTTTGTCCGAAATTTCTATCCCTGTGACGCGACCATATCAATGATAAAAAAAGAAAATTTCCAGAAAATGCGACAGGCGGTTGCCGCGATATTCGCCCCGTTGTTGGCAACGCGACCCGGTCCGCGACTTGCTGCATCGCTGAATTGCGCTACAAGGACCCATTCGTTGTTGTTCGTCCGCAAACCCGGTGTCCGGCAAGCAAGGTGTTGAAAAAAGATACTTTTCTGCTGACCGGAGGGGCGGGTGAGCAATCACTCCCGGGTCCGGCTGTCTTTGCGCCGGAACGATCCCATACCAGATACGACCCGTGCGGTTCGGGGGACAAGGCACATTTCCCCGCCCAGGAAGCGGGAATACATCCGGGCCGCCATTCGCAATCAGCATGCAGCAGGCGCGTAGCTCAGTGGCAGCACTACCATGACATGGCAGAGGTCGGAGAGGTTCGACTGCTTCGGTGCCCACATCATTCCACCTGCGGTTTCTCCTTGCTGATGCCGGAATAATCATGACACTCACGTATCGCCTGGCCTGCGTTGCGGCGCTCGCCCTGCTCGCCGGCTGCTCCGACGACAGCCGGCCCGGCCCCGCGGCGCCAGCCGCAAATCCGGTACCCGCGGCGTCAGCCGCGAGTGCGGCCAACCCGGCGGCGCTGGCGGGGGATGCCGGTTCCTACGTGATCGGTCCCGGCGATCAGCTGCGTGTCTTCGTTTACGATGCCCCGCAGCTCAGCATTGACGTGCCGGTGCGTCCGGACGGCCGGATCTCTACCCCGCTGGTGCCCGAAATAGCGGCCGCCGGCAAAACGCCGCGCCAATTGTCCCAGGACCTGACCGAACGCCTGAAGGAATTCATCAAAGAGCCGAATGTCACCGTCATTGTCAGCAGCTTCGTCGGTCCGCTGAACCGGCAGATCCGCGTCATCGGCGAGGCCGCGGAGCCGCAGGCGATTTCCTATCGTGACCACATCACCGTGCTTGACGTCATGATCATGACCAAGGGGTTGACCCGTTACGCCGCCGGTAACCGCGCCGTGATCGTGCGGCGAAACGGCGACAAGCAGGAGAGCATCCGCGTGCGGCTGAGCGACCTGCTGAAGGACGGCGACATCAATCAGAACGTCGAGCTGCAGCCTGGCGACACGCTCATCATTCCGCAGAGCTGGTTCTGAGGAAGCGCCCGTATGGACGAATTCCGCACCCTGCTCCGCCGCTACGGCCTGGGCGTCTGGCGGAAGCGCTGGGTTGCCATCGCGGTCAGCTGGCTGGTCTGCATGGCCGGCTGGGCGTTCGTCTCCACCATTCCCGACCAGTTCGAGGCCAGCGCCCGGCTGTACGTGGATTCGGATGCCGTGCTGACGCCGCTGCTGCACGGCCTGGCGCTGGACGACACGCCGGCCAGCGAACTCGACGTGCTGCAGCGCACCCTGCTGAGCCGGCCCAATCTGGAGAAGCTGATCTCCAAGACCGACCTGGAGCTGGGCATCACCGGTCCGGCCGGCCTGGAGACGCTGGTCGCGCGGCTCGGCACCGACATCCGGATCGTTCCGCAGACCAGGAACCTGTTCACCATCACCTACCGCAACGCCACCCCCAGGCTGGCCTACGACGTGGTGCAGGCCGTCCTGTCGATCTTCATCGAGAGCAAGGTCGGTACCAACCGCACCGACATGGAAAACGCGCGGGTGTTCCTGCAGCAGCAGATCGCCTGGTACGAGCGGCAGCTGCGCGAGGCCGAGGCACGGCTCGCCGAGTTCCGCACCAAATATGTCGATCTGCTGCCATCGGAGGCCAATGGCGGGGCATCGCGGCTGGAGACCGCCCGCAGCCAGATTACCGACCTGCAGGGTGAGATCGATGACCTCACCAACAAGCGCGAGGTGCTCAAGCGCGAGCTGGCGACAACCCCGGCGATGCTCGATGCCGATGCGGTCTCGATGGCGGCCGGCGGCAGCAGGGCGAACCCCGAGATCCAGAAGGCCGAGGCGGCGTTGGCCGAGCTGCGGTTGCGCTACACCGAGCAGCACCCCGAGGTGGTGAACGCCCGCAACCACCTCGCCATGCTGCGGGCCAACCCGCCGGCGGCGGCGGCCGACGCGGGGGCCCAGACCCCGCGCGCCCGGGCCAACAGCGTGCCGAATTTGGCCTACCAGACGATCAAGACGCAGCTGTTCGACACCGAGATCCAGCTCGCTTCCCGGCAGCGCCAACTGGCCGCCGCCACCCGCGAACGCGGCCGGCTGGAGGAGATCGCCCGCAGCGTGCCCGGGCTGCAGGCCGAGTTCGCCAACCTCAACCGCGACTACGACGTGGTGCACAGGAACTACACCGAGTTGCTGAGCCGGCGCGAGGCGATGCGCATCGCCGCAGCCGCCGACACCGACGCCGACAAGGTCAAGATGCAGATCGTCGATCCGCCGCTGGTGCCGCAGAACCCGGTGGCGCCAAAACGGAGCCTGCTGTTCTCCGCCGTGCTGCTGGCCGGCCTCGGCGCCGGGGCCGGCGTGGTCATTCTGCTGCTGCAGTTCGACCAGTCCTACCACTCCATCGACGATTTGCGTGAACTCGGGCTGCCCGTGGCGGGTGGTATCTCCCTGCTGGGCGCCGCCGTACCGATGCGGCGCCAGCTGATCTCGGTGGCCAGCTTCGCCCTGGCGCTGCTGCTGCTCTGCGCCGTCTATGGCGGCCTGCTTTATCACCTGCACATGCTGCAAACGCCGGGCGTGGCATGATGTCTGACCGGACGGCCCATCTGGTCGAGCGCGCAGCCGCCCTGCTGCGCAGCGGTGCCGGCCTCGCGCCGGAGACTGATAACGACCTGGCCGTGGCGGCGCGTGCAGCGGACCCGCCACGGCTGCCGGCGGCCCCGGCCGGCGCCGCGCCGCCGCTCGAGCGGCCGGGCCTGGACATGGCGGCACTGCAGCAAGCCGGGCTGGCGTTGAGCGGCCAGGCGCGGACCCGCATCCTGGATGAGTACCGCATTGCCGTTGACCGCATCCTGCACATCCTGCGGTCCGCGGCGACCCGCACGGAGGCCGGCAACCTGCTGCCCGACGACCAGCTGCCGCGCAATCTGCTCATGGTCACCAGCGCCAAACCGGGCGAAGGCAAGACCTTCACCGCCCTGAACCTTGCCGCCAGCATCGCCCAGAGCGGCCTTGCCGAGGTGCTGCTGGTGGACATGGACGTGAGCCCCACCTCGCTCAGCGCGCGGCTGGGCCTGACCGACGCGTCCGGGCTGTACGATCTGGTCGCCAACCCGGTGCTGCGGGTCGAGGGTACGCTGGTCCGCACCGCCATCGGCGGCCTGTTCTGTCTGCCGGTCGGCTCGCGCGCGGCGACCATTGCCGGGCCGGGAGGGGGCAGGCCGGTCAGTGCGGCACTGGAACGGCTGCGCCGCTGCTTTGCCGGCCACGTTATCATCCTCGACTGCGCCCCCTGCCTGTCCTCCAGCGATCCGAGCACGCTGGCTGCGCTGGCCGACCAGATCATCATGGTGGTGGAAGCCGAGCGGACCCAGCCCCGCGAGCTGGAAGCCGCGCTGGAGCTGATCCGCACCTGCCCGCACATCACCCTGCTGCTGAACAAGGTCCGGCTCACCACCAACCACACCTTCGGCGCCTACCATTATCACGGCGCAAGGCCCTGATATCACGGTGCAAAAACCTGGGACGTCGGATGACGCTCCGGATCGTCCCGCCGGCCGTGGTGGTGTCGGTGCTGCATCTGGCCGCCCCGGCCAATGCCCAGTTGCTGCCCGATGCGGTATTGCCCAATGCGGTATTGCCTGAAACCGGCACCACGGTGAATGTCGGCGGCCTGCGCCAGCAGCTTGAAGGATTGTTCGCCACCGGCCCGGGGGGCGCCCCGACGGCGCCGGGATGGGTGTTCACCCCCTCGGTCACCATGCAGGAACGCTGGACCAACCAGGCGCAGGCCGGCAGCCCGAGCAGCGACAGCGCCTTCATCACGGTGATCCGCCCCGGCCTGATGGTGAGCGGGGACACCGGCCGGGTCCAGGCCATCCTGAACTATGCGCCGGACGTCCAGTTCGGCACCGGCGGTTTCCAGCAAAGGATCGACCAGAACCTGAGTGCGAGCGGGCAGATCACGTTCATTCCCGACCACCTGTTCCTGAGCCTGCACGGCTTCGCCGCGACGCAATCCACCAGCGGTGGCTACGGTCCGGGCAGCACGGTGTCACTCGACAAGCAGAACCAGACGCAGAGCTCCAGCTTCTCGGCGACGCCCTATCTGCGCCAGCATTTCGGCGATGTCGGTTCGGCCGAGTTGGGGGCCTCGCTGTCGCACACCTCGATGCAGAGCCAGGAGAACGGTCCGTCGTTGTTTCCCGCGAACAGCGCGGCGAACCAGATCTCGACCACCCAGCAGGAGTACCTGTCTTTCACGTCGGGGCCGCAGTTCGGTCGTTACAGGGCGGTGGCGCTGGTCTCGGCGCAGCAGAGTGAGGGTACCGGGGTGATGGACGGCGCCAGCCGCCAGACCGTCTCGCTCGACAACGGCTTCGCGGTGACGCGCGATGTCACGGTGCTGGGAAAATTCGGCTACGAGACGATCCGCTACGGCGGCATCCCGCCATTCCGCTTCAACGGCCCGCTGTGGAACACCGGCGTCCGCTGGGTGCCCAATCCGGACAGCTCGATCGAAATCCGTTACGGCTACCATGAGGGGACCTATTCGCCCCTCGTCAACGCCTCCTACGCGCCGACCGCCCGCATCCGGGTCTTCGTGCACTATGCCGAGGCGCTGACGACCGATGTGGAAAATCTGCAGAACGCAGTGAATGCCTCGGTGCTTGACCCGCTGGGCAACCCGGTGGACCCGCAGACCGGGGCGCCGCTGCTGCTCGCCAGCAATTTCTACGGCGTGCAGAACAACCTGGCGCGCGTCAGGCTCGGCTCGCTCACCGGCACGCTGCTGCTGGACCGCGATTCGGTGTCGCTGTCGATCTCGCGGCAGAATCGGCAGCAACTGGCTGCCGCCAGCGTGGCTGCGGCGGTGGCCAGTGCCGGCAATACATCGAGCACCGGCACCTACGGCTCGATCAACTGGCAGCACGATCTCGGGCAGGCCCTGACGACCGTGGCTTTCATGCAGTACGGGGTCAACGACAGCTTCTCCAGAATCGGCACGCAGAGCAGCGATACGCTGGTCGTCAGCCTGGGGCTGCACTACGCCCTCTCGGAAACCCTGAGCGGCACGCTGCAGTACAGCTACACCAGCCAGTTCGTTGTCAGCCCGGCCGCCGCCTCGCCGCCGATCAGCCTGGCCCTCCTCAGCGTCCGCAAGACCTTCTGAAGCACCCGGACATGTACGAAACCCACTACAACTTCACCGGGTCGCCCTTCCAGATTACCCCGGATACCCGTTTCTTCTACGCCAGCGGCGGCCACAGCCGGGCGATCGCGCATCTGACCTTCGGGCTCGCCCAGGGCGAGGGCTTCATTATCGTCACCGGCGAGGTAGGCGCCGGCAAGACCCTGCTGATCGAGCGGCTGCTTTGCCAGCTCGATCGCGACACCTATGCGGTGGCGCACATCAACACCACCCAGGTCTCCGGCGATGATTTGTTCCGCCTGGTGCTGGCCGGCTTTGGTGTGACCGCGCCGGAGGCCGGCAAGGCGACGCTGTTGCTGCGCTTCGAGGTGGTGCTGCGCGACCACCGCCTGGCCGGACGGCGCTGCCTGCTGATCGTCGATGAGGTGCAGAACCTGTCGCTGGCGGCGCTGGAGGAGCTGCGCATGCTCTCCAACATCACCGAGGGCGGGCGGGCCTCGCTGCAGACCATCCTGATGGGGCAGCCGCAGTTCCGGCGCCTGCTGGCCAGCCCCGATCTGGAGCAGCTGCGCCAGCGCGTGCTGGCCTCGTACCATCTCGGCCCGCTCACCCGCGCGGAGACCCGGGCCTATATCGCGCACCGGCTGGGCGCGGTGGGCTGGCAGGGCACCCCGCACTGGGAAGACGCCGCCTTTGCCGCCGTCCATGACCATACCGGCGGTATTCCGCGCCGGATCAACCGGCTGTGCGGGCGGGTGCTGCTGTACGGCGCGCTGGAGCAGAGCCGCGAGATCACCGGGCCGATGGTGGGCCGCACGGCTGCGGAACTGGCCGCGGACCTGCAAGCCGGGCCGTCGCCATCTTCCGGGGCACCGGCGACGCAGACGGCCCGGCGCAAGCCAGTGTTCCGGCGGCTGATGGACATGTTCGCCAGGCTGAGGGGGACATGATGCGCCCGGCCGTCGTCAATGCGCTCACCGTGGACGTGGAAGATTATTTCCAGGTGCAGGCGCTGGCCGACACGGTGCCGCGCGCGGCCTGGGAGGGCATGCCGCGGCGGGTGGAGGCCAACACCGAATGCCTGCTCGCGGCCTTCGACCGCGCCGGCGTGCGCGCCACCTTCTTCACCCTGGGCTGGGTGGCCAAGCGGCACCCCGCGCTGGTCCGGCGCATCGTCGCCGGCGGGCACGAGCTGGCCAGCCACGGCTATGGCCACGAGCGGGTGGACCGGCTGGGGCCGGCGGCGTTCCGCGCCGACATCCGGCGGACGCGGCGGCTGCTGGAGGATGCCGGCGGGGCGGCGGTGGCCGGCTATCGCGCGCCCACCTTCTCGCTCAACGCCGCCACCCCCTGGGCCTTCGCCATCCTGGCGGAGGAGGGCTACCGCTACAGCAGTTCGGTCTATCCGGTGCGGCACGACCTGTACGGCATGCCGGACGCCCCGCGCTTTCCCTACCGGCCCGATGCGGGGGCGCTGTGGGAGATTCCAATGACCACGCTGCGGGTGCCGGGCCGCAACCTGCCCTGCGCCGGCGGCGGCTGGTTCCGCGTGCTGCCCTATGCGGCGTTCCGGCTGGGGCTGCGCCGGTTTCACCGGGCGGAGGCGGCGCCGGCGGTGTTTTATACCCACCCCTGGGAGATCGACCCGGCGCAGCCGCGGCTGGATGTGCGCAACCGGCTGTCGCGCTTCCGGCACTACGTGAACCTCTCGCGCACCGCCGGGCGGCTGGAGCGGCTGCTGGGCGATTTCGCCTGGGACCGGATGGACCGGGTGTTTGCCGGGACGCTGGCATCGGAAAACCCGTCCGCTCAGGTGACTTTTCCATAGCATGCACGCAATCAAGGTCCTGGGTCTCTCGACCCTGTTCCCGAACGCGGCGCAACCGCGCCATGGCATCTTCCTGCTTCATCGTCTGGCCCATCTCGCCCAGGTGGACGGCATCCGCTTGCGCATGGTGGCGCCGGTCCCCTGGTTCCCCTGGAGCAACCCCGCCTTCGGCCGGTACGCCATGTATGCGCGCGTGCCCCGGCGCAGCGAGCAGCGCGGCATCGAGGTGCTGCATCCCCGTTATCCGGTGCTGCCGAAGCTCGGCATGACGATCGCGCCGGCGCTGCTGGCGGCGGCGCTGCTGCCGAAGCTGCTGGCGATGCGGCGCGCCGGTTTCGACTTCGATGTGATCGATTCGTATTACCTCTACCCGGACGGTGTGGCGGCGGCGCTGCTGGGCGCCTGGCTCAACCGTCCGGTCCTGCTGACGGCTTTCGGCACCGATGTGAGCCTGGTGCCGCGCCATGCGGCGGCGCGGGCGCAGATCCGCTGGGCGGTGGCGCGCGCGGCGGGGGTGACGGCGGTCTGCCAGGCGCTGAAGGACGGGCTGGTCGAAGCCGGCGCCGCGGCCGGCAAGGTGCAGGTCATCCTGCACGGCGTCGATCAGGACCTGTTCAGCCCGCCGGCCGATCGGATGGCGCTGCGCCGCCGGCTCGGCTTCGACCGGCCGACCCTGATTTCGGCCGGTCATCTGATTGCCCGCAAAGGCCACGACCTGCTGATCGCGGCACTGCCCGAGCTGCCTGGAACGGATCTGGTGATCGCCGGCGATGGACCGGAGGAAGCGGCGCTGCGCCAGCTCACCGTGCGGCTCGGCGTGGCCGGGCGGGTGCGGTTTCAGGGCCATGTCGAGCAGGCGCAGCTGCCCGCGCTGATCGGCGCTGCCGACGCGCTGGTGCTGTGCTCGGACCGCGAGGGCATTGCCAATGTTCTGATGGAGGCGATGGCCTGCGGCACGCCGGTAGCGGCCACGCCGGTCTGGGGCTCGCCGGAAGTGGTGACCGCCCCGCAGGCCGGCATTCTGTTGCGCGACCGCAGCGCCGGAGCTGTCGTCGAAGGCGTGCGCCGGCTGCTCGCCAACCTGCCCGACCGCGCCGCCACGCGCCGCTATGGCGAACGTTTCGCCTGGTCCGACACCGCCGCCCGCCACGCGGCCCTGATCCGCCGCGCCGCCGGAACCGCGCCATGAGCCTGGTGCCGCTGCTGCTGCATGTTTTCCCCAGCTTCGCGACCGGCGGGGCGCAGGTCCGTTTCTGCGCCGTCGCCAACCGGTTCGGCCGGCGTTGGCGCCACGCCGTCATCGCCATGGACGGCGAGCTGAGTTGCCGGGAGCGGCTCGATCCGGGCCTCGATGTTACGTTTCCGTCCCTCGTGCTGCCCAAGGGCGACACCCTGGGCAATATCCGCCGCTGCCGTGCCGCGTTGCGCCGGCTCGCCCCCGGCCTGCTCGTCACCACCAATTGGGGGGCGATCGAGTGGGCGTTGGCCAACTTGCTGCCGGTGGTGCGGCATGTTCATGTCGAGGAGGGGCTCGGCCCGGGCGAAATCGACCGGCAGTTTGCCCGCCGGGTGTGGACGCGCCGGCTGGTGCTGCACCACAGCACGGTGGTGCTGCCCTCGCAGGGCCTCGAACGCATGGCCCGCGACATCTGGCGGCTGCCGCACCGCCGGTTGCGGCTCATTCCGAACGGCGTCGATCTTGCCCGCTTCGGTGCCAGGGCACCGCGGCCGGACGGCGTGCCAGTTATCGGCACCGTGGCGGCCTTGCGGGTCGAGAAGAATATCGGCCGGCTGCTGCACGCTTTCCGGCTGGTGCGCCAGGCAATGCCGGCGCGGCTGGTCATTGTCGGCGACGGCGCCGAGCGGCCCCGGCTGGAGGCGCTGGCGCGCGAGCTGGGGATCGCCGCCGATGTGCGGTTCGCCGGGCACATGCAGCACCCGGAGCGCGAATATGCCGGGTTCGACGTGTTCGCCTTGAGTTCCGATAGCGAGCAGATGCCGCTCAGCGTGCTGGAGGCGATGGCCGCCCGCCTGCCGGTCGCCGCGACCGATGTGGGCGATGTGCGCCTGATGCTGGCGCCGCAGAACCGGGGCCTGGTGGTGGCCAGGGACGCGGCGGCGCTGGCCGGGGCGCTGCTGGGGCTGCTGCGCGCGCCGGACCGGTGCCGCGAGATCGGCGCCGCGAACCGCGCCTGGGCGGCGCAGCAGCACGACCAGGAGGCGATGTTCGCCGCCTGGGCCACCATGTTCGACAGCGCAACGGCATAGCGGCGATGGACAGCTTCTTGCCGGACATCCTATTCCACGCTGGCAACATCCTATCCCGGAAGCACGTTGGCACCCTATGGCACTAACCTGCCGCCCGCTTGACGATGGCAGTGCCGGGGATGGCCGCGAACGCGCCTGGGACGATTTCGTTGCCGTCCACCCGGACGGCAGTTTTTTCCATCGCGCCGCCTGGCGGGGCGTGGTGGAACAGGCGTTCGGCCACCGCACTCATTACCTGATGGCCGAGCGCGACGGCGCCGTTACCGGCGTGCTGCCGCTCGGCCATGTGCGCACCGCCCTGTTCGGCAGCACGCTCATTTCGGTGCCGTTCTGCGTCTATGGCGGCCCGCTCGCCGCCGACCGGGAAAGTTTTGTCGCTCTCATCGCGGCGGCGGAAGCGCTGATGCCGGCGGCGCGGGCCAGCGCGCTGGAATTCCGTTTTTCTAACGCACCGCCGGAGGACTGGCTCGACGCGCAGGCGTGGCCGGAACGCAGCGACCTGTATGTCACCTTTCGCAAGCCGATCGCCGCTGACGACACAACGAATATGCAGGCCATTCCGCGTAAGCAGCGCGCCATGGTGCGAAAAGGCATCGAACGCGGCCTGGCCTCGACGGCGGACCGGAACGTCGATCTGCTGCACCGGATCTATGCCGAGAGCGTGCGCAACCTGGGCACGCCGGTGTTCGCCCGGCGCTATTTCCGCCTCCTGGCGGAAATTTTTTGCGGCGACATGGACGTGGTGACCATCCGCGACGCCGGGGTGCCGGTTGCCGCGGTGATGAACTTCTACTGGCGTAACGAGGTGCTGCCCTATTACGGCGGCGGCACCGCGGCGGCACGGAAATGTGCCGCCAACGATTTCATGTACTGGGAGGTGATGCGCCGCGCCGCCGCGCGGGGCTGCCGGCTGTTTGATTTCGGCCGCAGCAAGACCGGCACCGGGGCCTTCGCGTTCAAGAAGAACTGGGGGTTCACGCCGGCGCCGCTGCGCTACCGTTTCCGGCTGGCCCCGGGTGCGGCGATCCCCGACCACAACCCGCTCAACCCGAAATACCGGCTGTTCATCGCCGCCTGGAAAAAACTGCCGCTGCCAGTGGCCAACCTGATCGGCCCGCCCCTCGTCCGCGGCCTCGGCTGAATCCCGTGCACGACCTGCTGTTCCTCAGCCACCGCATTCCGTACCCGCCCGAAAAGGGGGAAAAGATCCGCGCCTGGCACATGTTCGAGCGGCTGGCGCAGACGCACCGGATGCATCTCGGCTGCTTCATTGACGATCCGGCGGACTGGGCGCACCTGCCGTTCCTGCGCGCGCGATGCGCCGATGTCGCCTGCTTCGGCCTGCACCGGCAATGGCAGAAGCTGAAAGCGCTGGCGCGGCTGCGGCCGGGGAAACCGCTGTCGCTCGGCTATTTCCACGACCGCCGGCTGCAGCGCTGGGTGCGGGAAAAGCTCGCCGGCGGCATCGATCGCGCCTTTGTCTATTGTTCCGCCATGGCTCCCTACGTGATGCACGCGGACGGGGTCCAGTGCGTCCTCGACATGGTGGATGTCGATTCCGAGAAATGGGCCGAATACGCCGCGCGCTCGCGCCCGCCGGCGGGCTGGGTGTGGGGGCGCGAGGCGCGCACCCTGCTGGGCTTCGAGCGCCGCGCCGCGCTGGCGTTCGACCGCGCCCTGTTCGTTTCGCAGGCCGAGTGCCGACGCTTCGCCGCCCTGGCGCCGGAGACCGCGGGGCGGATTGGCTGGCTCGATAACGGCGTCGATCTGGCGCGGTTCTCGCCCGGCTTCGCCGCCGGGCGGATATTCCCGCCGGGCGGCCCCGACCTCGTGTTCACCGGCACGATGGATTACTGGCCCAATGTGGATGCGGTCGGCTGGTTCGCCCGCGCGGTGCTGCCGGCGCTGCTGCCATCCTGGCCCGGCCTGCGCTTCTGGATCGTCGGCGCCAACCCGGCGGCCGAGGTTACCGGGCTGGCGGACGTGCCGGGGGTGCGGGTAACCGGCCGCGTGGCCGATACGCGGCCTTATATCGCGCAGGCGGATGTGGTGGTGGCGCCGCTGCGCATCGCCCGCGGCATCCAGAACAAGGTACTGGAAGCGATGGCCATGGGCCGGCCGGTGGTCGCCTCGCCGCAGGCCTTCGAGGGTGTGCACGCGGCCGCTGGGCGCGACCTGCTGGTCGCCGATGGCGCCGCGGCGACGGCCAGCCGGATCGCCGAGGTGCTGCAGGGCCGCCATCCCGGGCTGGGGGCGGCGGGGCGCCAGGCGGTCGAACGCGGCCATGCCTGGGCGGCGACGCTCGCCGGTCTAGACGCCCTGATGGAAGACGCTCCGATGCACGACGGCGACAAGCGATGAGGACCGGCCGCCTCACCCCCGCGCTGCTGGCGCTCGCCGGCGGGCTGATCGCCTGGGCGCTGCTGTTCCACACCGAGATCGCGCGGGCGGTGGAGGTGTGGAATGCCTCGACCGCCTACAGCCATTGCTGGGTCGTGCTGCCGATCGCGCTGTATCTCGCCTGGGACCGGCGCGAAGCGGCGGCGGGGATCGCTTTGCGGCCGATCCTGTGGCCGGCGCTGCTGGTTCTTCCGTTCACGCTCGCCTGGCTCGCGGCCGAGCGGGTGGGGATCATGGAGGGGCGGCAACTGGCCGCGATGGGCTTCCTGGAGCTGCTGTTCCTGGCTGTGCTGGGCTGGCGGCTGGCCTGGGCGTTCAGCGCGCCGCTGCTCTATCTGTTCTTCCTGGTGCCGTTCGGCGCCTTCCTGACCCCCGTGCTGCAGCGCTTTACCGCCGCGTTCATCGATGTCGGGCTGTCGGTGCTGGGCATCCCGCATTTCGTGGACGCGTTCCAGATCGACATCCCCGCCGGCACGTTCTACGTCGCCGAGGCCTGCGCCGGCCTGCGCTTCCTGATCGCTGCGATCGCTTTCGGCGTGCTGTATGCCTGCCTGATCTACCGCAGCCCGGGACGGCGGGCGGCGTTCATGCTGGCCTCCTGCGTTATTCCGGTGCTTGCCAACGGGGTCCGCGCGCTGGGCATCGTGGTGCTCGGCGAGGTGCTGGGCAGCGCCGAGGCGGCGGCGGCCGACCACATCCTCTATGGCTGGGTGTTCTTTTCGGTCGTCATCCTGCTGCTGAGTCTTGCCGGCCTGCCGTTCCGGCAGGACGGGGGAACAGCGCCGGCGCGGCGACCGCCGGACCCCGTGCGCCCGCCCGCCACCGCCGCTCCCTGGCTCGCCGCCAGCCTGGTGATGGCGGTGGTGGCGATCGGCCCCGCGCTGGCCGCCGCGATCGATCACGGGAGCACTGCACCGCCCGGCGTTGCCCTGCCGGCCTTCGTCGCCGCCCCCGGCTGCACCGCGGCGTCCGATGCCCCCGGCCGGCAGCGCTTCACCTGCGCGGGTTTCTCGCTCACGGCCTCGGTCGAAGTGTTCGCGCCGCGTGCCAACCCCGCCCTGCTGGCCGCAGCCGGGCGCCGCGCGACCGGCGAGGACCAGGCCGGGGAGACGACCACCGGCCGGATCACCGGCGATCGCGTCCGCCCGCAGAGCTGGCGCCTGGTGGAGATGCAGGCATCCGGGCACATGACCGCGGTCGCGCTGTGGATCGACGGCGATGCGGGACTCACCGGACTGCGCGGCCGGCTGCGGCAGGCACGCAACAGCCTCCTGGGCACGGACCATGCGCCGGTGCTGATGGCGGTGCGCGTGGACGGTGACAGCACGCCGCTCGATCGGCTGCGCCGGGAGCAGGCGGTCGAGACGCTGCGTGGCTTTCTTGATGCGCAGGGCGATCTGGACGCGTTTGCCTGGATCGCTGGCCGATGAAGGCAGCAAGGCCAGGGCTCTGCCCTGCACCCACCAGGGGCCTTAGGCCCCTGGACCCCATCACTCGCGGGAACAGGCCAGCATCATGCGACTGTCAATCTTCGGCATCGGCTATGTCGGCGCGGTGTCGAGCGGCTGCCTCGCCGGCTTCGGGCACGAGATCGTCGCCATCGATGTGTCTGCCGACAAGGTGACGATGCTCAACCGCGGCCAGTCGCCGGTGGTCGAGCCCCAGCTTGACACGCTGATCGGCCAGGCCGTCGCCGCCGGCAGGCTGCGGGCGACCACCGACGTGGACGATGCCGTGGCCAATTCCGAGGTCTCGTTCATCGCCGTCGGCACCCCGAGCGAGCCGGACGGCAGCGTGTCGCTGCGTGCCGTGGACCATGTCATCGCCACGATCGGGGCGGCGATCGCGCGCAAGGACGGGCCGCACACGGTGGTCATGCGGTCCACCGTGCCGCCCGGCACGGCGGAGGAGCGGGTGATCCCGCTGCTGGAACAACAGGCCGGCCGGCGGCTCGGCGACCGGCTCGGCTATTACAGCAACCCGGAATTCCTGCGCGAGGGCACGGCGGTGCGCGATTTCTCGGCCCCGCCCTTCACCCTGCTCGGCGCCCCCGCCGGTGACGACGCCGCCTTGCTGCGCGCGCTCTATGCCGAGGTGGCGGCGCCGGTGCACGTCACGCCGTACCGCATCGCCGAGAGCGTCAAGCACCTCTCGAACGTCTATCACGCGGTGAAGCTCGCCTTTGCCAACGAGGCCGGCGCCGTGCTCGCCGCCAGCGGCGTCGATGCGCGCGCGGCCTTCGAGCTGTTCTGCGAGGACCGGACGCTGAACATCTCCCCCGCCTATCTGCGGCCGGGCTTCGCCTTCGGCGGATCGTGCCTGCCCAAGGACATCCGCAGCTTCCTCGCCATTGCCGGCCATGCCGGCGTGCCGGTGCCCTTTCTGTCGCAGGTGCTGCCCAGCAACGCCACCGTGGTCGAGCGCACCTACGCCGCCATCGCCCGTCATGGGCGCCAGCGGGTGAGTTTGTTCGGCCTGTCGTTCAAGCCGGGCACCGACGATCTGCGCGAATCGCCCTTCGTGGTGCTGGCAGAACGGCTGATCGGGCGTGGTTACGATGTACGCATCTTCGACCGCTCGGTGCGGGTCGCCTCGCTGCTGGGCGCCAACCGCAGCTACATCGAACGCGAGATCCCGCATCTGGACCGGCTGATGACGGCAAGCCCGGCCGAGGCGCTGGAAGGCAGCCGGCTGGTCGTGTTCGGCCATATCGCGGCCGAGGACAGGTCGGCGCTGCTGGCCGGGCTGACCGATCAGACCGTGCTGGACCTGGCCGGGTCGGCGGCGCTGCAGGCGCACCCCGGCATCGCCTACCAGGGGCTGTGCTGGTGAGCCGCCGGCCCACGCTGCTGTTCGTCAGCCCGCGCTTCCTGTTCCCGATCGACCAGGGCGGCAAGATCCGCACCTGCGGCATTCTGCGCGGCCTGCAGGGCGGGCGGTTCGAGATCGTGCTGGCCGCGCCGGCGCCGCCCGGCGCGGTCGCTGCCCATGCAGCCGGGATCGCCTCGGTGTGCGACCGGTTCGTCGGCTGGCCGGAGCCGCGCGGCGGGCGCCTGCGCCGGCTCGCTGCCCTGGCCGGCCGCTTGCCGGTGTCGGTGGCCAGCGACGTCTCGGCGGCCGGCCGCGCCATCGTGGCCGCGGCGCTGGCGGCCCGGCCGGACCTCGTGGTGGTGGATTTCCCGCATGCCGCCGTGCTGCTGCCCGACACCGTGGGCTGCCCCGCGGTCATGTTCACGCACAACATCGAGGCCGAAATCCTCGCGCGCCATGCCGCCGTGGCGACGCGCCTGTGGCGGCCGGTCTGGCAACGGCAGGCCCGGCTGATGGCGGCGTTCGAGCGCGCGGTGCTGCCCCGCTTCGACACGGTCATCGCCGTCTCCCGGCGCGATTCGGACGAGTTGCGGCGGCGCTACGACCTGGCCGGGCTGGCCACCATCGATACCGGCGTCGATCTGGGGTTCTATGCCTTCGACCCGCCCGGGCCCGGACCGGGGGAGGATGGCGGCGCCGTGGTGTTTTCCGGCGCCATGGATTCGCGCTCCAACATCGACGGCATCGCCTTCCTGATGGACGAGGTGTGGCCGCTGGTGGCCGCTGCCCGGCCGGCGGCGCAGGCGCTGATCGTCGGGCGCAACCCGCCCGCCTCCCTGGTCGCCGAGGCGGCTCGGCGGGGTCTGCGCTGGCGCTTCACCGGTTTCGTTGACGATATCCGCCCGTATGTGCGTCAGGGCGAGGTCTCGGTGATCCCGTTGCGCGTGGGCAGCGGCACGCGGCTGAAGGCGTTCGAGGCGATGGCGCTGGGACGCCCCGTGGTATCGACCGGGCTCGGGATCGAGGGGCTCGGCGTGACGGCGGAGGACCATTATCTGCGGGCCGACACGGCCGGGGAATTTGCCGCGGCCATTCTGCGCCTGCTGGCGGATGCCGCCCTGCGCGGCCGCATCGCCACGACGGCGCGCGGGCTGCTGGAGGCGAATTTCTCCTGGGAACGGGTGGCGCAGCAATTCGAGGCGATCTGCCTGGCCACGCTGCAACGGGGTGAGCGGAAGGCCCCCGCATGAGAGCGCGCCTGCCGGGCGTTGGTATCATTCAGCAACCCGCCAGATGACGGCCGTCGTCCCGGGTTGCGCAAGGGTGGGCGGATGGGCAAGTGTGGGTCATCCGGAAACGACCCGGACAGATCAAAGGCCTGACAGATCAGAGGTTTGCATGCGCCGGAACTGGGAGAATTGTTCACGCCGGGACCATGCTTCAGCCATGGCAATGTCGTGTCCGTGACATCTCACAACGAGGACGGCGATGCCTCTCCCGGCGCTGCCGGCGGGGGCGGGTCGGGTTGCGCCCGCATGCATATCTCAGTCGTTGTGCCATGTTTCGATGAGGCGGAAGTGCTGCCCGCCTTCCATGAGCGACTTGCCGTGGTCATGGAGTCCTTGCCGTATTCCTGGACCGTCATTTACGTTAATGATGGCAGCCGCGACGGCACTCTCGATGTCATGTTGGCCTTGCAGGCGCGCTGTTCAAACGTGGCGATTCTGAACCTGTCGCGGAATTTCGGCAAGGAAGCCGCCATGACGGCGGGGCTGGACCATGCGGCAGGAGACGCCGTCATTGTCATCGATGCCGATTTGCAGGACCCGCCCGAGCTGATCGCGGAACTGGTGGCGGCCTGGCGGAGGGGCTGCGATGTCGCCTATGCCCAGCGCTGCATCCGGGAAGGCGAGAGCTGGGCCAAGCGGACGACGGCGAGCCTGTTCTACCGGTTGATGGCCCGTATCGGCCGGGTGTCCCTGCCGGTTGACACCGGCGATTTCCGCCTGATGAGCCGGCGCGCCGTGGACAGCCTGCTGAAACTGCGCGAGCAGCACCGATTCATGAAAGGGCTGTTCGCGTGGATTGGCTATTCCCAGGTGGCTGTGCAGTACAATCGGTCGCCGCGCCATGCTGGTTACAGCAAGTGGAATTACTGGAAGCTCTGGAATCTTGCGCTGGAAGGAATCACCAGCTTCACGGTCATGCCGCTGAAGATTGCGACTTACCTTGGTCTGCTGGTGGCTTCTTTCGCCGGCATTTACGGCGTGACCACTATTATCCGCACCCTGATCATGGGGGGGTCGGTGCCGGGCTATCCGAGCCTGATGGTCGTTATCCTTTTCCTCGGCGGCACGCAGCTCATGACCCTGGGGCTGCTGGGCGAATATCTTGGCCGGGTTTTCAATGAGGTGAAGGGACGCCCGCTCTACCTTGTCGAGCGGTTTGTCTCGCCTCGAAGCCCCGCGCCCCCCCCTCTCGCAGCGACCGAACAGAAGTTGGACGGTGGATCTTAAAGAAGGAGCATTGCTGGGGGTGACGGGCGGCCTGCCGCCGGCTTCCCTGGCGGACCAGAAGGCGCCGCTGCGATGCTTGCCGCCACTTGTCGAGGCCTTGCTGGCCGCTGTCCTGGCGGCGCTGGCCTATTTCGCCCTGCAAGGCGCGTTGCCCTACCACGACGCCGCGCGCTTCATCGGCCAGCTCAGCGGCGGCAGCTTCGTCTGGGACATCGCGCATATCCTGCTCCAGCCGGTGGCGCTGCTGCTGTACCGCTGGTCCGGCGCCGACCCGGCCACGGTGCTGAAAGCCCTCAGCAGCCTCTCCGCGGCTGCCGCCGTCGGATTGTTTCACCTTCTGCTTCTGCGGCTGGGCGTGCGCCGCTGGCAGGCGGTGCTCGGCACGCTGCTGCTGGCCACGAGTTGCAGCGTGCTGACCCTTGCCCCCTCCGCCCACCCCAAGCTGGTGGCGTTTCCCTTCATCAACGGCGCCTTCCTCTGCCTGTGCGTGGCCGAGCGCCGGGGTGGCAAGGACACCGGCCTCCTGCTGCTCGGGGGCGTCCTGCTTGCCCTGGCAGCGGCGTTTCTGGCGAGCGCATTGGCGATCCCGCTCTTCGCCGCCCTGGCCGTGCTGGTCGCCGCCCGGCGCAACCGCATGGGGTGGGGCGCCGCGCTGGCACGGGCGGCCGTGCTGGCGGGGACGTGCGGTCTTGCCTTTCTGATCATCGCCTGCGTCGGCTACGTGCTTCTGACCGGCGAGCCCTTGAGCCTGGCAGGGTTGACCGGCTCCGTCATGACCAAGGCGGAGCTGCGGCCGGCCCCCATCCCCCTGCCGGTATATCTCGTGCGGGCCGTCTTCGGGACCGTCAACAATCTCATTGCCGTGCCGGTCCTGGGCGCCACGGCACAGGCCTGGATGCGGGGACAGATCCCGTCGCTGCGGCCCTATGCTGGGCTGCTGCCGGTGCTGGCGCTGTGGCTGCTCGCGGCCCTGCTCGTCACCGCCATCTACGCGCGGACAGCGGCGGCCCTGGTGCGTGGCCGGCCCTGGCTGATGCCCATCGCCTTCCTGTGCGCTGCCCAGGCATGGACGATCTGGTACGGGCTGAACGACCCGGAGCACTGGTTCCAGCTGACCGCTCCCACGATCGTGCTGTTCCTCACCCTGATGCCGGTGGCTGTGGTGCGGTGGGTGTTGCCGGCCTGGGCGGTGGTGGCGACGGCGGCAAACCTGGCGCTGCTGGCCGTGCCGGTGGCCATCTACCCGCTCGCCAGGCATGAGGCGGAACTGACCCGGATGCTGGGGCCGAAGGACCTTCTGGTGTATTTCGCCAGCTATCCCGGTCGCCCTTATGTTGGATTCTACAGCCTGCCCGGCATTCACACGTTTCGCGTGGATGTTCAGTTGCACGCGCCCGGCGCCACGGTGGACGGCGTCCTGCACGATATGGAGGCGGAGCTGGACCAGACATTGCTGCAGGGCGGGCGCGTGATGGTCGCCGGCATCCTGGACCCGTTGGATTGGGATGCACCCTGGATGGACCTGCTTGGCCGCAGGCTCACAAAGGCCCGGCTGGAACAGGCGCTGCTGGCTTCCCGCACCGCCGTGCGGCTGCCGGACCTCGGCGGCATCAGGCTCTGGGAGCTGCGTCGCTCCGTCCCGGCCGGGTCTGCCGTGCCGCCGGGATGAAACGCAGATCGCGCGTCACCGGCCGGGACCGTGCAGGATGCGCATGCAAGACGGCACTGCCACGCCCGCGCGTGTCGCGATTCCGCTCAAGCCCGACTGGCGCAAGCCTAACTGGCGCAAGCCCCGGCAATGGCGTCGAGAGTTGCGCGCATGACGACGCTCTGACTGAACCGTGCGAGATAGGCAGCGCGGCCCGCCTCGCCGAGGCGGCTGCAGAGGTCTGGATCGTTTTGTAGCCGCAGCAGAGTTTCACGCAGGGCCTGTGGCTCGCCGCGGGCTACCATGAAACCTTCCACCCCTTCGGTAATGTAATCCTCGACGGTCGGCGTTCGCGTCACGACGAGTGGTTTGCCGAAGGCCATCGCCTGGATCATCACCATCTGGCCGACGGAAATATCATCAACCGCCAGCGGCAACACGACCACGTCGCTGCGGCGAAGTTCGGCAAGGTAGTTATCGCCGTAGCAGGACCGAAGAATGCGCACGTTCTGGCGCTCGGTGATGCCGCCCAGGCCCTCGCTCGTGTCGCAGATGATCGTGACGTCCAGGTGCGTACCCCGGATGGCCTGCACGAGGGTCGGGTAGTCGCGCCCGGAGCGGCCGGCTGCCAGGACGCGGAAGCGATGCGGTTCCGGATCGGGCGGGGCGGGCTGGTCGTGGCCATGCACGTTGCCGCCCCAGCGGACGAACACGAACCGGGCGGCCGAGCGCGGGAAGAGACGACGATAGCGCGTGATCTCCAGACGGGAGTGGCAGATGATACAGTCGCAGCGCGCCAGCACGAACCGGTAGTAGAGCGCCCGCAGACGGTTGATGAGCGGAGATGTCCACGCCGTGTAGATGAAACCGAGCAGAGCAATGCAGGGGCCGCGCCAGGGGAGCAGAGAGCGTAGCAGCGCGAACACCAGCACCTCGACGTCCGAACCGAGCACCACGGCGTCAGGTCGCGGCCGGCTCAGCACCATCGACCGCCAGGCGGATCGCAGGGCGAACCAGGCGAGCTTCGGGTAACCCAGGAGCAGAATGAAAATGCGGCGTCGGAACTCCAGCCGGATCTGGCTGGCGAAGATGCGATAGGGCGTCCCGATGCGGCGCAGTTCCTCGCCGAGCGGCGTGCTGTCCGCGCTGGCTGAAAAGGTCGGGAAGAAGTGGATCATGTGGCTTATTACATCACTGCGGGAGGCACGCCAGAATGCGCATCGGTCGCCTCCCGCGCGCCATCGTGAACATCGAGCCATCGGCCCCCCTGACATCGGCGGAGGCCAACTCTACGCCAAAGGCTTACGGAACATCTCGTATACGTCGTATGTGAACGTATGTCGCATCCTGTCCAGGAACAATGGTCCGGCATCTCCGGTTACCCTTGCTACCGCGCGCAGTATTTTCCATTTGCTTCCCTCCTTGCTGCGCAGCAGGGACACCATTTCCTCGTCACGCCGCCGGATAAACCCAAGGCGCCGGCACTGGGTCAGTATGGCGGGGTATGTCGTATACGTTACGGCCTCGAGCAGGAAGACGGGGGACCGGCCCAGCGCACGAAGATACAGCGCACCAAGCGACTTCGGCAGAAGCGGCAGCCAGGGAACCCGGTAATGCCCCTCGTAGAATGCGAGATAGTTCCCGCAGGCCAGATAGAAACGACCGCCGGGCTTCAGCAGACGCCAGGCTTCCTGCAACACTTTGTCTGGGTCTCTGACGTGCTCCAGAACCTGCAAGCTGACGATGAGATCGAACGAGTGGTCCGGCACGGGGATATCCTCGCCGAACGCTTCAATCAGCGTGAACTGCCCGTGATGCCGGGCGACGCGCCTTCTGGTGAGATCCGCCCATGCGGCACCGGGCTCCACAGCCGTGACCCGCGCGCCGCTGATGACCAACTCCTCCGACATGCCGCCAAGTCCGGCACCAAGGTCGAGGACGTCGTGATCCGCGATCCGGATTCCCGCGGCCACGAGTTGTCCCACGACGGCTTTTGGGATAGTGCGCCGCACCTCGCGGTCGGCCCGGTCGCTGGCGATGTGGTCGGCCAAACCGAGGTCATTGGTCGCATACGCCCGCATGGCCTCGCGCACATCGTCATCAACGTCGGCCACTCCAGCCGCGTGCCCGCGATGGTAAGCGGATTGCTGGTTTTCCAGCTGCGCCGTCATGCAACATCTCCCGGGCCGAGCTGCCTGGAAGGGACCGCAGGCACGCAATGCGACTGCCGGTAACATGGCGCCTGCCAACCGGCATGGCAAGCGATTGCGACGATGATACGATAGGTTCCGCAGCTACCTCCGATTCGTGAAACAGCAGCAAAACCGGATCAACCGGGGTTGTGAGCTCTTCGCTTGAAGCGTGACATAAATGGATGCTAAAAGACCGTCATGCTTGTTACTCTCAAAACCGCCATTAAGAACGCCCCGATTATCGGCCGCCCGCTGGTGCGTCTCGGGCATGCCATCGCCCGGTATCGGCGTTATCGCACCGCGGCGCATAACCAGGTTCTTGCCGCAGAAAACCGTCAGCCTTTTCGCTCTGCGGAGTATTGGGAGATCCGCTATCGGGTCGGTCGAAACTCCGGCGCAGGGTCCTACAACCGGTTGGCCGCATTCAAGACCCATTTCCTCAACGAATTTGTCCGGTCGCAAGATATCGGATCCGTCATCGAGTTCGGGTGCGGGGATGGCAACCAGCTGACCCTTGCGTGTTACCCGTCGTACGTCGGCGTGGACGTGTCCGATACCGCCCTGGCGCTGTGCCGCGACGAGTTCGCCAGCGATCCGACCAAACGGTTTATCGGCCCGGAGATGGCGGCCGGGCAGCGGGCCGAGTTGGCCCTGTCACTGGATGTAATTTATCACCTGGTCGAAGATTCGGTGTTCGACGGCTACATGCGCGACCTGTTCGGCGCAGCGGATCGCTACGTGATTGTATATGCCAGCAACAAGGATGAGCCGCCGGTCCGTCATGTACGGCACCGCCAGTTCACCAGATGGGTTGCTGCCTGCGAGCCGGATTGGTTGCTGCAGCAAATCGTGCCGAACGCCTACCCATTTGATCCGGCAGACCCCGATAACACCTCGTTCGCCGATTTCTACGTATTCGGGCGGGCCAGGTAAGCTCTTTTCCTGGCAAGATCGGATGTCAGGTTTTGTGGTTCCGAGGCGGACCCCGTTCATCGTCTTCGTTGCCCATGTCGACACCAACGGCAGCGGACGAATTGCGCGCGACTGCCACCTGCCGCAAGGACAGTGCCGGCTTCCGTGCCGACGCCTGTCAGGTCATCCAAAATGCTGCTACAAGCCCAGCTGGCAGCATGCCGGGTTGAGCAGATGCGATTTGTTCTTCCTGTCGGCAGCGTAAAAAGGTGTACAGGAGCGTTATTTCCCGTGCGAAATCGTGAATCGTGGAAAGAAAGCAAGTTTGTTTTCAAGAACAAAAAGCTCGTTGCTTCATCAGACCAACGAGAGGTAAGCTTTGCATCAAGGTTGATTGTTAATATTATTGCAAGATTTTATCAAAGTGCTTTGCAGACACATGGAACCGGCCGCTTGTTAGACCTTGGCTGTGGCAAAGCGCCTCTCTACGCGGCTTACAAGGAACACGTAACGGAAATCATATGCGTCGATTGGGCCAATACGCTTCACAGGAACGAGCACCTGGACCTGGAACTGGATTTATCGGAACCGCTGCCATTCGCTGACGGCGAATTTGATACCATAATACTATCAGACGTTCTTGAACATATACCGGTTCCCGAGAGTCTTTGGAGCGAAATGGTGCGAATTTTATCAAAGAACGGAAAAATCATCATGAACACTCCGTTCTATTATTGTTTGCACGAAAGGCCGCATGATTATTTCCGATATACGGAATTCGCGTTGCGCCGTTTCGTAAAGCTCTCTGGCATGCAATTGATCGAATTGGCGCCGATCGGCGGTGTGCCGGAAATCGTGGCCGATATCTTTTCGAAGAGTGCATTACGTTTGCCGAGAATTGGTAAAACGATTGCTCGCACGATCCAGTATCTTTCTTTGTGTTTTATAAGAACCAGATTTGGCAAAAAAATTTCAGAGGCTACGGCGCAGGATTTTCCGTTTGGCTATTTTCTTATTGCACAAAAGCCGTAGTTTTTTGGGCGCTCACCCAGAACATAAGGAGCCAGTATCCTCTCATACTGTAGGCGGGCATGCACCTCCGCACATGGCAGTAACAAGAGCAACATATCGTTCAACTGCGGTCTGCCACCCGAACTCATTCATGACGCGGTCGTGCAGACTGGCTGCCAGGGCGTCCCTCCGCGCCGGTGCGTCCAGCGCCGCCCGGAGGGCGGCGGCAAGTTGCGTTGGGTTGCCTGGTTCGACAAGGATGCCGTCTTTGCCGTCGCGGATGATCTCTGGCACCCCGTCGACCCGGGAAGCAACAACGGGCAGCCTGAACAGGCCGGCCTCCAGGAGCACGATCCCGAATGGTTCAGCGAGAGAACTCAGGCAGAACAGGGCGGCGCAAGCGAGCAGGGCGCCTATTCTCTCGTGCGGCACGTCCTGCAGAAAATGTATCCGCTCGGTCAGTGCCAATCGTTGCCTCTGCTCGATAAGGCGATCCAGCACAGCCGATGTCCTGCCTGCCATAACGAGGTGAAGATCAGGATAATCATCGGCGATTTCGGAAAACGCATCGAGCAGGTAGCATTGTCCCTTTTTTTCTTCGAATGTCGCAACGTTCAGGATGTAACGCGCAGGCAGTTTGATGTCGATCGGCTTATATTTATGAAGCATATCTGCCGAAACGCCGTTGTATATAACGCTCAATTTTCCGTACAATTCTGGAACGATATTTCTTACCACCAGATCTGCGAAGCCATGCGAGACGGCGACCACGGCGTCTCCGCCGGCCAGCATGCGCACGTAGCGTCCCCGGTACTCCGTTCCCCACCCGATGATCTCCCTCACGTCCAGACCATGAAGGGAAAATATGACCTTCGACCTGCTCCGGACACGCAGGGCTGACACAAATGCCTCGGCCGCCAGGGTCGGGTAGTGAAAGTTCACCACCTTGATACTGAATTCGCGGAACAGGCGGGCGAGCGGACCCTGTTCCTTCCAAAGAAGCAGAGGATGAAGAATGTGTTTGAGAAGCCGATCGGATTTGCCAGGCGCCGCGCGCATACGGATAAAAATGTGCTGGAGTCCGTCGCGCATTTCACGACGTGGCTGCGGGGCGGCCCAATCCTGTACTATCACTATTGGTGCATAGGCGCCATGCGTTTTCAAACCCTGGGCCAGGTTGAGCACGACCTGCGTCACACCGCCTGGTTGCGATGTGTCCCACGGTATTACGAGCGCCCAGCCGGGGCGAGCAACGGTGCTGGATATAACCATACGGGTTCCCTCCTCAGCGCCGCAGTTTCGCGAGCTGCGCCAGGAGATCCAGGCTCTCCGCAAGGCGGGCGCGGCCAGTGGGGAACAGCGCCTGGCCCGTCGCTGCCAGGGTGTAGGCGAGCAGGATGGTCGTGGCGATCAAGAGCACGCCCTGCAGCCCGAGCGCATTTCGCAACAACAGGTCGTGGATCAGCTTGGTGAACGTTGCGGCGGCCAGCAACGGAGCCTGCAACAGCACCATGTCCCACGTCGTGACCGGCCCAATCTTGCCGATCACCCAGTACATCGCCGGCAGACGGATCAGGTACTCGCTGATGGTGTAGCCAGCTGCGACGCCCACCGCCCCCCAAGGTAGCCCGGCGAAGAACGATCCTATGATGGTGAATGCCCCGAACAGACCATAGTAGAACATCGCCCGCATCTTGCCCTGCGAGATATAGAGCCAACCGGTGGAGCTACCGAGCGGCTGTAGCAGCCCGGCCCAGCCCAGCCAGCCAAAGATTGGCGCGACCGGCTGCCAATGTGGACCGAACAGCAGCCCGATCACCTCGTCCGACGCCGAGGCCAGCGCCGCCATGCCCGGCACGGTCAGCAGCACGATCTGACCTATGGTGCGCAAATACACGCTGCGGAGCTGCGGCTTGTCCGCCTCGATCCGGCTCAGCAGCGGGACCATGACGCCTGAAACCGGCCCGATGATCGCCTGCAGGGGATACAGCATCAAGGTGTACGCCCGGTCGTAATATCCCAGATCGATGGCGCCCCAGACCCGGCCGATCAGCACATTGTCCAGGTTGCGCGAAAAGAAGTTGACCAGGGTGAACCCGCTCAGATTGGCGCCGAAGCCCAGCAGCGCGCGGTCCGGCAGGCGCAGGGAAGGCGGTCCGGGCAGCCAGCCCGAGGCCACCCAGCTGGCCAGCAGACTCAGTGTGCTGCCCGCGAAGGTGGCGGCCAGCAGCGACCAGTAGCCGGCCCCAAGCAGTGCCGCGATCACCGCGACCAGGACCCCGACCACCGCGCAGCTGCCATCGATCAGCGCGATGGTGGCGAACCGCAACTCCCGGCTCAGCAGTGCCGCCGGCAAGGAGGCCAGGCTCGTGAGCACCAGCGGTACGGCCGCCACCACCGTGAGCCAGAGCAGCCGCTGGTCCCGGTAGAACGCGGCAACGGCGGGGGACGCGGCGACGACCAGCCCGGCGCACACCAGGCTTGCCGTAAGCGTCAGCCAGAAGATGCGGGTCAGCTGCTCGGCGGGCAGGTCGTGCTGGCGGATGATCGCCTGCTGCAGGCCCAGGCCCTGAACCATGGCGATGAAAGAGATCACCGGTGCCAAAGCGGCGATCAGACCGAAATCGCCGGGGACCAGCAGCCGGGACAGCACGACCATGCTGACCACCTGGGTGCAGATTCGTACCGCCTGCGACAGACCCACGACCAGGCCGCCCCGGATCGCGATGCCCTTCATGCCATACGGCAGCGGAACGGCGGGCGTTGCCGGGGAAGTCACGTGTCCTCAGGGGGGAGAAGCAGCGCCAGTGTTCCGATCGCGACGGATGTGTCCGCACCCTCGCGTGAATCGGAACACCAAATCAAGGGCCGGTGTTGCGGCCAACATAAGACGAAACGTCCTGGATGGTTGTCGCGCCATCCTGCCACCCGGCCTGCGGACGGGCGGGCTGCATGGGCACATAATGCGCTGCGGGCGGGCGAAATCGCGGGAATCTCCAGCCAGGTTGTTTCTTGCGATGGGCTTTCCAACCACCCAGCGTTCGGGCATGTGGACGGCCGCACACCGGGCAGACGGAACACGTCGCTGAAATCGCTCATCACATTTTTCCTGCTCCCTCCCGTCAACCTGCTGCTGCTGGCGGTGGCCGGGTCGGTGTTCTGGCGACGCCGGGCCGGCCGGGTCCTGTGCGGCGTGGGGCTGGCCGGTCTGCTGCTGCTCGCCCTGCCGCTGACCAGCCATTTGCTGATGCTGGGGGTCGAGCAATTCGATGCGCGCCCGGCCGACGCCCTGCCGCCGGCCGCCATCGTCATCCTGGGCGGCGACGTGAGCCATGTCGGCGAGGTGCCGTCTTTGGTTGATGTCGGTCCCCTGAGTCTTGAGCGGCTGCGCGCCGGGGCCGCCTTGCAGCGGGCAACCGGGCTGCCGGTGCTGGTGAGTGGCGGCGTGATCGGACGGGACCAGTTGCCGCTGGCCACGCTGATGGCGCGCAGCCTCGAGGCGGATTTCGCCGTGACGGTGCGCTGGCAGGAGAGCGACTCCCTCGATACCTGGGAGAATGCCCGCGACAGCGCGGTGATTCTGCAGGCGACGGGCATCCGTTCGGTGTTCGTGGTGACCCATGCGTGGCACATGCGGCGGGCGCTGATCGCTTTCCGTCAGGCCGGCCTGCAGGCTTGGCCGGCTCCCGTGCCGTTCAGCCGCGTGCTGCAGACCGGCCTGGACGCGTTCATTCCGCGCGCCGGCGCCTGGACGGACAGCTATTATGCCCTGCACGAATGGGTTGGTTGCGCCTGGTACGCGCTGCGGGCCGGGTGGTGAGCGGTGCGGTCGAGGTCTTCCACGATCTTGAGGCCCTGCCACCCGATTGCGAGACGTTATTCGCCGCCGGGGCGCGGCACAGCTTTCACCTCGGCCGCCTTTGGTTCCGCACCGTGCTCGCCGCGGCCATGCCGGCGGATGCACGGCCGCTGTTTTTATGGTGCCCGGCGGGGAACGGGCCCGGCGTGTTGTTGCCGTTGCGCACGCGCGCCGGCGGGACGTGCCTCGAGGCGCTGAGCACGCCGTATTCCTGCCTTTACCAGCCGCTCACGGCCCCGGCGGCGACAGACCGGGACCTGTTTGCGGCCGGGCAGGCGTTCGGTCGTTTCTGCCGCAGCTGGGCCCAGGTGCGGCTTGACGCGCTGGATGCCGGCTGGCCCGGCCTGCCGCCGCTGCTCGCGGGGGCGCAGGAAGCCGGGCTGGTCGTCCTGCGCTTCGATCATTTCGGCAACTGGCACGAACCCGTGGCCGGGCGGTCCTGGGCGGATTATCTCGCCGCCCGGCCGGGAGCGCTGCGCGAAACCATCCGTCGTCGCCTGGGCCAGGCCGACCGCGACCCCGGCGTCGCGCTGGAGATGATCGGGGAGGCGGGGGCCGCACTTGCGGCGGGCATCATCGCTTACGAGGACGTGTATGCCCGCAGTTGGAAGGCGAAAGAACCGTTTCCCCGCTTCAGCGCGGCGCTGATGCGCGCGGCCGCCGCTGCGGGCGCCTTGCGGCTGGGCCTACTGCGGCTGGACGGCCGGCCGGTCGCCGCCCAGTACTGGGTGGTCGCCGGCGGCACGGCCTCGGTGCTCAAGCTGGCGCATGACGAGGCGGCGCGGGCGCGCTCGCCCGGCACCGTGCTGACCGCCGCGATAATCCGCGGCCTGCTGGACCGCGAGCGGGTCACGGAGTTGGATTTCGGCCGCGGCGACGATGCCTACAAGTCGCTTTGGGCCGGCCAGCGCCGGCCGCGCATCGGTGTCGTGCTGGTCAATCCGCGCCGGCCCGCGGGTCTGCTGGTGCTGGGCCGGCATGTGCTGGGCCGGCATGTGCCGGATTGGGCGAAACAGTTCGCCCGCCGTCCCCGGATGCCTCCGGGATTGATTGCCGCCGGCCTGTAAGCGGTGACGGCCGGCAAGCGGTGACGGCCGGTAAGCCTGGCGCGAAGATGTCGGGCCTGGTCCGCTCCCGCGACAGCGCGGTCAGGCCGGTGCCGCGCGCATCGACATGCGCGATATCCGATGCGACCGCAATTCAACCCGAACCTGTGGCATTTCGGCATCACGTCAGCCGTCGCGGCAGCATCGAACAGCCACACGCCTGAATCCGGGCATCACGGAGCCGGGATCGCGCCGCCAGCACCTCGTTCCGAAGGCCCTGATTGTCGCCCGGAACCGGCGTGCAGCGGCAACGTGGTGAAAGCTACTCCGCTATTTTTGAAGAAAATTCCAACGCCATTGACACGCCATGCTAACCTGACCGGTGTCACGCAAAATGCGGAAAGCCGGGCCGATGTCAGGATCGAAAACGAGACTACTGTGTGGGGTGCTGCCATTCGCCGGCGTGCTGGTCGCTTCCGCGGCGACAGCGCAGCCCGTCGGCCAGTTCCTGCTCAATCGCTATTTCCCCGACGGCATTCCCGGCTACTACACCGAGCCGGGCGTGACCGTCCAATCACGCGTCCAACCTGAATACCAGCCGACCGAAATACGCGCCGGCAGTTTCATCATCCGCCCGCAGGCGAGCGAGGCCGTCGGTTACAACGACAACCTCCTGGGCAGCACGACCTCCAAACAGGGGGGCGCGCTGCTCAACACCCAGGCCTCGCTCGATGCGGCCTCCGACTGGAGCCGCAACAGCCTCAGCGCTTCGATCAACGTGAACGACACCGTCTACCCGTCGCTTCCGAGCCAGAACACCACGATCTGGTCCGGCTCGCTCGGCGGCACCTACGACATCGGTCGCGACCAGGCGCAGGCCGGCTACACGCACCTCTCCACCTATGAATCTCCGACCGGCGTCAACAGCCGCGGCATCAGCGCTCCGGCACCGTACGACCTCGACAACGTGCATATCGGGTACACGTCCCAATTCGGCCGTTTCTCACTGTTGCCGCGGTTCGACTACACGCAAATGCGCTTCTCGCCGGCCACCTTTGGCTCCGGCCCGCCGCAGAGTCAATCGTTCCAGAATAGGAACGTATATCTCGGCGCCCTGGAGACCCACTACGAATTTTCCCCCCAGCACAACGCCGTGCTGGAGGTCAGCGGCGTCGGCAACGACTATGTCAGTGCCACCGCTCTGGTGCCGACGCAGAACTCCATCGGCTATGCGGTGAGGGCGGGCCTTGACTATGCCGTCAACGGCGTCTGGCGCTTCCGTGCGTTGGCCGGCTATGAGCTGCGCGAATTCCAGAGTTCGGCATACCAGCAGCAAGGCGCGCCGGTCGGCGAGGCCAACGTGATCTGGACGCCCACGGGCCTGACCACGGTGACCGCGCGGGTTGCCCGCACCATCGAGGATACCGCCAACGCGAGCACCATCAGCGTGACCGGCTACGACTACACCAGCGCGCAGCTCGCGGTGGACCACGAGTATCTGCGCAACGTGCTGCTGCGCAGCTATGTTGCCTACCAGCGCGCGGACTACGTGGGTTCCCCCGCAACCGAGTCCTTCTACCAGTTCGGGCTGGGCGCGACCTGGCTGCTCGACCGTAACTTCCGTCTCGGCCTCAACTACAACTTCCTCGACCATACCGGCGACACCGGCGGCCAGCCGCTTTCCTCCCCGGTCAAGGGCGGTTCCTACCTGCAGAACATCATGATGTTGGAGCTCCATTTCCGGATCTGACGACCGGTACCAGGAGGAGGCCGTCGCCGCTTCCGATCGTGCCGGCGTTGCGCACGGAGGCGGCGCTGCTGTCCTGGGTTGCGCGAATTACCGCCCGCGCCCGGCCGCCTGCCGGGCCTGCTTTGCCGATTTACGGACATCGGGGATCGGGTCGATGGCGGGGGAGGATATGCCTCGGGTGCATTGAGGCTGCCCGTTAGGGTGATCTTTACGTCCTTCCATACAACCTACGGTAGAAAATACCAGAGTCGTAGGAGAGTGGGATGGCCGGCACCGTCTATATCAACCCGACTGCCCGGGCCGGCGGAAATGGCTCTCAGTCAAAGCCATACAATTCCTGGTCGCAGGTTAAGTTCAGCGCCGGGACGACCTATCTTCAGGCTGCCGGAACGACGTATACTGGAAATATCTATATTGGTGTCCAGGCCACGGCGGCAGCGCCTGTCAAGATCGGTTCCTATGGCAGCGGGGCTGCCCCCGTGATCAAAGGTATGGTCAACTTCGATAACGCCAATTTCGTCAGCTTTTCGGGCTTCACGGTCACCAACAGCAGTGGGGCCGGCGCCGTGGTGCAGAACGGCGCCAACAACATCACCATCGCCGGCAACAGCTTCAATTCTTCGGCGATGGGCATTTGGATCGGCAACGCGGCTGGCACGACCAACACGATTCAGGGCAACACCATCACCGGCAGCGTCACAGACGGTATCGCCGTCTGTGACGTAACGGGGTCCGGGTCCGTCATCGCAAACAACCGGATCACCGGCAGTGGCAGCCACGGGATCGAACTCCAGGGCAACGGATTTACCGTCGAGAACAACACCGTCACCGGCAACGGATTGACCGTCAGTGGGTCGAGCGGAATTCACGTCTACTCGACAGGCACGGCAGACCCCTATGGCGACAACAACATCATTGCCGGTAACGTATCGATTAATAACCACGATACCACGGGTCAGGATGGCAACGGCATCGAACTTGATCAGTGGACGCATAATAACCATGTAAGCAACAATTTTTGCTACTCAAACGACGGCGCGGGTATCGTACTGTATGATTCGTACAGCAATCTCATCAGCAATAACACAGTGGGCGGCAACGAACTGAACTCCGGCGGTTCGCACTCAATAATGGGCGAATTTGTGCTAAACGAAGCGTTGAACCTGACAAGCAACAACACGATCTCCGGCAATGTTCTGATCGGGGTGTCGGCGAGCAGCGCGACGGTGTATGTGGATGGGCCAAGCAGCGCGAACGGGAACAAGTTCATCGCAAATATACTGGAGAACCTTGGCGGCGGCTCGATCTACGACTGGAACGGGATCGGCGGGTCCAGTCTTTCCTTCTGGCAACAGTCGGCTGGCACCACGGATCAGTTCAGTGGCGTGACGCTGACGGCTCCGCCCGCCGGGGTTACGGCCAGCTTCCTGTTCCCGACCGGGCTCATTGCGTCGATAGACGGCAGGTTGGTTAGCCTGATCGGATGGGCGCCCGGCTATGGGCTGCTGGGGGGGTAATACCACCCGAGACCATCCGTCGCCGCCGGGATCCGCCAAGGCCAGCGGGCGACGTCAGACCGTCGATTGCCGCGCTGTCATAACGATACGCTGCTCGCGCAGAGTTTACCGCTCCGTGTCGTTCTGCTCCGTTCCTTCGGCGCGCCATGAGAACAGAGCGGTCATTGGTATTCCGATCTGGCTGCCGTTGGCGGGCCGATTGACCCCCCCCAATCTTGATTCTTCAATCCGGCCAGCCCACAATCTGGTACCAAATCGGCTATCCAGTACTACTGGGTGGTTTTATGGGAACAATCCATTCGCAAACAAGGCAGGGAAACCGACCGCGAAGTCAGCGGAGCGGCAGGCGTCCCTGTCGGCTGGCAAATTTCGCAGTGCGGCATTAGATTGTCCGAACGAATGCGGAGGTAATTTATGACTGATCGCCCAGCGGTCGAAGGTGGCACGCCGATTCGACCGAAGGACCGATTCCTTGTGTTCGGCGCGCCAGCCATTGGCGAGGCGGAGATCGCCGGCGTGGTCGACAGCTTGCGCCGTCGTTGGATCGGCACCGGGCCGAAGGCGCATCAGTTCGAGAAGGCGTTCGCTGCCTACAAGGGGGGCGCGCATGCCGTCGCGGTCGGCTCATGCACCGCGGCGCTGCACCTGTCGATGCTGGCACTGGGCGTCGGTGCGGGCGACGAGGTCATTACCACGACGATGACCTTCTGTTCGACCGTCAACTCCATCATCCACGCCGGTGCGACGCCGGTGCTGGCCGATTGCGACCGCGAGACGATGAATATCACGGCGGCGACGATCGCCGGGAAAATCACGCCGCGAACCAAGGCCATCCTCATCGTGCACTTCGCCGGCCGGTCGTGCGAGATGGACGACATCGTGGGGCTCGCACGCAGTCGCGGCCTGCTGCTGATCGAAGACTGCGCACATGCCATCGAAACCACGTATCACGGCATCCCGGCCGGCCGGTTCGGCGACATCGGCTGCTTCAGCTTCTACGTCACCAAGAACATCACCACCGGCGAAGGCGGCATGGTGCTGACCGAGGACGAGCAGGTCGCCAACCGCATCAAGATGCTCGCGCTGCACGGCATGAGCCGGGATGCGTGGAATCGCTTCTCCGACGCAGGCTACCGTCACTATGAGGTGGTCGAGGTCGGCTTCAAATACAACATGACGGATATGCAGGCGGCGATCGGTCTGGAGCAGATCAAGCGGATCGACACGCTCTGGCAGCGTCGCGCCCAGGTCTGGCGCGCCTACACCGAAGCGTTCGCTGACCTGCCATGCACGCTGCCCCCCGATCCCGCGCCGGAGACGCGGCACGCCTACCATCTCTATACGCCGCGGCTTGACCTGGCACGCCTCTCGGTCTCCCGCGACCGCATCCTGGCCGCGCTGACCGCGGAGAACATCGGCGTCGGTGTGCACTACCTGCCGGTGCACGGCCACCCCTACTACCAAAGGCTGTTCCAAGGTCGCAATGACGTCTTCCCGAACGCCGACGATATCGGTGCGCGCACGCTGTCGCTGCCGCTGTCTGGCGATCTCGACGACCAGGCCGTGGACGATGTCTGCCGCGCGTTCCGCCGGCTACTGACCTACTACCGGGCCTGACACGCTCGCTCAGACGCCGATCGCCCCCCATCCATCAGTGCTCCCGGACATGTCATGCGCATAGCCGTCCTTTCCACCGTGTACAAGGCCACGCCGCCGGTCGGCTATGGCGGCATCGAGCGCGTGGTGCACACGCTCATCGAGCAACTCGTCCGCGACGGCCACGACGTCACGTTGTTCGCGGTCAGCGGCAGCCATTGTTCCGGCCACACGATCGCCCTGGACGCGTACGATCCGGCCGCCGCGCCGTCGGGGATCACCTCGCGGCGCGATGTCATTTCCGAGGAGCCGCTATACCAGGCGGTGGCCGACCATCTCGCCAGCAACCCCGTCGATGTCATCCATGACTGGTCATTCGAGAATTTGTTCGTCCGCCGCCACCCCGAGCGGTTTCCGTTCGTCATCTCCACCTGCATTCCGCCCGCGTCTGACTATTCTGACTATGCCCGGTCCCAGCTGGTCGCCTGCAGCGCCGCCCATGCGCGCCAGATCGGCGGAACGACGCGCCACGTCCATTACGGGCTGCGGCTGGAGGACTGGGAATACAGCGGCGAGAAGACCCGCGAACTCGTCCACATCGCCAAAATCGCCCGCTACAAGGGCCAGCATGAGGCGATTCTGGCCGCCTGGCGGGCCGGTCGCGAACTCGCCATCGCCGGCAATGTCGAAGGCCGGCGCTATTATAACGCGGTGGTTCGTCCCTTGCTGATGGTCTCGCGATCGGTTCGCTATCTCGGCGAGCTGCGCAACACCAACGCGGTGCTGAAGCATGCCGCAGCCCTGGTGCAGACGCCCAAATGGTTCGACGCCTTCCCCGTCATCGTGCTGGAAGCATTCGCCTCGGGCACCCCGGTGATCGCTTATGACAGCGGCGGCCTCGGGGAGCAGGTGGTGGACGGCGTGAACGGTTTCCTCTGCCGCGGCTGGCACGAGCTGGCCGAGAAGATGGCCATGATCGACCAGATCCGGCCGGCGGATTGCCGGGCCTATGCCGAGGAGCACTTCTCGGTCGGGCGCATGGCACGGGAGTATGTGGAACTCTATCAGCGGGCCATGGATGGCGAGCGTTGGTAGGACTGGCCGGGCATCCGCTCGATCACGTCGATAAGGGCGGCCGCCCCGGTCTGCCAGTCGAAACGGCGGAGATGGGCGTGCAGGTCCTCGCCGGACAACCGGTGCGGGTGCGCGACCACATCGTCGATCAGCGCGGCCAGCGCCGCCTCGGCGTCTTCGGCTTCGGGGTTGAAGTAGCGCGCGAACGGGCCGCCCACTTCGGGGATCGCCGTCCGGTCGGAGGCGAGCACCGGGGTGCCGGCGTTCAGGGCTTCCAGCACAGGCAGTCCGAAGCCTTCTCCCCGGCTCGGGTAGACCAGTGCCAGGGCATGCCGGTAGAGCGTGGCCAGAAGATCGGCGGGCACTTCGCGCCGATGCACCACGTTCGCGGCTTGCGCCAGCGCGTGCGCCAGGTCCTCTGAGCCGAAATCCTCCTTGCCGACCACCACGAGCCGGATACCTGCCGCGCGCGCGCGCGCACTCGCCGCCAGGGCCAGCGCCACGTTCTTGCGCGGCTCCAACCGCCCCACGCAGAGCAGGAACGGGCGCAAGGCAGCCGCTTCAGCTTCGGTCTCCGCAGCGGCCGATACACCGACAGGCGCTGCGTTCCGGGCAAGCACGATTCGGTTTCGTGCGACACGGTAGCGGCGGGCGATTTCGTCGGCACAGTAGTCCGACACGGTCAGGACTGCAGTGGCTCGCCATGCGCTGAGCCGGCAGAGCAGCTTGAGTCGCCAGCGCATCGCCGCCGGGAACATCCAGGGGTGACTCTCGAACAGCACATCGTGCACGACCACAAGCTGGCGACATGGCGCCAGCGGCGGCGAAATGTACTGCGTCAGCAGGCCATCCAACCGCTCCCGCAGACAAACCCATGGCCAATAGGCAAACAGCCGGGGTATCGCAGAGGGGATGCCAATCCGCCGGTGCTCGAAATTGGGAAAGGGCAGAAGCGCTCGTGTCGTGTCCGGGTCGAAGCTGTAGATAAGGTACTGGTTGCGCCGATCAGCCTGCCCGACCTCGCGCAGGATATTTTCCAACCAGGATCGCGAGCCCTGAAACTTCCCGGTCAGCACATGGGCATCCACGCCAATCCGCTTCATGGGGCGAGACGTCGCACCGGCGTCATACAGCGGTTCGCGGTTCGGGCGCCTCATCTTGCTGTCTGCTATGATGGACCGGAGGCGCCGATCGGCTTGCGCCCGATGGCAAGGACACCCAACGGAGGTGTTGTGGACAGAATTCCGAAAGGAGGATGATCATCCAGGATACGGACATCGACAAAGCCCGCTTGCCGCATCTCGTCCGCGACGGCGGTTCTGGAGAAAACGCGCATCTCAAGCGCTTCACCCGGCCCGCCGTGGAATACGAGATCGTCGTAGACCTGATATTGGCCGTCCGCGGACATGTTCAGGAGCACCGGCTTCCCACGAAAATTTACCACTTCGAAATCGGACAGCCCAATAAAGTGCTCCCGCATCACCTCATCAACTGAACACGGCACCGTGACCACCAGAAGCCCGCCTTCCTTCAGCATTTTCAATACGTTTCTGAAAGCCCGGCCAACCGGAGGGAGAACATGTTCCATGACATCCGATGACAGAACAAAATCAAGCTCGTTGTCATAAGGGAGCACATCCGCGGTGATATCGAGCCGAGGCGGCTTATGGTAGAACGTATTGACGTAATCGAAACGCGTTGTGAGTCGACAAGCATAGCCGACCCAATCAGTCATCCCAATGCCTCGGATGCCGACGTTTTTGGGAAACTCCGGCATGGGCCGGCTTTCTCCGAACAATCCAATGGACAGACCATGGATGACACCGCGGAACCGGCTGGACGATCCGCAGGACAGACAGGAAGAACCGTCAGAGAGCAAAGCGGATATCGATGCGCGACAGCGTGCACCACATATATTGCACGTAAAATCATGAATCGCTTCTGAGGGGCCGAACTGATCCGCCTGCCTTTGTGGAGTCATCGCCATCAGGGATCTGCGAATGCGATACCGCGTCGTCTCTCCCAGAACCGTCCTTGCAATAGTACGGAGCATTGACTCTGCCTTTCAACTAGAAAAGATAGACCGAATAATAACTGGAAACATAACGCCATGGCAAGTCCTGTCGTGGTATCTGCGCAATTCGCGCGAGTAAGGACTGGCCATGCAGCGTCATTCGGATGGCCTTGGCAGGCGTCGATGCCATATCGATCAGGTCAGTTGGTTCTGCTCCGCCGGGCGCATCCCCGACTTCGTGAACGCTGGCTTGGTCATCAGGTAGGCGGCGCCGATCATCCCGATCTGGCAGGCGATCAGCGAAGAAATCGGCAGACTCAGCTTGAAGCCAGGGTCGAAAAGCCCGTGAATCAGATGCGCAACCAACCCGGCGCTACCGCCGACCGCAATTCCTTTGATGAACGGATCGGCGCTGCGGTAGGCGCGCAAGGCAATCCAGAACGGGCCGATGAAGCTCCAGAGAAAGGCAAGCAACCCGACCGTACCGACTTCGGCCCAAACCAGCATATAGAGATTATGGACCACGTGGTTCACCGGCCCGAACACCCGGGAGTAGTGCGTCGTGTCGTAGCGCGGGAACGCGTTGCCGAGATTGTTCAGGCCGACGCCGAACACCGGGAACTGCTTCACCACGGAGAAGGCGGCGCGGACCAACGGCCAGCGATGGCTCGCACTTCCCGCATCGTCGGCGAACAGCCGCCTGGCGATCATTGGCAGAGCCGGCGAAATGGCAATCCCCGCAGCGACACCCGCAGTGATCACATAGACTGCCGGAGGCCGCCAGAGCTTGCTGCCATACAAAATGAAAGCGACCATGGGGAGCGTCACGAGTTCCGCGATCCAGGCGGCGCGCGACAATGTCAGGAACGACCCGACCAGCACGGCGGCAAACGCCGCCAGATATATCAGCCGATCCGTCCCTTTTTTGCTGGTTGTCACCAGGGCCAGCATGAGCGGGCCCGTGATCTCGAACATGTATGACAACACGTTAGGATGACCGATCGTGCCGACCGCTCGATTTTGTTCGGAAAAGTCGATCTGTTCCTTGACTAATTGCGGTTCCCCGAAGAAGGCCAACCCGAGATCGCTACCAACTGTCATCTGCAGGACCGCGAGCACTCCCTGCAGTATGACGCTTATCGCGAGCAGGCGCAGCGCAATGCGCAACTCGTCCAGTTCAAGGTTGAGCACCGCCACTATCGTGACCAGCAACATGGCCTGGTGGATCAGCTCAAACCAGACCAGAGTTGCATCGGGGGCGTTGAGTAGGGAGAATACACCGGCCGCCATGAACAGAAGCGGCCCCGATATCAGGATCGGTTCGAGGCGCAATCCGGAGCGGGCCGTTCCGCGGCGGCGATACATCGCAATGCCGATGATCACCAGCGCGGCGAGGAAGTGTACTGATATTACCACGCCTGCCGCACCACCAACCCATGGCGTGAAATGCCCGACGGCGATGTCGTACAGGAAAAAAGTCTTGCTCACCTTGAGCGAGATGCCGAATATGAAGACGAAGATCGCCGTCAGCATTTTTGCCCGCAGGCTGAGGCTAAGCCAGATCAAGCCCCCGATCAGGCCCACCGTCTCGGTGGCAGAAAATTTCAGTTCGAGGTCACTGATCTTCGTCGCCAGCTTCGTTGCGAAGCAGCCGATCAAGACCGGCACCGCCAGCCGGACCCAGCCCGGCAGCCTGGTCCGTTCCGGCCAGTCTGTTGGTGAGAGGCGGCGGTATTCCCCGTCCATCCGCTACAGGAACCGGTAGATGAAATTGGGGATGTAGAAAGGCCTGCGGTTCAGTACCGCTCCCAGAACATTCACCTGGCTGTCGCGCATATTGCGCAGGATTCCCTCTCCATCCTGCCAGCGAGACCGTTCTGCTTCAACAACCAGAATGATGCCGCTGGCATGCCGTGCCAGCATCGTCGCGTCCGGATAGGGTTGCAGCGGCGCGGTATCGAACAGGACGACATCGAAGGATTCGCGCAGCTGCGCGAGCAGCTCGGGCACGGTTTCCTCGCACAGCAGCGCGGCGTCCTCCCGGCCGGCCATGCCGGCCGGCATGACGAAGATCCGGCCGTCGCGCTGGCCATAGATCGCCTCGCGCACTGTTGCCACGCCGCTCAGAACCTCGGTCAGGCCAGGGCAGCCGTGCAATCCATATACGTCTTGCAGGGCGGGGGTGCGCAGGTTCGCATCGATCAGGATAACGCGCTTGTTGAACTCGCCGGCCACGCGCTCGGCAAGATTGCACACGATGGTGGTGACGCCTTCGCCATGCCTCAGGGCGGCGAACACTAGGCCGCCGGCCATGTTGCTGTCCACGACGATCCGCGCGGCGAGGCCGTGCAGCCATTTGGCATCGATCCTGCGCAGCCGCAGGGCTTTGCGGGGTCTTTCCCGGGCCGGCAGGGCCTCGCCGGGACGGGGGGCAAAGGTGGAAACAAGACTGCTCATTTCAGGATTTCCGGCACATTCGCCAGTACGGGGATCCGCAGGAAACGAACGATATGCTCGGGGCGGCGGAATGTATTGTCGAGGAACTCCAACAGAACCGCATAAGCCAGACCAAGCACCAAGCCGAACACAACCGCAAGACTGAGGATCAGCCCTTTTTTGGGAGCGCTCGGCAACAGCGGTGGCACTGGCCGGCCGATCAGGCGCGTGCTGGTGAAGTTGTGCGAATTCAGATCTTCGTTGACACGCAGATCTTCAATTTTTCGCTTGTAATCGGCTACCAGCGCCAGAAGGTGGGTGCGCTCCTGCTGAAGATTGTCGTGGCTCGCGGTGCTGTTGCTCAGGCTCCCAAGCTGGCGTTCCTTGGCCGCGATGTCCGCCTGCTCAAGTCTGAGCCGGTCCGTCAGTGCACTGACCCGTGCGCGATAGAAGCCTCTCAGGCTTTCGTATTTCTGCTCGCGCAATTTGGCGATCTGGTTGTCGACGTTGCGCACCTGCACGGCGTCCGGCAGGAAGCGGGCCAGCAGCTTGTTGCGGGTCTCGAACAGGGACACAAAGCTCTGGTCGAGGGCCTGGGTTCCGGCTACCGCATCTGCCGAGTCCGGCGTCTCGATCCAGCCACCCGAGGTCTGGAAGCTATGCTCGATCCAGCTGAGTTTGAGCTGCGCGTTCTGCAGCTCGATATCGGTCCTTTCCACCTGGCTGCGCAGCGTTGTTACGCTGGTAAGAAGCAGGTTCTTATCGGTGTCGAGGTGGCTGATCCCTGTACTGCGGAGGAAATCGGCTAGTCGGGTGTTGACGTCGGCGAGCTGCTTCTCGGCGTCTTTCAGTTGCGCCTCATAGAATACGACCGGGTTCTTGGGAGTGTAGATCAGCAGCCGCTGCTTGTCATACTCGGTGAGAAAGGTTTCGAGCGCAAATGCAGCGAACTGCGGATCATACCAATCAAAATCCACATAGATTATGTCGGTTTCTTTAACAGATCCGACCGACAGCGCGGTGTGGAAACTCTGCAGCAGGATCTGATCGGCAGTCAATTTTGGACCGGCACTATTCTCCTTGAGCACGCCGAGCTTATAGAACGGAATGATGATTGAATTGCTGGCGTCCTGGATGAATTCCTGTACCGTTTGCACCGCGGCTTTGAACTGGTCGCGCAGCCTTTGCGGCAGCGTATCTGCCGGGGGTGAAAGCGGTTTGTCCGCGCTATCCTGTTTCAGCCGTTCCTTCAGCACGGGGAACACGCTGCGCATCAGCATGTCGTCACGCAGGATCTCAATCTCGTTGTACACGTCCTGCGCGCGCTGCTGGATCACCGCATTCGTCACCGGCTCCCGCTGGAGGCCGATATCCCCTATCTTCTCCCGCCCGAGATTGACCAGCAGCTTGGCCTCGGCCGTGTAGGTCGGCGGCGTCTGCCCCAAATACACCAGGGCGCTGACGATCGCGGCGAGCCATACGAGCAGGATGCTCCGTTTGTGCCGGAACAGCCCGTACAGTATGTTGCGTACGAAAGAACCCGGTGCGTCCGGGATGAGCGCGATCTGGTCGGTTGAACTGTACATCAGGGGCACATCGGTGTAGGTTTCGATAACGCAAACCGGAGGAAAGCAAACCGGGAGTTACCAGATGGCAGGCCTGAGACGGCCAAAACAGCTGCGGCCGGCAGAACAGGGCTTATGACGCGCGCTCTGCGCCTCTCACATCCGGGTAGGTTCATGCAACGCAACCAGGGCGTTTGCAACCAGACCATAAACGCCCCAGATCATGTTTCCCGATCAATTTTGTCGGCCCGATCGATTTTGTCGGATTACCAATCGCTATGCATTACGCTCAGGCTGATGCTGCTCTAGCAGAGCGGCCATGCCGCGTCCACCGGCACGTAAGGTCGCACCTCCTGCCGGTGTCCCGGGAAGCCCACCGTCAGAACCGCCGTTCATAGACGGTGATGACATCCCCTGGCTGCAGCGGCTCCTGGCGCGAGGCCCGGCCTTCGATCGTGGTATCGTCGTCCACCCGTACGATCGAGAAGACGTTCCGCACGGCGCGGTAGGTAAAACCGCCGGCGATCGCGACCGCCGTTATCACCGTCATATCGGGTTGGTACGGGTACTGCCCCGGTTTGGTGACCTCGCCCAGAATGAACACGGGGCGATAGGCGATCACCTCGACCGCAATATGAGGATCGCGGAACTGCTTGGACTCACGCAGGACCTTCGCGGTTTTCTCCTGGAGCTGCTGGCCCGTCAGGCCGGCCGCATGGATGTTGCCGATGAGCGGCAGCGCGATGTCGCCGCTCGCATCGATCCGGAAGTCGCCGGACAGCTGCTCCTCGCCGAAGGTGAGGAACCGTATCTGGTCTCCGGGACCGAGGCGGTAGCTGTGGGAGTCGACCAGTGGAAGCGGCGGCATGCTGTCGGCCGGCGTCCCGCATCCGGCCAGGGCCAGCACGAGACAGAGCAGCATGGACAGGGCAACGTGGCCTGCCACGCGGGCGCCCGGACAGAAAGCGGCTTCAGTGCGCGCTACCAAGAAGACCTCCGTCACGATCGAGCCCGGTTCGGCAACCGGACTACTAAGTTACTAAAAAATAACAATTTTTTGGACGTTCCCTGGAATGCGCCGCCCATCGTGCCCGACCGGCCGTCTTTTGTCTCTTCAGATCAGCCCACGCGCCGACGCCTGCCGCAGCAGGACGTAGAACCGCAAGGTCGGGTCGATGAAGGAATAGCGCGGTTCCGGTATATCCGGGAGGCATTTCAGTATCCCGCCGCCCTCGGGCAGGGTCAGGCGGTGCAGGGCGGCCGCCGGGTCGGCTGTGCCGTTGGTGGAGATGGCACGACAGACCTCCGCGACGCTGGTGGCGGTGAATTGCCCGACATCGTCGGTGCGGCACTGCGCGGTGGCGAACAGCAGGTCCGCCGTGGCCACATCATCGCCCCCCAGCGCACGGCGATAGGCGTCGTCGTGCACGAACTTCGCTTCCTCGACGATGGTGAGCAGCCCCTCGATGATGTGGCGGCGCTCGATCCGCGTGCTGCCGCGGCGCATGCCGGTCCGCGCCCCGTGATGGCACAGCAACTGGGCGAAGTGGGGCGATCGTTTGGCGAACTGCACCACCAGCTCGGACGCTTCCGGCAGGAACTCGAGCCCCGCCGTCTCGGCGCCCCGACGGATCAGGGCCTCGATGTCGCGGTCGTCCAGCAGCGGCAGATGGATCGTCACCAGGTTCCGCTGGATCGAGAGATGCAGGGCCAGCAGTTCAGTCAGTGTCTGCGCCACGCCGACGACGACGAAGGTGACCCGTGCCCCGAGATCCGACAGGTTCTTCAGCAACTCGACGAATTCGTTCTTTATCGTCTCGCTGCGGATGCGGTCGAACTCGTCGATGACGATGAGCAGCCGGCCTGTCGTGATGCCGCCGAGTATCTCCGTCACCTCGCTCGCGCCGAGACGGCTATGCTGCCCCAGGCCGGACGGGTCCGCCGTCAGGTCGCCCGCGGCGAAGCGTTCCGCCGCGCGGCGCAGGTAGCGGGACCGGACCTTGCCGATGATGGCGCTGAACAGGTGATCGAAGCTGGCCTCGGCATGGCACGCATGCTGCACCACGCCATAGCCGGCACTGGCGGCCAGTTGGACGAGGACATTGGCGAACGACGTCTTGCCGCGGCCACGCTCGCCGAAGATCACCAGATGGGCATTCTGGTACTCGATGGCCTCGATCGCGCGCTCGAGCTCCCTGGCGCGCCCGGCCAGAAACAGGGCATGGCGGATCGGCTGGGTTGGGGTGAAGCCTTCGTGCAGCACCGGGCGAACCCGGTCCTGCTGGGCCGGAAGCAGGCCGTGCACGCTGCGGCTGAAGCGCGGACCCGCAGGTGCCGTGGCGGCCGGCGGCGGCGCCATGCCGTCGTGCAGCGCCGACAGCGGCAGGAACGGGGAGGGTGGCGGCGCAACGGCCGCTTCAGTGCGAACGGACCGGACAGGACCGGCTTCGCCGCGTGGCGACGAGCGGCGATCAACCGGGAAGAAGCGCTTGAAGAGGCGTGAAAAAAACAAGTTTGGCCTGTCGTGAGCAGTGCAGAAAGCTTGGACGATGCAGCGCATACCGCCGGGCGACGAACATCACAAAACGTGTCTTGTTCTGGCGGCTCCGGAATGCCCTGTCAATGATAACTGCCGCCCGCAGGCCGGTGCCCCCGGCGGAAACCGATCACAACAACGCTAAGGGGGGAAACGATGCAAAGCGGTGTTCGTTGACGCCAGACAGACCATCTTATATCTATGCATCGCGCCAGTACACAACGTCCATCGTTGCAGAGCAGACATATCTTGCCCGTTGCTCATCCTGCCCCCATTGCTTCTCCTGACATTGCCGTCCTCATCCCGACCTTCAACCGGCGGGATGTGGTGGTGCGGTGCCTTGCCGCGCTGGCGCAGCAGACCGTGGCACCCGAACGGATCGAGATCGTGGTGGTCGATGACGGCTCCAGCGATGGCACCGCCGCGGCCGTAACGGCCGCCGCCCGCGGCATGGCGTCCGCGGTCCGTTGCGTGTCGCAGGCGAATGCCGGGGCGAACGCCGCGCGCAACCGCGGCATCGACCTGGCCACGGCACCGTTGCTGCTGATCATCAATGATGACACCATCGCAACGCCGGCCCTGGTCGGCGAGCATCTGCGCGTGCATGCCGACTACCCCGCCGAGGAGGTCGCGGTGCTCGGGCAAATGGTCATCGCGCCGGAACTCCCGTTCTCGCTGTTCCATGCGCTGCACCACGAGGCTTCATTCGCGCCCTTCGCCGGCCTGCGGGAACTCGACTGGAAGGCCTTTCTGACCTCGAATATCTCGGTCAAGCGACGCTTCCTCGACCGCGTCGGCCGGTTTGACGAGGGATTGCGCTGGCACGAGGACATCGAGCTCGGCGAACGCCTGGCGCAGCACGGACTTCGCCTGCTGTACACGCCCGCGGCCCTGGCCCATCATCTGCACATGCTCGATGAAGCCGCCTATCTGCGCATTGCCGATCGCGAAGGCCAGGCGCTCGTGCAATGGTATATGCGACGGCCGGATTTGCTGCCGGACCTGGTGGCGCTCGGCTTCAACGCCGCTCCGCTCGGCACCCGCAGGCCGCGCCACGTGGCGGCCGACCTGGCCATCACGCGCCTGAGCTACCCGCTGTGGTGCGCCCTGGCGCGCGCGCTCGCCCGGCTGACACCAGAAGGCGCGCGGATCGTCTATCGCAAGCTGTTCCAGTGGCGGAAGCGGCAGGCGATCACGGCGGAACTGGCGGCCAGATGACCCGCGACAGGTGCCCCGGCGCGGCGGCGCGGCCCTCGGGCCTGCTGATGGTTTTGCTGGCCGCCTTGCTGCTCTGCCGGCTGCCATGCGCCGCCTGCGCCGCGGTCTACGAGGTCTGGTCGCCGGGCGACGTGCCGTGGAGCCAGCTTGCCCCCGGCGACCGGGTGGTGCTGCACGGAACCCTGGCGGGCCCGATCGTCATTCGCGGCCGCGGCAGCCCGGACCGGCCGATCGTGGTCAGCGCGGCGCCCGGCAGCGTCGTCAAGGGGGCCGTGGTGATCGAGGACGCCCGCCATATCGTGGTCGATGGCCTGACCGTCCGTGACAGCCCCCAGGCGGCCTTCATCCTGCGGGACGGGGCCGAGGCGATCACGATCCGGAACAGCCAGGCATCGGCGTCCGCCATCGGGATATGGATCGGCGCCGGCGCCGGCGGGGACCATCGTATCCTCGACAATGTCGTGCACGACAACCAGGGCGACGGGATCGCTATCGACGTGATCAATGCCAGTCCTGGGCAGGAAACCGTGATCGCCGGGAACCAGGTGTTCCGTAATGGCATCCACGGGGTCGAGATCAACGGCAACCACTACATCGTCGAACACAATATCGTGCACGACAATGGCTTCGCCACGTCCGGCGCGTCCGGAATCCACACCTACGCCAAGGATGCCACCGAGGACGCCGGCAAGCACAACATCATCCGCTACAACATCTCCTATGGAAACATCGACCGCAGCGCGCAGGACGGCAACGGCATCCAGCTGGACCAGTGGTGCGATGACAACCAGGTCTACTTCAATCTTGCATTCGACAATGACGGCGCCGGGATCGTTCTGTTCGATGCGGCGAACAACGTGATCGAGAACAACACGCTGTACGGAAACATGCGCGACCCCGGCAGGTCGCACGCCTACAAGGCGGACCTGGTGGTAGCGTCCAATTACACGAAGAACGTCGACCACGCTTTCGGCAACGTGCTGCGCAACAACCTGGTGCAGGCACTCCAGGCCGGCCACTACGCGATCTATGTCGACTCGTTCTCTTCGCGACACATGAAGGCGATCGGCGGCAACGATTTCGTGCATGCCGACGAGGGATCGCCCCTGTTCTTCTGGGCCGGCCAGCGGGGACGGGACATGGCGTACTGGAACACCCTGAAGCCCGGCGCTCCTGACGTGTCGATCGTGCCACGCTTCCTCGATCCAGGCCGGCCGTTCGACCCGGTGACGCGCCGCAGCGGGCTGGAACTACAGGCGGGTTCTCCGCTCGCCGCGGCCGGCGTTGCGGGCAGCAGCCCGGCCGTTACCGATCTCGCGGGCGCGCGCCTGAACCAGCTGCCGGTTGGCGCCTTCGGTCCGGGCCGCTGACCGGCGGGGGAACCGTCGCCTTCGTTGCCCCTGGCTGAACTGAGCCGCAGGAACCTGGTCGTCCCGGTCGAGGAAGCCGCCGTGGTCACACGGCCGCGATCCAACGGCCTCGCCGGCGCAACACAAAGCCGTGAGGCAGACCGAAATGCATTTTACAACGAACGAGGGGGAGCGCTTCTCCAGCGGGCAGCTTCTGCCGCTGGCCGGAAAGCAGATAGACAGAAACAAACAAAAACAAACAGTTGCGAATGATTCGCCGCGAATTCGGGACGGTCGCTTAACCCGCCAGGGAACCGGCGCAGGGCGAGCGCCGCGATGACAGGGCACGTTGTGAAGGACTTGCGGCATGTGTATGATATGGTACTCGAAGCGGCAGACCGGGTTGGACGACCGCCCGGGCAGGTGCCCGCGAGCGGGCTTGAGGACTGGCATAGCCAAATGAGCGTGCTGAAGAAGCGGGTTCTGGTGACGGGCGGTGCCGGCTTCCTCGGCTCGCACCTGTGCGAGCGGTTGCTGGCGAGCGGCCATGAAGTGCTGGCGATTGACAATTATTTTACCGGCCGGCGCAATAACGTCGCCCATTTGCTGGACCATGACAGTTTCGAGATCATTCGCCACGACGTGACGTTTCCGCTCTATGTCGAAGTGGACGAAATCTACAATCTCGCCTGTCCTGCCTCGCCGATTCATTATCAGTTCGATCCGGTGCAGACCACCAAGGTCAACGTGGTCGGCGCCATCAACATGCTGGGGCTGGCCAAGCGGGTGAAGGCCAAGGTGCTGCAGGCATCCACGTCGGAGGTCTATGGCGACCCGACGGTGCATCCGCAGACCGAGGATTACCGCGGCAGCGTCAACCCGATCGGCCCGCGCGCATGTTATGATGAAGGCAAGCGGTGCGCCGAAACGCTGTTTTTCGATTATTACCGGCAGCACAAGCTGCGCATCAAGGTGGTGCGGATCTTCAACACCTACGGCCCGCACATGCATCCCAACGATGGCCGGGTGGTGTCAAACTTCATCGTGCAGGCGTTGCGCGGGGAGGACATCACCATTTTCGGCAATGGGACACAAACCCGCGCCTTCTGCTATGTCGACGACCTCGTCGAAGGTTTCGTGCGCATGATGGCGACGCCCGATGCGGTCACCGGGCCGATCAACCTGGGAAACCCGCACGAGATTCCGATCCGGTTTTTGGCGGAGCGCGTGATCGCGCTCACCGATAGTAAATCGAAGATCGTAAACCGCCCGCTTCCAATCGATGACCCTATGCAGCGGTGCCCCAATATCAGCCAGGCGCAAAACATTCTGGGCTGGACACCAACGGTGGCACTGGATGTCGGCCTTTCCAAGACCATCGCATATTTCGACCGCCTTCTTGCGACGGTTCCTCATTGACCGGTAATTTGTTCATAACGGACTCATGGTCGCTATATCTTACTGCGTCAGCGGACGGGGGTGGCGGCTAGTCAAGGGCCATAAAACGCGAAGCCAAAGGATTGGCATGGCGTGATGCCGATTGGACACACCAAGCTGTCCTGCAGCTCCGGCGCCGGCTGCCCGACCACAACGAGGCCGATTCGAGTCAGGCTCTCAGGGGCGAACCAGCCCTGATCATTATGGCTCTATTTCTGGTTGTATTTCCCGTAGAGAGTCTGTCGTCTGCCGGCGGGGTCTTGCAACCCGCTCAATCACAATGTCTTTAGAACGCCCCACATGAACGTTGACAACGCGGCGCCGCGAGGGCAAACGTTGCCCCGCGTTTGATCCAATAACAGCTCTGGTAAGCCGCAGATAAAGTGGCATCAGCACAACGAATTATAGCCTGAATGAGCGTGCCTTTTTCGGCTTCGGAGAAGGAGAATGGGATAATTTGGAAAGTTATTCTGCATTCTTTCTGTCGTTGTAAAAAACACACATTAAGAATAAGCCGCGGTTCGATAAGGGTGTCTCCGGATATCCGGATTGGTTTAGTGAATCTTAACGATCCGTATATTTAACAAATTTATCCATTCCCGCCGGCCGCCCTCTCATTAACTTAACAATTCAACGTTAGTTCGAGGCGTAACGAGGGAAGCCTTGCTTATGATGGACGGTTCGACGTTAGACTACGGTAACTGGATACGGCAAAACCGTTCGCGACGCGTTTCGTTGTCGGGCATTATTACCTCGGTAGCGACGATCGATTTTGCCCTGTGCCTGTTGGCCGGCTGGCTGGCGCTGGTCCTGCAACCGGCTGGCGGCCCGCCCGGCTGGGCCTGCCTGGTGAGCGCCGCGGCGGGCGGACTGACGGTCTGCGTCATGCTGCAGGCAATGCGGGCCTATCAGTTCATCGGGCTGACCGATGTCTCCGTTCAGGCGGTAAGCCTGTGCCCAGGCCTGTTGACCGGTGCCGCCGTCTTTGCCGGCTCCATGGCCATGCTGCAGGGCGAGACCCGGATCGACTGGGTATTGGTGGCGCAATGGACCGTCTTTGCGGCCGTCCTGTTTGCCGGCGGCCGGGCCGCACTGGCGATCGTGCTTGCCTCGTTCCGGCGGTCCGGCCTGCTGGTGCAGCGGATCGCGCTGGTGGGGTCGCAGCAAGGCGTCGAGGCGTTTCTGACGCATGCTGTTTTCGGGCCTGAACTGCCGACGCATATTGTGGGGGTGTTCAGCGAGGAACTGCAGCCGCGCGCCTGCGGCAGCCTCGACGACCTGTTGGCTGAGAGCCGGCGGGAGCTTGTCGATGTCGTCATCGTCGCCGTGCCCCCGCACGACCGCGCCCGCCTGCCCGCAATCATGCAACGGCTTGGCAGCATGGTCACGGACATCTACCAGTTTTCCGGCCATTACGACAGCGCCGGGCCGGCGAGGGAGACGGTCGCCGGCCTGCCGGTGCTGCCGCTCGCGCGCCGGCCCCTTGGTACGTGGCAGGCATTCCGCAAGGAAATGTTCGACCGTGCGGGCAGCCTGATGCTGATCCTGCTGCTGCTGCCGCTGCTATGTCTGGTCGCCCTGCTGATCAAGGTGGACAGCAGGGGTCCGGTGCTGTTCCGGCAGGCCCGGACCGGCTTCAACAACACGACGTTCACCTGCTTCAAGTTCCGCACGATGTACTGTCACATGACAGACCCGCTTGGGAACCGCCAGACCATGCGCGGCGACCCGAGAGTGACGCGGGTGGGGCGCTGGCTTCGCCGACTGAGCATCGACGAGCTGCCGCAGTTGTTCAATGTGCTGATCGGCAACATGTCGCTGGTCGGTCCGCGCCCGCATCCCCTGGCGACCAGGCTGCAGGATCGTGCCTTCTCGGAGGTGGTGCCCGAGTACGAGCAGCGGCACTGCGTGAAACCCGGCATCACCGGCTGGGCGCAGGTGAACGGCTGGCGCGGCGAGGTGGTCACCGCTGAGCATATCCGCGGACGGGTTGCGTATGACCTCTACTACATCGCGAATTGGTCGCTGCTTCTCGACCTTCGCATCCTGTTGATGACTCTCACGCGCGAGATCATTAGCATCCGCGCCTACTGAAGATGACAGCGAATGGCGGCACGACGGACCGCCTGGCGGAGAGGGTTGCCGTGCGAGACGAGGGCGCTGTTCCGGTCCATGTCTCGCAGCCTGGTGCATGCTTGCAGTCTGGCGCACTCTTGCAGCCTGATGAACCGGGGCGGCCGCTTCTGGCGATCCTGGGAACGCGCGGCATCCCGGCTTCCCATAGCGGGTTCGAGACGTTCGCCGAGCATCTGGCGATTTACCTCGCCGGACGCGGCTGGGATGTCGAGGTGTATTGCCAGGACGACGCCGGACGCGGCGGGCCGGCCGAGTGGCAAGGCGTGCGCCTTCGCCATGTGCCGGTCTGGCGTGGCGGATCGTTCGGGTCGATCCTGTTCGACTGGGCTGCCATGCGCCAGGCAAGCCGGGAACCCGGCCGCGTGCTTCTGGTGCTCGGGTACAATACGGCGCTGTTCGGCCTGCTGGCGCGGCTGCGCGGCGCCACCCAGCTCGTCAACATGGACGGCCTGGAGTGGCGGCGCAGCAAGTGGTCGATGCCGGTGCGCGGCTGGTTCTGGGTCAACGAGCGGCTGGCCTGCTGGAGCGCGCAGCACCTCATCGCCGACCACCCGGAAATCGCCACCCACCTGGCCACCCGGGTGTCGCGCCGCAAGATCACCATGATCCCCTATGGCGCGGACTCCGTGGACGAGGCCGACCCGGCCGTGCTGGCGACGTTCGGCCTGCAACCCGGCGGCTATGCGCTCGTGGTCGCCCGGCCGGAGCCGGAAAACTCGCTGCTGGAGATCACCCGCGCGTTTTGCCGCGTCCGCCGCAACATGCGCCTTGTCGTGCTGGGCCGCTACGATCCGGCGCGCCGCTATCATCGGGTGGTCCGCGAGGCGGCCGATGACCAGGTGCTTTTCCCTGGCGGCATCTATGTGCCCGAAATACTGCGGGTGCTGCGCCGCCATTGCCGCGTTTACGTGCATGGCCATCAGGTCGGCGGCACCAATCCATCGCTTGTCGAGGCGCTGGGGGCGGGCAGCCCGGTGCTCGCCCACGACAATCGCTTCAACCGATGGGTGGCCGGCACCGCCGCCACCTATTTCCGTAACGAGGCGGCGTGCGCCGACGGCTTCGACCAGGCAGAGACGCTGTCGCCTGCGCAGCTGGCCGTGCGGCGCCAGGCGAGCCGCGACCGCCACGCAGAGGCGTTCACCTGGCCGGCTGTGCTGGCGCAGTACGAGGCGCTGCTGGAGCGCTGGTGGGTCGTGGCGCAGGCGCGTCAGGCCACCGCCGGAACAGCCCCGCCGTTGGTCGAAAGCGTGCTGAAATGAGCGACCTGACCGATCCCGCGCTGGTTCCCGTGTTCGTCCTGGCCGGCGGGCTTGGCACCCGCTTCAAGGAACAGACCGAGTTCCGGCCAAAGCCTATGATCGAGATCGGCAACCGGCCGATCCTGTGGCACATCATGCGATGGTACGGGCGTTTCGGATTCAGGCGCTTCGTGATCTGCAGCGGATTCCGGTCCGAGGTCATCAAGGACTACTTCCTCAATTACGCCGCGATGAACTCGGACTTCACGGTCGCGCTGCTGCTCGCCCGTGGCGCCAGCGTGCTTGCCCACGACCCGGTGGCGGCCGACCGGTTCGCCCGCGCGCTCGGCCCCGCCGCCGCCGGCGTCCGTTTCGTGACCGATTGGCAGGCCCATCTGGCCGCCGCCGATATCGTGATCGTCGCCACCCGGTGGCCGGAATACCGCGCACTCGCGGAGGCCGGCCTCGCCGGCAAGATCGTGTTCGACGCCCGCCGCATGTTTGCCCCGGCAGAATTGGACGCGGCGCGCTATCTCTCGATCGGCCGCCGGGTCGCCTGAGAATGCGGTTCCTTCCCACCACGGTCGAGGGCGCGCGCCTGGTCGAGCTTGAGCCGCGCACCGACGAACGCGGCTTCTTCGCCCGCATGTTCTGCGCCGGGGAATTCGCGGCCGAGGGGCTCGAAACCAGTTTCCGCCAGGTCAACGACGCCCTCAGCCACACCGCCGGCACGCTGCGCGGGCTGCACTATCAGGTCGCGCCGGCCGGCGAGGTGAAGCTGGTCCGCTGCCTGCGCGGCGCGGCCTTCGACGTGCTGGTGGACCTGCGCGCCGGCTCGCCGAGCTTCGGCCGCTGGGCGGGGGCCGAACTGACCTCCGGGAACCGGCGGATGATGCATGTTCCCCGGGGCTGCGCGCACGGATATCTCACCCTGGAACCCGACACCGAGCTGCTCTATTTCGCCTCCGATCCCTACGTGGCGGCGCATGAGCGGGCGCTGCGGTGGGACGACCCGGCCATCGGCATCGCCTGGCCCCGGCCGGCCGCCGTCATTTCGGACAAGGACCGCACGGCGCCCGCGTTCGATGCGGCCTATCACGCCAGCGGATACTGAGCGGATGCGGGTGCTCCTGACCGGCGCAAGCTCGTTCACGGGAAGCTGGTTCGCGCGTGAGCTTGTCGCCGCGGGCCACGACGTCACCGCGGTTTTCCAGGGCACGCAGGACAGCTATGGCGGGCTGCGCGGCCGCCGCATCGCGAGCCTGCTGGCCGGGGTCGAGCCCGTATGGACGTGCAGCTTCGGCTCGCCGCGGTTCCTCGATGTCGTCCGCTCCGCCGCCTGGGACCTGCTTTGCCACCACGCCGCCGAGATGACGGATTACCGCAGCCCCGATTTCGACTGGCTCGCGGCGAGCCGTGCGAATACGCTGAACGCCCGGCCGGTCCTCGAAGCCTTCGCCAGCGGCGGCGGCCGGGGCATCGTGCTGACCGGCAGCGTGTTCGAGCCGTACGAGGGGGTGGGCGACCCGGAGCAGCGGGCCTTCTCGCCCTATGGCCTTTCGAAACATGTGAGCTTCGAGGCTTTCCGGCTGGAAGCCCGGCGCGTCGGGCTGGCGGTCGGCAAATTCGTCATTCCCAACCCGTTCGGGCCTGACGAGGAGCCGCGTTTCACCTCCTATCTCGCCCGCGAATGGGCGGCGGGCAAAATACCCGCGGTCGCGACGCCGCTTTATGTCCGCGACAACATCCATGTATCGCTGCTGGCCGGCGCCTACCGGCAATTCTGCCAATCGTTGCCGGCCGGGACCGGCCTGACCCGCTGCAGCCCGAGCGGCCATGTCGAAAGCCAGGGCGCCTTCGCGTGGCGCTGCGCCCGCGAGCTCGGTACCAGGACGGGGCGACAGCTCGATCTGGTGCTGAACGAGCAGACCGACTTCGCGGAACCGATGACGCGGATCAATCCGGGATCGGCCGCCCGCGACGTGGCCGGATGGTCCGAACGCGCCGCCTGGGACGCCGTCGCGGTCTATTATCGCGAGGCTTTTGGGCTTTGATGTCGCCCCTGCGCGCGCATGGCGGTAACATGCTGCTGGCCGAGCGCGAGGGCGGCGGCATGGCCCAGCGGGTTGCCTCGTTACGTCAGCCTCCTTCGTTCGCCGCACCCTGATCACGGAGGCGTGATTGACATTCCGGCTGGGTTCCTACACGAGCTACATTGCTCCGCGAATGCTCCGAACTGATGGAGACGCGAAATGTTTTGCCGAGGTCGATACGACATGCCTTCGCTGACGAATGTTACGAGACTGCTTGTCGCCTTCTTCTACCGGCCGCGCGTTATATATGAATTCCCGATCGCGGTGCTCGATAACGGCAGGAAGTCCCTGGGTCCTTTGCCGGAAGGCTATGAATATCGTGTGGCCACGGAGGCCGACTGTGCGGTGATCGCGAGCCTGCTCTCGTCGGACCCCGGGTTTGGCACCTGGACCGCGGAGCGGGTCAAGGTCGAACTGTTCGACCGTCTGATCGACCCGCGCGCAGCCACGATAATGCTGTTCAAGGGAACGCCGGTGGGATGCGGCTTTGTGACGGACGCATCGACCCGGCGACGGCGCATCGCGTATGGAATGTACCTGTACCTGATGCCCGCCCACCGCGGCAAGAAATCGGTCACCAATTGCTGCGTGTTCCGGACCTTCGCCCCTGCCGTCGATCTGAATTACGATCTCGCGCTCGGTGAAAGCGATCTGTCGCGGCTTTCCGTCCTGCTGTTACATCTCTCCAATGGGTGCGTTCCGGTCAAGAACTCGTTGTACAGCTATATCCAGTGGTTCCAGATCGAGCGGCGGCTCGGGCCGACCCTGACGGCGCTGGCGAAACGGCAGACCCGCAAGGCGATAGCGGAGTGAATGAACGTCTCTGAACACGGTGCCGCTGCAACGGTCCGGCCGGGCTGCTGTTCCGCACCATCCGGTGTGGCACCGGCACACTGACCACGTCCGCTGCCGCGGGCCTGCAACCCTGGCGCGTCGGAGCAGGTGGCCACCATAACGAACCACAACCGCCGCCATTGCGGCGGCGTCCTGCCAACACTCCGTCGCGCGCCCGCAACATATTTATAACACACCATTTTCTCGGATTCTCCGGCAGAATCACGATCGCGTGTTGTTGTCCGCCAACATATTCATTTCGGAATGCCTGCAACCCGTGATAGGTTTAGCAAAGCCCATATTCACAGGGCTCCCAGGAGAGTGGCATGGCTGGTACCGTCTATATCAACCCGACTGCCAAGGCCGGTGGAACTGGCACGCAAGCGAGTCCCTACAACTCCTGGGCGCAGGTTAACTTCACCGCAGGAACAACCTATCTCCAGGCGGCCGGCACGACATATGCCGGCGCCGTCTATGTGGGTACCAAGGCCACCGCGGCGGCACCGATCGTCATCGGTTCCTACGGCACCGGGGCTGCCCCCGTGATCAATGGCGGGGTCACCTTCGACGGCGCCACCTATGTCAGTTTCTCGGGCTTCCAGGTCACCAACAGCACCGGGGCCGGAATCGTGTTGGAAAACGGTGCCAACGACGTCACCATCTCCGGAAACACCATCACGTCCTCAGCGATGGGCATCTGGATCGGTAATGCGGCTGGCACGACCAACACGATCCAGGGCAACACCATCAGTAACAACGCCCAATACGGCATCGCAATGAATGAAGTGACCGGGTCCGGGACCGTCATCTCAAACAACGTTGTCACCGGCAATGGCCTTGACGGGATCAATATCGACGGAAACCAGTTCACCGTCAAAAACAACACCGTTACCGACAACGGACTGAGCGATTTTGGATCGAGTGGAATTCACATTTACGCTTCAAGCGCAACAGATACCTTCGGCGCCTTCAATGTCATTACCGGAAACGTGTGCACCAACAACCACGATTTCTACGAAGAAGATGGAAACGGCATCGAGTCGGATCAGTGGACGCATGACAACACCATCAGCGACAATTTTTGCTATGCGAACGATGGTGCGGGTATCATTTTGTACGATTCCTACAACAACACCGTCAGCGACAACGATATAGGCGGCAACGACCTGGACCCGGACCACACGCATACGACGATGGGTGACCTCTGCCTGAACACTTTGCTGGGCCTGACCAATGACAATACGATCCAGGGAAACGCGATCCTGTCGACCTCGTCGGTGGCCCCGGCGATTTTTGTGCTCGGGTCCAATAACACCTTCCTCTCGAACGTGATCGAGAACCTGGCTGGTGGACCGATCTATGATTGGCAGGGGTTGATCGGGGCCCAGACGACCGGATGGGGTCAGTACACAAGTAGCACGAACACGCCCAGCGGGGTGCCGCTGACGGCTCCGCCCGCCGGGGTCACCCCCAGCTTCCTGTTCCCGACCGGGGCCACGGTGACGCTCGACGGCAAAGTGGTTACCCTGGTCGGATGGGCGCCCGGTTACGGGTTGCTGGGGGGGTAACCCGGCAGCGCCCTGCGTGGCAGCTGCCTGAAAGTCGTCCGGTTGCAGGCCCTGCCACGCCCAGGCTGAGAGCGCTCTGGCTTTTTTTGCCGAGTAACTTTATCGGCCGGCTGTCGCCGATCCCGCCGCGGTGCCGGCGCCGCCACACCGACAGCCCGGTTCGTTTGACAATCTGCGCAAGCCTGCTCAGGCGCACAAATGGCATGGCACGCGGGCATGTGAAGCCTGCATCCACCGGTACGTAGCGGCAGGCGAGACTGCAACAAGCTGTGCTGGTTCGATATTGCGGTTGCGGGACGTTGCGCTCCCGATCATTTGCGCCAGAATGTCCGGTTGGTCGAAATTTCCGCTCATATTCCAAGTTATAGGAAAATCTCACAGATCGCCCCCGGCAAGCCATTGCTTCCTTGCGAACCGGCCGGAAGGCGTGAGGACCTGCCTGGTGCCGCCAAATCTTTGACCGATCGCGCTGCAAGAATCATGTCAACTGCACCGGTCGCGTTCCGCCCGTCTGGTTGCTATAACCAGCATCGACTCTCCCACGAGCACCCAAAGCCGGGGGCGGAACGCAGTGTTTTGCCGAGGTTGACATGCCGTCGCTGAGAATACCGTTGCCGAAGAACCTGGCCAGACTAATTGCCAGCTTCATCTACCAGCCGCGCGTAACGTATGAATTCCCGATCGCCATGCTCGAGAACGGCAGAAAATCTTTGCATGTTTTGCCGGACGGCTATGAATATCGCCTGGCCACGGAGGCCGATTGTGCGGCGATTGCGACCCTGCTCACGGCAGATACCGGGTTTGGTACCTGGACGGCGGAGCGGGTCAAATCCGAATTGCTCGACCGCCTGATCGACCCGCGCGCGGGGGCGATCATGCTGTACAAGGGAACGCCGGTTGGATGCGGCTTTGTGACGGACGCATCGACCCGGCGCAAGCGCGTCGCGCATGGGATGTACCTCTATTTCACGCCGGCCCATCGTGGCAAGAAACCGGTAACCCACTACGGCGTATACCAGACGATGGCCGTTGCTGCCGATCTCAATTACGATCGCGTGATCGGCGAAAGCGACCCCTGGCGGTTCTCGGTCTTGCTGTTACACCTTTCCAATGGATGCGTCCCACTGAAGAACTCCTTGTACAGCCACATTCAATGGTTTATGATCGAGAGACGACTCCGCCCGGCCCTGACGGCGTTGGCGAAGCGGCAGGCGCGCAAGGCGGCGGCGAACTGAGCGTTCTTGTGGTGGACAGGCCGGTATCGGCGGAACGGAATTATTATCTCGCCGTTGCCGCCCAGATTGTCGGACGGGTTGGCAACATGGTTGCGAACCTGGCGGTCATGGCACTGATCGCACGTGCGGTCTCGCCGACCAGCTTCGGCCAGTACGTGCTCATCCTCAGCATCATTGCCATCTGCACGCAGATCGCCGATTTCGGCACCACCCCCGTTTTCGCCAAGCAGACGCCGGGGCACCGGGCCAACTACCAGGCGTTCTGGGGCAACTTCCTGCTGGTCCGTCTGGCGCTGCTGCTGCCCGCCTTCGCTGCCGCGGGGATCGCGGCGTTTTTTTTATGGGCAGATACCGGCAGCGCGCTGCTGGTGGCTGGTCTCTCCATACCCTTCGTGTCTGCGCGCTTCTTCGACCCGATGTACCAGGTCTTCGCGCGGCCATGGTACTCGGCTATTGCACTTAGCGTCACCGCGGCGGCGTTCATCGCCTTGAACGCCGCTGCCGCCTTGTGGTGGCCCTCGCTGGACGGGTTCATCCTTGCCTATACGGTGGCGAATGGCCTGTACGTCGGCGTGGCGTTCTTGCTCGCGGGCCGGATCGTCAGCATCTCGCTGCGCCCCGACCCCGCATTGATCCGGCAGACGCTGCGACTGGCCGTGCCGATCGGCCTCGCTGCGCTCCTGACGGTGGTGAACGGCCGGGCGAACCTCCTGTTCCTGATGCAGATGCAAGGGATGGACGCGGTTGCCGTTTACGGGGCGGCGGCCCGCTTTCTTGAGATCGCCGTCAATTTCATGATCATCATGCTCGGGCCACTCATTCCGCTGTTCAGCGGAATGGCCCATGACCGGCCCGCGCTGGCCGCGAGCTACCAGCAGTTCCTGCTGTTGCTGCTGGTCGTGGTCCTGCCTGTTCTCGTCGTCGTACCGTACCTGTCGGAACCCGTGGTCACCTTCGTTTACGGCGCCCAGTACGATAACGCGGCGGTCGTCGTGGATCTGCTTGCCGTGGTCGGCGCGCTGGTGCCTTTTGCGCTGCTCAGCAGCTTCGCCCTGCTGGCGCTCAGCATCACCCGCAACTGGCTGTGGGTCACCGGCGCCGGGGTGGCGCTCAACCTGCTGCTCAACGCCCTGCTGGTGCCGCGGCTGGGTTGCGTCGGGTCCGCCTGGGCGCAGATCGGCAGCGAGATCCTGATGGTCGGCATGACGTTCGTGGCGATCCATTGGTACCTGCCGCGCGCCTTGCCCGGGTGGAAGATTCTGGCGATCGTGCTGGCCAACCTGGCCGTCGCCGGTGTCATGCACCTGGAGGCCGGGCGATTCGGATTCGCCGTGGTGCCGCTGGCGATGCTGCCCCTCCTGCTCGGCGGGGCCTGGCTGTTGGGCCCGCTGCGGACCCGGCCGGGCGGCGGCGCCGCACCATGTGCCGGCATAACCTGCGAGGCGGACCCCAGGACTGGCATCCTGTGACCGGTATCCTATGAAGGAAACGCTGATGACGCCTGAGCCGGAAGCGGCCATGGACGGGGCCGCACTGCCGCCGCTGCTCTCAATCGTCGTGGTAACCTGGAACGTCCGCCCGCTGATCGAGCGCTGCCTGTCGGAAGCCCTGGCCAGCCACCTGCCGGGACCGGTCGAAATCATCGTGATCGACAACGCGTCCAGGGATGGCACGGCTGATCTGGTGGCGGAGAGGTTCCCCTCGGTGCGCCTGATCCGCAACAGCGAAAATGCCGGCTTCGCCGGCGCCAACAACCAAGCGTTCCCCCTGGCGCATGGCCGCTATGTCCTGCTGCTGAACCCCGATGCCTTCCCAACCGGACCCGACACGCTGGGACGGTTGGTCCGCTTCCTTGAGGATCGTCCGGAGTTCGCCGCGGTCGGCTGTCAGCTGATCTTCCCGGACGGGCGCTATCAGGTGGGCGATGCGGGGTTCCGGCCAACGCTTGCCACTGTCGCTGCCCACGCCCTGGGCCTGACGCAGCTATTCCCCCGCTTGCACGGCTGTTTCCTGGTGCGGCCGCCCAGGAGCGATGGTCCGGACACGGTGGTGCTGGACGTCGACTGGATCTGTGGCGCCTGCATGCTGGTGCGGCGCGATGTTATCGCCGCCGTCGGCGGCATGGATTCCCTCTACTTCATGTACGGTGACGACATCGAGTGGGGCTGCCGCATGCGCGACCACGGCTGGCGCGTGGCGTATCTGCCGGGCGAGCGGGTCATCCACCTGCAGGGTTGGACCCTGACGGGAGCCGACCCGGCGCGCATCTCCACCAGGTGGCTGGACGGGCTCGCAGCCTGCTATGCTGCCATGAATCGCGGCCGCCACTGGTGGTTGTTCAAAGCCGCGCTCGCGGCCGGCTTCGCGCTGCGGGCGGTGGCCTATGGCGTGCTGTCATTCCTGCCGGGTCGGCGGCGGCTGTGGGCCAAGGCGCGGGCGATGTACAGATACGCCCGGTATGCCAGCGCACTGCCCATGCAAGCGGCGGCGCTCTAGAGCAACACCGGCCAGACCGGCGATCTGGCCGATGTTGCTCTGACAGCGTTCATGGCTTTTCATAAACTTTCAGGCCAGGCCGATCGCGGCGGCGAATCGCGGCAGGATGGCATCCTCGCTGTACTGCGCGCAGATGAAGGCCAGGCCCTCGCGCGACAGCGTTCCGGCCAGCTCGGGCTGGCGGTGCAGCTCGACGATCCGTTCGGCCATCTCCGCCTCGGACCGGCAGACCAGCCAGGCCAGCGCGGCCGGCAGTGGAATGCCCTCCGCGGCGATCTCGCTCATCACGCAGGGCAGGCCGAGTGCGAGGCTGGTCAGCACCTTGCCCTTCACCCCCGCCCCGTAGCGCAGCGGGGCCACCGTGCACAGCAATCCCTGGAAGGCACGGGCGAGGTCCGGCGCGTGGCCGGTTACCTCATCCAGCTCGGTGGCCAGCTCGCGCACGGCGGGCGGCGCGGCGGCGCCGACCAGGCGCAGTCGCAGCCCGGGCAACTCGCGGCGGACCAGCGGCATGATGTGGCGGGCCAGCCGCACCGCGGCATCGACGTTGGGCACGTGCGAATAGCCACCGACGAAGCCCACGCCTGACCGGCCATGCAGCACCGGATCGGCCTTCGTCGCGGCGACCGGCCACTGCACCACCGTGACCCGCGCGCCGGGCGCGCGCTGCTGCAGGATGGCGGCCTCATGGGCGGAATGCACGATGACGAAATCGGCCGCCTGCGCCGCCGCCAGCTCGGCGCGCTCGACCGCCTCCGCGCGCAGCCTCAGCTCCGGCCGGTCTTCCAGCGCCGCCTGGCGGGACAGCCGCAGGAAGTGCAGGTCGGCGACGTTGTACACCAGCCGGGCGGCGGGAAAGAACTTGCGGGCGATCGGGATATAGGGCGCGGCGTTGTCGACGCGGTGGAAATAGATCAGCTGCGGCGGAATCTGCGCCATCTGCCGGAACGCCGCTTCCACGCTGCTGGTGAACGGCGCGTAGAGGCACTCGATGCCGATGCGCTGCAGGTCGGCCGTGTAGGGCGGGATGTTCGCCATGTTGTCGGCCGGGATGAAGCTGACCTTGAAGCCGAGCCGGCGAAGCAGGCGCATATGCGACCAGGCGACGGTCGAGCCGGCATCGCGGTCCGGCGTCGGCACGGTGACATCGATGAACACCGCCCGCTGCGTCACCTGCCGCTCGGCATCGAGTTCCAGGAAGGCGGCGGCGTTGTGGTGCTCGGCCAGCACGCTGTTCCAGCGGCGCAGGAACTTGCGCTGGTTGATGGTCTGGTAGCGCTTGGCGCCACCCTGCGCGGTGGTGGTGCCGGCGGTGGCGCCGCCGTGATGCACCACTTCCGACAGCGGTTGCACCACCACGCGCCAGCCGGCCTGGCGGACCTTGAAGCAAAGGTCGGTGTCTTCGTAATAGCCGGGGGCGTAGGTCTCGTCGAAGCCGTGCACGGTTTCGAACAGCGTCTGCGGGATCATCAGCGACGCGCCGGAAACATAGTCGGCGTCACGCAGATAGCCGTATTTCGGGTCCGCCGCGACGCCGCCGAAGCCCCAGTTCAACCCGTTGCCCAGGCGCTGGATGATGCCGCCCGATTCCTGCAGGGTGCCGTCGGTGTTGATCAGCTTCGAGCCGGCGACCCCGATGCCGGGCAGGTCGGCGAAGGTACGCACCAGTTCGTCGAGCGCGCCGGGGCGCAACTCGGTGTCGTTGTTGAGAAACAGCAGCAATTCGCCGCGGGCGACCGCGGCGCCGGCATTGGCGGCGCGCAGGAAGCCGCGTGCCGCGGCGTGCCGGACCACCCGGACCGCGCCGACGAACAGCAGGTCGGCCAGCATGGTCTCGTCGATTGACCCGTCATCCACCACGATGATCTCGAACGACGTGTCGGCATCGGATTCGAGGACCGACTCCACGCAGCGATAGGTGAGCGCGAAGTTGTTGTGGCAGGGGATGATGATGGAGACGTGCGGCGCGATATCGGCGGGGATTGCGAGGACCGGATATTTCTCCGCCACCGCGCGCAGAAAGTGCTGCGTCTCGGCCGACCAGATGCGGGCGAACGATGCCGTCTTGCCGGCGATCAGGGCCAGCTCGGCGCCGCCCGGCGGGACGGCAAGGGCGGTGCGGGCAGCGACGACACGCTTGAGCTGGGTCTGCAGGAAGCCATAAAGTTCCTCGAGGTCGGCGGCGCTGGCGGCACTCTCGACGACCGCGTCGATCACCCCGTCGAGCCGCCGCCGCAGCTGCGGGCTGAACCCCGATTCGGCCGGCTCGAGCAGCCGCGGCGAGCCGCGCAGATGGTTCTGTCCTTTCGCCAGCCGCAGCGAAATGACGGTCGGGCCGGGGGAAATCACGTTGCCGACACCATGCACGCTGAACCCATAGCGACCGGTGCCGATGCCGGCCCTCGCCAGATCAGCGCGGAACTGGCCGGCGCTGACGCGGGCAAGCAAGTCGTCGTTTTCGTAGATCTCGATCTGCAGGAGTTCGTCCGGGTCGGCCGGATTCCATGCCCAGCCGGAAACCGTTTCGCGGTCGATGATGTCGATATACCCCAGCAGGGTACCCTCCGGGGCAATCCTGGGCGCCGCCTCGGCGGCAGCCGGAACGCCGGCGCACGCAACGGTGTCCGATGCGTTGTTCTCAGCCATCAGCCGTGCCCCCGCCGTGCGCTCCGGCCCAGCCTGCCTAGGAAGGCGCCTGCCCAGGAAGGCCCTGGCGGCGCCGGCCGGGCCGGGCGAAGATTGGTATGGCACGCCAGAAACGCAAAGGAAACGATCCATGCTGACGCCCGCCGCACGGCGCGAGAAGATCAAGGCGGTGATCCGCGTTTCCAGCGGCAATTTCCTGGAGATGTACGACTTTTTCGTGTTCGGCTACTACGCCAGCGCGATCGGCCGGACGTTCTTCCCGAGTACCGACGAATTCGCCTCGCTGATGCAGTCGCTGATGACCTTCGCGCTGGCGTTCCTGATGCGCCCGGTCGGCGCCATCGTGCTCGGCGCCTATGTCGATCGCTACGGGCGCCGCCGCGGCCTGCTGCTGACGCTCGCGCTGATGTCGGTCGGCACCGCGTCGGTCGCGCTGGTGCCGGGATATGCGACCATCGGCTATTTCGCGCCGCTGCTGCTCGTGCTCGGCCGCCTTATCCAGGGCTTCTCGGCCGGCGTCGAGCTGGGCGGCGTGTCGGTCTACCTGTCGGAGATCGCCACACCAGGGAACAAGGGATTCTACGTCGCCTGGCAGTCCGGCAGCCAGCAGATCGCGGTGATCTTTGTGGCGCTGGTGGGCGCGCTGCTCAGTGCCCGGTTCTCGCCCGAGCAGATGGCAGAATGGGGCTGGCGCATTCCGATGCTGATCGGCTGCATGATCATTCCACTGATTTTTCTGCTGCGCCGCTCGCTGCAGGAAACCGAGGCGTTCGCCGCGCGCAGCCACCATCCGAGTCTGGGCGAGATTTTCGCCTCCATGACCGCCAACTGGCGCATCGTGGTGATCGGGATGCTGCTGGTCACCATGACCACGGTGTCGTTCTACTTCATCACTGCCTACACGCCGACCTATGGGCGGACGGTGCTGAAGCTGTCGGATGCTGACAGCCTGCTGGTCACGCTGTGCGTCGGCATCTCCAACCTGTTCTGGCTGCCGGTGGCCGGCGCGGTATCCGACCGGGTAGGCCGCCGGCCGCTGCTTTATGCCTGCACGTCGCTGGCGTTGGTCACTGCGTATCCGGCCTTGTGGTGGCTGGTGCAGGCGCCGTCGTTCGAGCGCATGCTGGCGGTCGAGCTGTGGCTGTCATTCCTGTACGGCTGCTACAACGGCGCCATGGTGGTCTACCTGACCGAGATCATGCCGGTCGCGGTCAGGACGGTCGGTTTCTCGCTGGCCTACAGCCTGGCCACCGCGATCTTCGGCGGCAACACCCCGGCGATCGCCCAGGCGCTGTTCCACGAAACCGGCAACCGTGCCATGGCCGGGCTGTGGCTGAGTTTCGCCGCCGGCTGCGGCCTGCTGGCGACGTGGCTCGCCGGCCGCCGCGCGGCCAACACGGCACCGGAGGTCGCGGTTACCCGGTAGAGATCTGAAAATCAACGATTCCTGGCCATCCTCTGGCCGCAGGGGCGGCCACCATCGCCGTGGCAGATCGGCCACAACGGCACACAGACCGGCAGAAAAATGCTGCAACGCACAAAAAAGGCTTTGCCATTGAGCGCGTGCGGCTCACTATGTGTCCCGCAGCGTCGCTTCGGCGCGCTGCTTTCTTGGACGTTTCCTCCCTAAACTTGGCGGCGCCCTACGGGGCGCCGCCATCTTTTTTCATGTCCCAGCCAAAGTGTCCACCCGCTCAGAAAAGCGCGGGTGAGATCAGGCCGCCTTGGCGGCTTTCCGCGGCCGTCCAACGGTCTTGCGGGCTGCCTTGACCTCGGTGGTCGCCGGCTTGCGCCCCAGGCCGATCGATTTGGCGAGCGCCGAGCGCTTCTCGGCATAGTTCGGCGCCACCATCGGATAGTCGCGCGGCAGACCCCAACGTTCCCGGTATTGCTCCGGCGTCAGATCATAGGCGGTTTTCAGATGCCGCTTCAGCATCTTCAGCTTCTTGCCGTCCTCCAGGCAGACGATGTGGTCGGGGAAGACGGACTTCTTAATCGGCACCGCCGGCTGCAACTTCTCGGGTTCCGGGGCGACGGTTCCGGCGCTCGAGAGCGTGCGGTAGACGGACTGTATCAACGACAGCAGAGCGTCTGCGGTCACCGTGTTATGTGCGGCGTGGGCAGACACAATCTGGGCAGTAAGGCTGAGGACTTCGTCGGTCATGGCTTTCACCGTGGTTTGCACCTCACGCATATAGAGCCATTACGGGCTAAGAGCCAGACCTTGCCGCGCACCCGGGCATGGAAATAATGCGCATGAAAATGTGCGGCGCCGCCTGATCGGATCGGGCCCGAACAGATGGCAAGACGGGGCGCCGCGATTTGTTGCCGGCGCACGAAAGCAGCGCCATGCCCGCCACTTGCCGGTGTCCAACAGCGCTGCGGTTGCGTATCTTGCCGTGCAGCATATGGGGGCCTGGCCTCGGACCGAATCGGCCCGCGCGTTGGCGCGTGGCCTCGGTTTGTGGGCATGCCCGTCTGGCCGGCACGCATCTGGCCGGCACGCTCCGATCGACCCGCCTTAAGCGCAAGGATTCCGCCTCCATGCCAAGCGACGCCCCCGTTCCCACTCCCACCCCTGCCCGGTCCCGCCTTCCGCTCTCGCTGCTCGCGGTGGTTGCCTTGCTCGGCTGGGGGGGCGCCGGTTACGTCTTCTACGCCGCCTCCGTCGAGCGGCACGCCAGCGGGGCCAAACTGGCGCAAATCGAGGCCGCACGGGCCGGGCTGGCGAGCGAACTCGAGCACCAGCGCGGTGCCGCCGGGCAACTCGCCGAGCTGGACCAGAAAATCACCGCCGCCAAGGCCGCCCTGCAACAGGCCGAGCAGTCCCGCGCCGCCACCGCAACGGCGCTGGCCGGGCTGACCGATGAGGTGGCCGCCCGCACACATGATCGCGACGCGCTGCAGGCGCAGCTGGAGGCGGCACAGACCAAACTCGCCGCGGCCGAGGCACGGACGACCGCGCTGCAGCAGGATCTGGCCGCGGCGCAGGCCCATGCGCGCGAGACCGGGGCTGCCGCGGCGAACGTGCTGGCCGAGACACGCGGCCGTCTCGAGGCGGCGCTGCAGGCGCGCAACGAGGCCGGACGGCAGCTCGAGTCGCTGTTGCACGACCAGGCGCACCAGACCGAGCTCCGCACCGCGGCGCTGGCCCGCGCCGAGCAGCTCCGCGCCACACTGACGCAGACCCTGGGGCAGGTATCGGCCGCCGAGGCGACCCTGGCCACCCGCACGACGGAGCTTGCCGCCCGCACGGCCGCCCGCGACGCGGCTGAAGCCGCTTTCGCCACGGCGCAGCAGGACGTGGCCGCGGCCGAACAGGCCCGCGCCGCGCGGCAGGCGGCGGTGGAAACCGCCGAGGGGAAGCGGCGCGACGCCGAGGCGGCGGCAGAGCAGCTTGACGCCACCGCGCACAGCGCCGCCGCGGCGGAGGGAAAAACCCGGGACGAGGCCGCTGCGAAGTTGCAGGCAGCCGAGGCCAGCGCGGCGGAAGCAACCCGCGCCGCAGCCGCGGCCGTACCCGCGCGCGACCAGGCCACCGCCGCGCTGGCCAGCGCGCAGCAGGCGCTGGACGGCGCCACCAAGGTGCTGAACGACGCTGCCGCCGCGGTGTCCGAGCAGCAGAAAGCGCTCGAAGCCGCCGGGACCATCAACAAGGACGAAACCGAGGCGGCCCTGCAGGCCGCGACCGATGCGCTGGACGACGCCATCGCGGCGGTATCCGAGCGGCAGAAGGCGCTTGAAGCCGCCGGGGACGGCAACAAGGCCGAGGCCGAGGCCGCCCTGAAGAGTGCGACCGAGTCGCGCGACGCCGCCGAGGCCGCGCTGGTCGCCTCCGAGCAGCAGAACGACCGTGCGACCGCCGCGGAAGAAAAGAAGAACCAGATCGAGGCCGCGCTGAAGACCGCGACCGCGGCACGCGACGCCGCCCAGGCTGCGCGGACCGTTGCCGAGCGGCAGCGCGACGCCGCCCGCGATGCGCAGGCGCGCCAGGCGGAGGCGGTGACGCGGCTGGAAGGCGAGGCCACTGCCAAAGCCGCCGAAGTCCAGGCCGCAACCGCAGCCCTGCGCGCCGCCGAAGCGCGCGTGACAGACGCGGCGGCGCAGGCTGAAGCAGCCCACCGTCAGGCGGGCGAAGCGGTGGCCGGCGCGCGTGCGGCAGTGGAGGCCGCGCGCGCCGACCTGGCGCCAGCGGTCGCCACGGCCGCCCAGACCGCCGAGCAGCTGAAGGCGGCGGAGGCAGCGCTGTCCGCCGCCCGCACCGCCGCCGAGGATGCCGCCACCGCCCGCAGCCAGGCCGAGGACGCGCTGCATGGCCTGACCCAGGGTGCCGAGACGGCGCGGGCCGAAATCGCCAAACTGGAGCAGGAAGCCGCCGCCGCCGCGGAAGCCCTGACGGCTGCCGAGCAGGCACAGCCCGCCGCGCTCCAGGCGATCGAGGTGGCGCGGCTTGCGATCGGTCCCGTCCTGCTCGATGCCGGGCCGGCGCTGCAACGCGCCCACGAAGACGCCGCCGCCGTGGAAGGCCAGCTCACGACGACCAGTCGCGAACTGGAAGCGGCGCTGCACCAGAAAGCCGAAGCAGAGGAGCAGCTGCGCGGCCTGCACACTGACATCGAGGCGGCCGAAACCGCCGCGAAGGCGGCCGCCGACGCTCGCGACCACGCCCAGACGGAGTTGCGCGAGGCAACTGCGCAGGCGCAGGAGGCGACGCAGCACCTGGCCAAGCTCAGCGAGGACGTTGCCGCGCGCACCAGCGAGCTGGAAGCGCTGACCGGGCGGCGCGATAAGGCGGCGCAGGAAGCCGAGGCGGCCGAGGCCGAACTGGCTGCCACCCGCGGAAAGCTGGAGGAGGCGACGCGCCAGGGCGAAGCGGCGGCGAAGCAGGTGGAGACCGTGAAGCAACAGCTGGCCGAACTGTCGGCCCAGCTTGCCAGCACCACCACGGCGCGCGAGCAGGCCGAGGCGGCGCTGCACGCCGTGCAGGCCAAGGCGGAGGAAACCGGCCACCAGAACACCGCACTGGCCGCCGAGGTGGAGCAGCGCACCGCCGCGGTAGCAACGCTGGAAGGCCAGCGCAAATCCACCGAGCACGACCTCGCCGACGCCCGCGACCGGCTGACCGCCGCCCAGGCCGAACTGGCCGCCAAGCAGGCCGAGTTGACCAAAGTCTCGGGCCAGGCGGACGCGGCCGAGGCACAGCGGTCGGCGCGCGCGGCGCAGGCGGCCTCGCTGGACGCCAAGCTGGCGCTTGCACATGGCGCCCTCGATACCGCCACCACGGCCCGCGACCGCGCCGTCGCCGAGCTGGCACAGGCACGCTCCGAGCTGGAGCGCGTGCGGGCGGCGCTGCCTGAAGTGCAGAGCCAACTGGACGAGGCGACCCGCAAATTCGCGGTCCCGCGCCTGCGCGCCACCTTCAGCGAGCGGCTCCGCACCGCGCTGGGGACGCATTCCGGGGTGGATGTGTCGGGCGACCGGGTGGTACTGCGCAGCGATTCGCTGTTCGCGCCGGGCTCGGCGACTCTGACCCAGGCCGGGCGCGACCAGCTGCGCACGTTCGCCACCGCGCTGAAGCAGGCGCTGGCGGATGCGCCGGACGATCAGGACTGGGTCGTGCGGGTGGACGGTCATGCCGACCGCCAGCCGATGCCGCCGGGCGGGCGCTTCGCCAGCAACTGGGACCTCTCGGCCAGCCGCGCCATCGCCGTGGTGCGTGAGCTGGCGGTGGGGGGTGTGCCGGCCAACCGGCTGCTGGCCACCGGGTTCGGCAGCACCCAGCCGCTCGACCCGGCAGACAACCCGACCGCCTACGCACATAACCGCCGCGTCGAAGTGCGCCTGACCGAGCGGTAACCGGGGCTACTGCTTCCCTGGACCCTTACGGAATGGGGTCCAGGGCAATTGGGAGAAGAAAGGCCAGGGCTCTGCCCTGGACCCGCCAAGGGCCGAGAGGCCCCTGGACCCCATCACCTGAAAGGGTTCTAAGGGCTCCGCCCTGAGCGGACACCGGGTTTGTCGCTGTGCCAAAGTGACACCCCGCCCAGGGGGAGGACATGAAAGATGGACGCCGCGGCAGTAACCGCTCCCGCACAGGTGCCGGAACAACTTCAGACGCGGCGCCGATATCTCGAAATCGACGGCCTGCGCGGTTGGGCCTGCGTCTCCGTCATGCTATCGCACCTGTTCTTTGGCGTGTTCATCAACGTTTCTCCCCCCTTTATCTCGCCGGACTGGCGGCTGCTGATGGAGCCGTTCCTGGGCGGCACATTGGCGGTGGCGGTATTCTTCACGCTCTCAGGCGACGCACTCTCGGCCTCCTACTGGATGCACCCGTCGCGCACCGAGTTGGTCCGCCACACCGTCAAACGCTACGCGCGGCTGACCATCCCGATCCTGGCCGCCTCGACAATCGTATTCCTGCTCATCAAAACAGGCCTCACCTTCAACCACGAAGCCGCCCCAATGCTGCACGTGGACGGTTGGCTTGGCAGCTTCCTGCGCGGCGACTTCAACATCCTCGACCTGCTCTGGTTCTCCGGCATCACCGTCTACTTCGGCGGACCCACGGAGCGCGCCCTCATTCCGTTCCTTTGGATCATGCGGATCGAGATGCTCGGCTCGCTCCTCGTGCTCGTCTACCTGTTCGCCGATTTCGAGATCCGACGGCGATACACGGCGATCATCTTCATGCTGCTCATCTGCCTCGGGGCGGGCTCAATGCTGGCCTGCTTTCCCATTGGCATGCTGTGCGGCATCGCCCGTGCCCGCGGCGGCTTCGCCTGGCTGCGGCGCCAGGCCATCACCGAACCGGCGGCACTGGTGGGCTTCGCCTTGGCGCTGGTGATCGGCACCTGGTGCAACCGGATGTGGCAGGGGTTTCTGACGCCATCGATCATCGCCGGCGGCGTGGTCGTCACCTGTGTCTATGCGAGCGAGAGGCTCACCCGGTTCTTCTCGGCGCCCCTGTCGCTGTGGCTGGGCCAGATCTCGTTCCCGATCTTCCTGTTGCACTTCCCGGTGATCGTGTCGTTCACCTCCGGCATGGCGCTGCTGGCGCACGCGTATGGTGTGCTGTCACCCGCCATGATCTGGCTGATCGTAGCGGCCTCGGCCGCGCTCTGCCTGTTCATATCGCGCCTGTTCCGGCCAGTCGAAACCTGGGCCGGGCGGGCCGGCACCCTGGCCTGCAACGTGATGATGCGCGAGGCGGCCTGAGCGCCTGATGTTCCCGATTTGCCGGCTGATCAGCCGCGATAGTCCAACCCGATATCCAGCACCGTCGCGCTGTGCGTCAGCCAGCCGATCGAGATCAGATCGACGCCGGTTGCCGCCACGTCCGGCGCGGTCTGGGGGGTAATGCGGCCGGAGGCTTCCGTCACGGCGCGCCGGTCCACCATGGTAACCGCCTGCCGCAGCACCGGCGGGGGCATGTTGTCGAGCAGCACGGCATCGACGCCGAGCGCCAGCGCCTCCGCCAACTGACCGAGGCTGTCCACTTCCAGCTCGATCTTGACCAGATGGCCGACATGGGCGCGGGCGCGTTCCAGAGCCGGGCGGATGCCGCCGGCGATGGCGACGTGGTTGTCTTTGATCAGCACCGCGTCATCGAGACCGAAGCGGTGGTTGGAGCCGCCGCCGACCCGCACGGCGTATTTCTGCACCGCCCGCAGCCCCGGCATGGTCTTGCGGGTGCAACAGATGCTCGCCCGCGTGCCACGCACCGCCGCCACGATCTCGGCGGTCGCACTGGCGATGCCGCTGAGATGACAAAGAAAATTCAGCGCCACCCGCTCGGCGGTCAGCAACCCCCGCGCCGGACCCTGCAGGGTGGCGATGACATCGCCGGGGGCCAGCGGGCTGCCGTCCGGGCGTTCCGCCGTGGCGTCGATGCGCGCATCGATCAGACGGAACGCCTGCAAGGCGAGGTCGAGTCCGGCCACCACGCCCGGCTGGCGTGCCACCAGGGCGACCCGGGCGGTGGCACCGGCGGGGACGATGGCGTCGGTGGTGATGTCGCCGGCGCGGCCGAGATCCTCCAGCAGTGCCGCCCGCACCAGCGGTTCGGTCATGATGGCGGGCAAGGGGAACTGGGACATCGGGGTCAGGCCCTCCGGACGATCGGATCGGCAAGCCGCGCGGCAGCGGCGGTCGCGTCAGTCAGGTACAGCGTCAGACGGGTGGAAAAATCGGCGCGGCGGGCGGGAAAATCGGTGCGGGCGTGGGCACCGCGGCTTTCCTCCCGGCGCAGGGCGGCAACCGCCAGCATCAGGCCGAGCGTGGCCGGATCGGCGGCGGGGCCACCGGCAGCGGCCAGCGGGGCGAGCGCGCGGATTGCCGCCAGCAGGCCGTCGCCGTCGCGCAGCAAGCCGGCGTGGCGGGAGAGGATCGGCCGCACCGGCACGGGGTCGGGTGCCGGCGGCAGGCGCCGGTCGGCGAGCGGGCGCACGCGGACCGGCGGCGTGGCGGCGACATCCTCGGCCACCCAGCAGGCGCAGGTGGCGGCTTCCAGCAGCGAGTTGCTGGCCAGACGGTTGGCCCCGTGCAGGCCGGTCGATGCCGTCTCGCCGCAGGCCCAGAGGCCGGCGACGCTGCTGCGGCCGGCCGCGTCCACGGCGACGCCGCCCATGTGGTAATGCGCCGCCGGCACCACCGGGATGGGCTGCATTACCGGGTCGATGCCGGCGGCAAGGCAGGCGGCGGTGATGGCGGGGAAACGTTTGCCAAACCGCTCGCCGAGCGCCGGGCGCGCGTCGAGAAACACCTGATGGCCGGCGGCAAGGTGAGCGAAGATGCCGCGCGCCACCACGTCGCGCGGGCCAAGCTCGGCGCCCGGCTGGTCGGCCAGGAACCTTGTGCCGGTTTCGTCGATCAGGATGGCGCCCTCGCCGCGCACTGCCTCGCTGACCAGCGGCAGCGGGTCGGTGCCGGCGGCGAGGGCGGTCGGGTGGAACTGGACGAATTCCAGGTCGGCCAGCGCCGCCCCGGCACGGGCCGCCAGCAACAGGCCCTGGCCCCAGGACTGAGGCGGGTTGGTGGTGTGCAGGAACAGCCCGCCGATGCCGCCGCTGGCCAGCACGACACGGCTGGCCGGCAACAGCAGGGCGCCGTGCGGCGCGGCAACCAGCACGCCGCGGATGCGGTTGTCCTCGACCACCAGGCGGCGCGCTTCCGCCTGTTCCAGCACGGTAATGGAGGGTGCGCGCTGCACCGCGGCGATCAGGGCGCGCATGATCTCGGCGCCGGTGCCGTCGCCGCCGGCATGGACGATGCGCCGGCGGGAATGCGCCGCCTCCAGGCCGAGGGCGAGCCGGCCATCGGCGGCGCGGTCGAATTCCACGCCGTGGCGCGCGAGGGTGGCGATGCTGTCGGGGCCGGCCTGCAGGATGCGGGCAGCAACGGCAGCGTCGCACAGCCCGTCGCCGGCGGCCAGCGTGTCGTCAAGATGGCGGGCGGGATCATCGTCGGCGCCCACGCAGGCAGCCACCCCCCCCTGCGCCCAGGCGCTGGCCGCCCCGTCACCGAGCGGCGCGCGGGCCAGCACCAGCACCGGCATGGGCGCCAGGTGCAGCGCCGTCATCAGGCCGGCGAGGCCGGCACCGATAATAATAGGGCGGTCGTGCTGCATCACCGCACCGCCAGCATGCGCTCGACCGCCTGCCGGGCGCGCCCGGCGATGGCGGGGTCGATGGTGACCTCGTGGCGCATCTGCTCCAGCGCGGTACGGATCTTCGGCAGGGTGATGCGCTTCATGTGCGGGCAGAGATTGCAGGGGCGCACGAACTCGACCTCGGGATGGCGCACCGCAACATTGTCGCTCATCGAGCATTCGGTGATCAGCAGCACCCGCGCCGGCGCCCGCGTATCGACGAAATCGCTCATCATGGCGGTCGAGCCGGCGAAATCGGCTTCCGCCACCACGTCGGGCGGGCACTCCGGATGCGCCAGCACGACGACGCCGGGATTCTCCCGCCGCAGCGTGCGGATTTGCGACGCGGTGAAGCGCTCGTGGACTTCGCAGTGGCCGGCCCAGGTGATGATCTCCACCCCGGTCTCGCGCGCGATGTTCTGCGCCAGGTACTCGTCGGGCAGCATGATGACGCGCGGCACGCCGAGCGATTCCACCACCTTGCGGGCATTGCCGGAGGTGCAGCAGATGTCCGATTCCGCCTTCACCGCGGCCGAGGTGTTCACGTAGGTGACGACGGGAACGCCGGGATAGCGCTGACGCAACAGGCGGATATCGGCCGGGGTGATGCTGTCGGCCAGCGAGCAGCCGGCCGCGGGATCGGGGATCAGCACGGTCTTGCCGGGATTGAGCAGCTTCGCCGTCTCGGCCATGAAATGCACGCCGGCGAGCACAATGACATCCGCATCCACGCCGATCGCCTCGCGCGCCAGGGCAAGGCTGTCGCCGACGATGTCGGCGACGCAGTTGAAGATTTCCGGAGTTTGGTAGTTGTGCGCCAGCACCACCGCCCGCCGCTCGCGCTTCAGCCGGAGAATGGCGTCGATGTCGTCAGCGAAGACCGGCCACTCGAAAGGAGGGATGACGCGCTTCACCTTGTGGTAGAGCGACGCGGTGACATCCAGGGCCGCGGACATAATCGTCCTCCTCGATATGCTCGTTCTGAGCATTAATGACCCGGCCTCGTCCGCCGGATCATGAATTATGCTAGGGATGAGCATAAGGTGTCAAGCGCTCGGGCAAGCCCGCGCATTCCTGCGGGTCACGTTCGCATATGCAGCATGGCCGATCAGGCGCTGCGGGCGAGCGGTAGTTTGCTACCGGCGATGGCGCGCTCGATCAGCACCTGCTGGCGGAAGCGGAACAGCTTGGCCGGACGGCCGCCGGTTTCGGTGGCCAGCTCGCCGGTTTCCTCCACCAGGTCCTGGCTGTCGATCAGGCGGCGGAAATTCTGCTTGTGCAGCAATTGCCCCGCCAGCGCCTCCACCGCCCGCTGCAACTGCAACAGGGTGAAGCTTTCGGGCATCAGCTCGAACACGACCGGGCGGTACTTGATCTTGGCGCGCAGCCGGGCGATGCCGGTCGCCAGGATACGGCGGTGATCGTACAGCATGTGCGCCCCTGGCAGGCCGGTGCCCGGCGCACCGGCAGCCTCCGGCACCAGGCCCGCCTCGAACAGCAGCTCGTAGCGCTGCAGCACCATGTCCTCGTTCCAGGGAACATCGGTGCAGCCGAAGGTGACGCGCACCCGCTGCAGCCGCTCCCGCTTCAGCGCCGGCGTTCCGGCCGCGGCGGCCCAGGCACGCAGCCGGGGTGCGATCAGCTTGCCGATCATCGCCGGGGCGCCGTCCCGCCAGTCCTCCCAGGGGAAGTAGCGGTACCAGCTGCGCCAGCTCGCCGCGTGGCCGCCCGCCGCCAGCGCCTGGCGGGTCAGGCCGAGATAGCTGATCGAGATCACGCGGCGCTGCGTATCGTCGGCAGAGCGGTCCCGGTCGGCAAAGGTGTAGAGTTGCTCAACATACCCCAGCGGATGGCCGGTCTGCTGTTCCACCCACGCCCGCAGGCTGGCCTGCAACGAACGGTCGGCGGAGGCGAACGGACCGGACGGCAGCAGGCTGCCGTCACGGATGGTCAGCACCTGCGGCTCGCCATCCGTGACCGCCACGAGCACGGCGATCAGCTCGGCCCGGAGCGCCGGTGCAGGAATCCTGGTCACCACCGGCGGCAGGTTCCGGGCCTGGCCGGATCGGCGGCGATGGCCGGGCGCGTCGGGCAGGCAGGTGGGTCGCAGGGTGTCATGAACTGCCTGATAACGCAGGCAGCCGCGGCGGCACCAGCACGGATCTGTTGCAGCGTTCGGGCGCCCGGCCCGGCCGGAGCCATGGCGAAAGCGGCGACATTGCGGTCGTTCGTCTATTGCGCGGGCGGTTTTTCGCATGGAAGACATCGGGCCTGGAGCGGACGCCATCGCACGATAGTGTTATCGTGCCGTTTCGCGAAAAGCAGCCCTAGGGAGACCATCCATTGCTTGGCAGGCTGAACCACGTGGCCATCGCCGTGCCCGACCTCGAGGCGGCGGCCGGCGCCTACCGCGACAAGCTCGGTGCCACCGTCTCCGCGCCGCTGCCGCAGCCCGCGCACGGGGTCACGGTGGTGTTTGTCGATGTCGAGAATACCCGGATCGAGCTGATCAACCCGCTGGGTGAGAACTCCCCGATCGCCGGATTCCTGGCGAAGAATCCGGCCGGCGGCATCCATCACCTGTGCTTCGAGGTCGAAGATATCCTGGCCGCCCGCGACCTGCTGAAGGCGGCCGGCCTGCGCGTGCTGGGCGACGGCGAGCCGAAGATCGGCGCGCACGACAAACCGGTGCTGTTCCTGCACCCGAAAGATCTCAACGGCACCCTGGTGGAATTGCAGCAGGCCTGACCGGCCGGCGCGACCGCGCGATGCATTGACGGATGGAATGAATGACGTTGTCTGACAGACTGCTGCAGGAAATGCGCGATCGGAGCGCCAGAATTCTGGCCGGTGGCGGCGAGGAAAAGGCCAGGTTGCGGCATGCACTGGGCCAGCTGACCGCCCGCGAACGGCTGGCCATCCTGTTCCAGGACGGCACCTTCCAGGAAATCGGCATGCATGTCCGCGCCAGGCCGCAAGGCGGCGTGGCAAAGGAACTCCCGGCCGACGGGGTGGTGGTGGGCACCGGCTATGTGGATGGCCGCCCGGTGGCCGCCTTCAGCCAGGATTTCACCGTCGCCGCCGGCACGCTTGGCCGCGCCCACGCCGGCAAGATCGTCGGTGCCATGCAGTTCGCCGGCCGCGCCGGAATGCCGGTGGTCGCATTCAACGATTCCGGCGGGGCGCGCATCCAGGAGGCGGTGGACGCGCTGGCGGGCTATGGCGATGTGTTCTTCCAGAACGTCCTGCTCTCCGGCGTGGTGCCGCAGATCGCCGTGGTCTGCGGGCCCTGCGCAGGCGGGGCTGCCTATTCGCCGGCGCTGATGGACTTCGTCATCATGACCCGCACCAACGCCCGCATGTTCATCACCGGGCCGGAAGTGATCAAGGCGGTGACCGGGCGCACGGTGACGATGGACGACGTGGGCGGGGCGGCCATGCACGCCACGGTCAGCGGCAACGTGCATTTCCTCGCCAACGACGATGCCCATGCGGTGGTGCTGGTGCGCCGGCTGCTGAGCTACCTGCCGGCCAACAACGCCGAGGAGCCGCCGCATCGCCCGGCGGGCGATATCGACGAAACGCCGGACCAGGCGATCAACGACCTGATCCCGGCGGAACCGATGATGGCGATGGATGTGCGCCCGATCATTGCGCGGCTGGTGGATGGCGGCCAGTTGCTGGAGGTGCATGCCGATTTCGCCGCCAACCTGATCGTCGGCTTCGCCCGCATCGGCGGTTTCGTGGTCGGGCTGGTGGCAAACCAGTCGGCGGTGCGGGCCGGCGCGCTCGACATCGACGCTTCCGACAAGGGCGCCCGCTTCATCCGCTTCTGCAACGCCTTCAGCATTCCGCTGGTGACACTGGTGGACGTTCCGGGCTTCCTGCCGGGCATCGATCAGGAGCGCGGCGGCATCATCCGCCATGGCGCCAAGCTGCTGTTCGCCTACGCCGCGGCGACCGTGCCGAAGATCACCGTCATCATGCGCAAGGCCTATGGCGGATCGTATCTCGCCATGTGCAGCCAGGAGATGGGGGCGGATTTCGTCTATGCCTGGCCGACCGCCGAAATCGCGGTGATGGGCGCCGAGGGCGCGGCGAACGTGCTGTACAGCAAGGAGCTGAAAGCCGCCGCCGACCCCCGCGCCATGGCTGCCGAACTGGCCGCTTCCTATCGGGCGGAATTCGCCACCCCCTATCTCTCCGCCGGCCTCGGCTACATCACCGACGTGATCGATCCGGCGACGACCCGCTGGGTGGTGGCGCTGTCACTGCGCAAGGCGGCGACCAAGCGGGAGACGCGGCCGCCGAAGAAGCACGGGAACATGCCGCTGTGATGGGCGAGAACACGGAGCCGCATCATGTATGAGCCGATCTTCCATGGTCCGGCCGCCGACTGGCTGGCCGGTATCGGCATCGTCAGTTGCCTCTACTGGGGATTTCGCCTGCTCGCGGCGCTGATCCGCTACGCGCAGAATTCGCCGATCGACACCGGTGCGCCAGTGACGGGGCTGGCCGCCGCGGTTCCGCACGGACTGGCGGAAGACCTGCCGGTGATCGCGGCGGCGGTCGCGGCCATGCTGGACAGCCATCACATCGTGCATATCGAGGAACTTCCGCACGGACAGGTCTGGTCCGCCCAGGGACGCTGGCTGAACCAGCTGTCCCATAGCCCCCACTAGACCACGGGAAAGGAGGCGCCATGCAGAAGACGTTCCGGATCACCGTCGATGGCCGCAGCTACCATGTCGTCGTCGAGGATCTCACCGCGCCAGTCCAGCCCGAGGCGCCGCTTGCGGCCAGTGCCGCGGCCACAGCGTTCCCCCAGCCGGCCCCGTCCGCCCCCGCCGCGGCACCGGCAAGCCCCGGCAGCGAGGTCGCGCCGCTGGCCGGAGTTGTGCATACGATCGATGTCGACATCGGCCAGACCGTGCAGCCGGGCGACAAGATCGCCACCATCGAGGCGATGAAGATGAAGACCATCGTTGTCGCCAAGGGCGCCGGCACCGTCACCGCCATCGCCGTCAAGGTCAACGACAACGTCGAGACGGGCCAGGTGTTGCTGACGCTGGGCTGATCGCACACATCACGGCGCGAGGAGACCCACGCATGATCGTTCCCGATACGTTGCAAGGCGCCATCGTGCTGAGCCTGATCGACTTCCTGCTCAGCATCGTCATGATCGGCGGCATCGGCGTGGTGCTGGCGCTGCTGCCGCTGCTCAACCGCATCGGCCGGCTCGACGACAACGATCTGCGCAACCACTAACCGGCGCCGGCAGGAAACATGCTCGACCAGTTCGTGGCCTTCCTGGCGGCCCTCGCGGCACAGACCGGGCTTGCCCATATCTGGTGGGGCAATCTGGTGATGATCGGCGTCGGCATCACCATGATCTGGCTCGCCGTCGTGAAAAAATACGAACCGCTGCTGCTGGTCGGCATCGGCTTTTCCTGCATCGTCGCCAACGTGCCGGGCTCCGACCTGATCCTGGAGGGCGGGCTGTTCCACTACGCCTACAAAGGCGTGGAGTTGCTGATCCTGCCGCCGCTGATCTTCTTCGGCGTCGGCGCGATGACCGATTTCGGCCCGATGATCGCCAACCCGAAGCTGGTGGTTCTGGGCGCGGCGGCGCATCTCGGCATCTTCGTGGCGCTGATCGGTGCCAAGCTGGTGGGTTTCACCATCTACGAAGCGGGCGCCATCGGCATTATCGGCGGCGCCGACGGGCCGATGGCAATCTTCATGGCGGTCAAGCTCGCGCCACATCTGCTGGCACCGATCTCGGTCGCCGCCTATTCCTACATGGCGCTGATGCCGCTGATCCAGCCGCCGGTGATGAAGCTGCTGACCAGCAAACGCGAACGCCTGATCCGCATGCAGCAGATGCGCCCGGTATCGCGCGTCGAGCGAATCGGTTTCCCGATCATCATCGCCATCATCGTCAACCTGTTCCTGCCACCGGTGGCACCGCTGATCACCATGCTGATGCTGGGCAATCTGTACCGCGAAGTGCTGGTCACGGAACGCCTCGCGCGGACGGCGGCGAACGGCGTGATGAACGTGGTGATCGTGATCCTGACGGTGGCCATCGGCTCGACCATGGTGGCCGACCGGTTTCTCACCGTGCAGACGCTCGAAGTGGTGTCGCTCGGCCTGCTTGCCTTCGTGTTCGGCACTGCGTCCGGCGTGATCGGGGCGAAGATCATGAACCTGTTCCTCAAGGAACCGATCAATCCGCTGCTCGGCTCCGCCGGCATCGCTTCGGTGCCGATCGCGGCGCGGGTGACGCATGTGGTGGCGCTGCAGGACGATCCGGAGAATTTTCTGATTTATCACGCCATGGGGCCGAACCTTGCTGGCGTGTTCGGCACGGCGCTGTCGGGCGGGATTATGCTGGCGTTGCTTCTGCCGTCGTAACAGAATCCGGGACAGCGCCCCGGCTGTCACCGCGGCCTGAGCACCCCAATGATCCTGCCCGCCGCACAGGCCGGGGAGAGCCGGTCGGCGCAAACGAACGGCAACGATACGCTTGCGGGAAAAATGAATGTGCCGGCTGCCGATATTTGGCTACCATGGCGCTCATCTTCGGTGGATCAGATACCACAAAAACAATGGAAGGGTTTCGGTTGGTGGCGCTTACAGGAAACGCGCAACGCGCGTTAGGGTACGGGGCGACAACACCGGCTGTCCGACGCGAGTTGAGTTTCCCATGCCTGCACGGTTTGCGAGGAATACTCGCGCTCTGGGTGGTTTCCGTGCACACAAACTCGGGCGGACACGGCTTGTTTCAGCTCTTTAATTATGGCGGACTTGCTGTCGACGTTTTCTTTATGATGAGCGGCTTTGTATTAACACATAGTCATCATGGTGATTTCGAAAAACTACCTGGTAGCCTTGCGCTTCGGTTTCTGTATTTGCGGTTCTGGAGGACAGTCCCGGTCCACTTGATTACCATTTGTATATCGCTATTCATTTCGATTATCGTGTTCGGTTTCTGGCCTGGGGCGCTGGAGGTCACGCGAAACATTGTTTTTTTCGATAGCTGGTATGTCCCCCCGATCGCCCGTCACATAAACGTTCCGGTCTGGTCGTTGGGGGTCGAATGGATGGGCTATCTCGCATTCCCCTGGCTGTGCTGGTTGCTGTTATCGATTCGGTCGTTCCGTGTGGTTGCCATTCTGGTGCCGACAATTCTCGCCCTCGAGATCTTTCTGTTGTCCATCAATGGAACTCCCATCATGGCCGCGATTGCAGGAACCGAAGCCTTCGTCCGCATGGCGGGCAGTTTCTTCGTCGGGTGCCTGCTGTGGGTCGGCTTCCAGCATCCCATCTCGAGATCGCTGTCGGGAGACTGGCTCATGCTGGCCGCCATCTGTGCGGCGACGATTGTCCTCCTTGTGGCCGATACGGCGTATTCGCTCGGTGTCCTGGCTTGCATCGTTCTGCTGGCGGCCAGACCAGGACCGGCGACCGCAATGGTGTTGGGAAGCCCGGTCTGCATGTTCCTCGGGCGGATCTCGTTCTCGCTTTATATGGTGCACTATCCGATCGTCCGCGTGTTCTACTTTCTCCAGTTGAACACCAGTGCGGGCTTGCCGAGCGGTTTGTTCTCCGCAGCCGCCGTCGCCGCCGCGATCCTCACTGCGACCCTGGTCTGCGTTCTTGCCGAGGAACCGCTCCGGCGGTTCGGCCGTGCGCTGACCCGGATGGTCTTCCCGTTGCCCAAGGCGAGGGCCGTATAGACCTGTCCCGCAGCAATGGCCCGCAGGGCCGTTGCGGTTACGGCAACCCCAGCGCCCCGATAATCCTGTCGGCTGCGCTGACCGGCGACAACCGACCGGCGTGCACCTGCCGTTCGATTTCGCCCGCGGCGTGCCCGGCCATCAACTTGGCGCGGATATGCTGGTCCACCAGGGACCACATCCACACGGTATTCTGCCGCGCCCGCCTTTCGGCAAGCGCACCCGAGCTTTCCCGTTCGGCCTGGCGCTCGGTAATGATCTGCCAGATGCGATCGAGGCCGGTGCCCTCCACCGCGCTGCACGTCACCACCGGCGGTTCCGGTTCGCCCGGTTCGCGCAGCAGGTGCATGGCGAAGCCATACTGCGTGGCGGCCCGCCGGCAGGCAGCGATGTTGTCGCCATCGGCTTTGGTGATGGCGATCATGTCGGCGCGTTCCAGCAGGCCGCGCTTGATGCCCTGCAACTCGTCGCCGGCACCGGCCAGCATGAGCACCAGCAGGAAATCCGTCATGTCGGCAACTGCAACTTCCGACTGGCCGACGCCGACGGTCTCGATCAGCACGACGTCGTAGCCGGCTGCCTCGCACAGTAGCATGGTTTCGCGCGTGGTGCGCGCGGTGCCGCCGAGCACCAGGCCACTCGGCGAGGGACGGATGAAGGCGTTGGGGTCAGCGCTCAGCCGCGTCATGCGGGTTTTGTCGCCGAGCAGGCTGCCGCCAGACCGTGTGGAAGACGGATCGATCGACAGCACCGCAACGCGATGCCCGCGCGCGGTGAGCCAACTGCCGAGCGCCTCGATCAGCGCGCTTTTGCCCGCGCCGGGCACGCCGGTGAGGCCGACGCGAATGGCGCGCCCGGTGTGCGGCAGCAGATGGTTGATCAGGGCAGCGGCCATCGCCGCGTGCTCAGGCTTGCGCGATTCCACCAGCGTAATGGCGCGGGCCAGCATCGCCCGGTTGCGGCCAAGCAGCCCCGCCGAGTACTCCTCCACCCCCGGACCAAGAGAAACGGAACGGGTTCTAAGGGCTCCGCCCTTAGCGGGGTCCAGGGGCAGAGCCCCTGGCCTTCCTTCATCCATCGACGACAACCGCGCGCCGCTCCAGAATATCCAGCAATGCGCCAGCAGAATCCGAAATCACCGTGCCAGGCCCAAAAATCGCATCGATGCCGTTGCGCTCAAGCTCAGCGAAATCCTGCGGCGGAATCACGCCGCCGGCCACCACCAGGATATCGGGCGCGCCGAGCGCCACCAGCGCGCGCTTCAGCGCCGGTATCAGCGTCAGGTGCCCCGCTGCCAGCGAGCTGGCGCCGACGATGTGCACGTCGTTGTCCACGGCCGCCTGTGCGGCCTCCTCGGGCGTCTGGAACAGCGGCCCCATATCGACATCGAAGCCGAGATCGGCGTAGGCCGACGCCACCACCTGCTGGCCGCGGTCGTGCCCGTCCTGGCCGAGTTTCGCCACCAGGATGCGCGGGCGCCGGCCTTCGGTCTCGAGGAAAGACTCCACCCGCGCACGGATGCGCTGCACCGCATCGGCGCCCTCGCCCATCTGGCGGGCATAGACGCCGGTGGCAAGCTGTGGCTGCGGCTGGAAGCGACCGAACACCACCTCCAGCGCGTCGCTGATCTCGCCCACCGTAGCCTTCGCGCGTGCCGCCTCGATCGACAGCGCCAGCAGATTGCCCTCGCCGCTGCGTGCGCAGGCCGTCAGCGCCTGCAGCGCCGCCGTCACCGCGACCGGATCGCGCGCCGCGCGCAATTCCTGCAGACGGCGGATCTGCGCCGCGCGCACCGCGGTGTTGTCGATCTTCAGCACGTTAATGGGGTCGTCATGCACGGGCTTGTAGCGATTGAGCCCGACGATGGTCTGCCGCCCGCTATCGATCAGCGCCTGCGTGCGCGCCGCCGCGTCGGCGATGCGCATCTTCGGCAGGCCGGCCTCGATGGCCTTGGTCATGCCGCCATGTTGTTCGCACTCGGCGATGTGGCCCCACGCCTTCTGCGCCAGTTCGTTGGTGAGCCACTCGACGTAATAGCTGCCGCCCCAGGGGTCGATCACCAGGTCGGTGTCGGTCTCCTCCTGGAGAAACAGCTGGGTGTTGCGGGCGATGCTGGCGGAGAATTCGGTCGGCAGGCCGAGCGCCTCATCCAGCGAATTGGAGTGCAGGCTTTGCGTCTGCCCCTGGGTCGCCGCCATCGCTTCCACGCAGGTGCGGGTGACGTTGTTGAACACGTCCTGCGCGGTCAGGCTCCAGCCGCTGGTCTGGCTGTGCGTGCGCAGCGACAGGCTTTTCGGGTTCTGCGGGTCGAACTGGCGGACGATCTTCGCCCACAGCATGCGCGCCGCGCGCATCTTGGCGATTTCCATGAACACGTTCATGCCGATCGACCAGAAGAACGAGAGCCGGGGCGCGAAATCATCCACCTTCAACCCGGTGGCAATGCCGGTGCGCAGGTATTCGAGCCCGTCCGCCAGCGTGTAGCCCAGCTCCAGATCGGCGGTCGCCCCGGCCTCCTGCATGTGATAGCCGGAGATGCTGATGCTGTTGTACGCTGGCATGTGCTGGCTGGTGTAGCGGAAGATGTCGCCGACGATCTTCATGCTCGGCGAGGGCGGGTAGATGAAGGTGTTGCGGACCATGAACTCCTTGAGGATGTCGTTCTGGATGGTGCCGGAAAGCTGCGCCTGCTTCACCCCCTGCTCTTCCGCGGCGACGACATACATCGCCAGCACCGGCAGCACGGCGCCGTTCATCGTCATCGACACGCTGATCTGATCGAGCGGCAGCCCGTCGAACAGGATGCGCATGTCGAGAATGCTGTCGATGGCGACACCGGCCATGCCGACATCGCCGGCCACGCGCGGGTTGTCGGAATCGTAGCCGCGATGCGTCGGCAGATCGAAGGCGATGCTCAGGCCCTTCTGCCCGGCGGCCATGTTGCGCCGGTAGAACGCATTCGATGCCTCGGCGGTGGAGAAGCCGGCATATTGCCGCACCGTCCAGGGACGGATGACATACATCGACGGATACGGCCCACGCACGAACGGCGCAAAGCCCGGATAGCTGTCCAGATGCGCCAGCCCGGCGGTGTCGGCGGCGGTGTAGAGCGGCCGGACGGGAATGCCTTCTTCGGTGTGCCAGGCAAGCTCGGCGGGTGGCCGGCCGGCCTGTCGCGTGGCCGCATCGGCCCAGCCGGGCAGGTCAGCCACGCTCGGCCGGACGGCGTCCCAGGATGTGGCCGAAAAATTCGGGATACGGCTCATGCGACCGCCTCCTCGGCCCGTAGCAGGGACCACAGGGTTTCCACGACGTCGCTGCGGACATGGATGAACAGGTCAACCCCCGCCGCCCGGTAGTCCGCCTCGGCCGCGCCGGGGTTGCCGGCCAGCACCACGTGGCGGGCGCCGGCCGCCTTCAGCTTCGGTGCCAGTTCGGGCACCGCGGCAGGATAGCGCTTGTCGGTCGAGCAGATCACCGCGACCGGTGCCCCGCTCTGCGCGAAGGCGGCAACGGCCGCGTCCACATCGGCGGCGGCATCGTTGGCAAGTACATCAAAGCCGCCCGCCGCGAAGAAATTCGCGGCAAAAATCCGCCGCCCCGTCTGTTCGGCGATGCTGCCGACACCGGCCAGCCACACGCGCGGCTGGTGACCCTGACGGGCGGCGAAAGCCTCGGCGGCGTCACGCAATGCCACGAAGGCCGCGTCATAGGGATGCACGCCGAGCGGCGGCACCGCAACCGGCGCGCTGCCCGCCGGCACCAGGGCCGCCGCGATCTCGCCCAGCGTGGCGCCTTCCCGCGCCGCCGCGATGGCGCCTGCCGTCCGCCCATCCTTGGAAGCCGCAAGGGCCGCGAGGGCCGCGCCCGGCGCGTGCGCCCGGCGCCACTCGGCCAGACGCTGCGCCGCGGCGCGACCCAGCGCCGAACGGTCGATCACCTCCTGCTCGGTGTGCAACTCGTGCTCGCTGGGGTGTTCGCTGACGCCGGTGATCGGCACCTTGCGGCTGGCGATGTCACGCGCCCGCCGGGCCTGGACCGCGGCAATCTGCTCCGCCACCCAGCCACTGGTCAGCGCGGCAATCATGCCGCCCTGTGCCTCGATCTGCTGGAACAGCGCCCAGCCCTGCTCAACCAGAGCGTTGGTGTACCATTCGATATACCAGGACCCGCCGGCCGGATCGATCACCCGGCCCAGATGGCATTCCTCGGCCAGGATGAGCTGGGTGTTGCGGGCATTGCGGCGGCTCTGGTCGGTGCTGATGCCGGTGGGCGCATCGAACGGCACGGTGGTGATCGCCTCGGCGCTGGCGACCGCGCCGGCATAGGCGGCGACGGTGTTGCGCAGGATGTTGATCGACTGGCCGCGCGTGGTCAGCACCCGCCGGCCGGTGGCAACGCGCATCCGCAGCACCTGCGCCGCCGGTGCGCCGCCGCTGGCCGCCACCACGGCCGCCCAGAGCACCCGCGCCGCCCGCAGCTTGGCGATCGCCTGATAAAAGCGCGCGCCAACGCTGATGCTGAAATGGATTTGCCCGGCGGCCGCATTCACGTCGAGCCCGGCCGCGGTCAGCGCCCGCAGGTACTCCACCCCGGTGGCAAGCAGGAAGGCAAGGTCCTGCACGGAACTGGCGCCGGCATCGTGATAGGGCGCGGTGTCCACCGCGACCGCGGTCATGTGCGGCGCGTGGGCAGCGGTCCAGCCTGCCAGATCGGCCATGTCGCCGAGCGCACGCGCGACCGGCACCGGCAGCGTGCCCTGGTGCATCAGCGTGCCGAGCGGATCGGCCCCGAAACCACCGCGCAGCTTGTCGCCGCCCACGCCGCCGGCCTCGGCCGCCGCGACATACAGCGCCGCGGCCGGCAGGAACGCCGCCCCGGCCTGCAGCCATACCCCGGCGGCGTCGAGCCGCACGCGATCGAGCACCTGCGCCAGATCGGCCGTGCTGGAGACCATGACGCCGTCGCGCGCGCGCGCGTCCTCCCCGCGCGGGTCATCCGCATCATGGCCGTTGCGGGCAGCCGCATCGAGGCGCAGGGCCACCGAGCTGCCGCCGCCGGCGAGGTCGTCGAGAATCTGCGCGTTCGCGCGTGCCGGATCGGGATGATCCGGCAGCTGGCGGATATCCCAGCCATGCACCGCATTGCCCAGCGGCGACGCCGCCCGGGCGAACGGAGGGAAGCCGGGAACCCCGGCGGGGTCATGACGGGTCGGGAAAATTGCCTCGGTGTAAAGAGGCTGCAGGTCAATCCCTTCGTAGCTCCTGGAAATCATCCGCTTCTCGAAGGGCGCCCCCTTCAGGTCGGCTTCGACACCCTTGCGCCAGGTGGCGGCATCGACGGGCGGAAAATCCGGGCCAGGCTCAAACGCGTTCGTCACTATCTCGACCCTCCTAAGAGTCCCGGTCGGGCGGCCGGTCGGGCGGATCGATCGTCCGAAACGGACGCATCCCCGCCGGGGCCGGCCCTATAGGAAGGGAAAGGCGGCGTCAAACGCGTTTCAGGACACCCGGCTTTGGCGGTTCAGAGCCATGCTGTGCCCTCACGCAGGCACCTGCTCGGCCAGCGTCAGCAGCGCCGCGCAGGAGGGGCTGCGGGCGGCGAAATCCTTCCAGGCCGTATCGCGCGCAATCTGCTTCCATTCCTGCAGCGCCGGCGCGTCGAACTCGGCCACCTTGGCGCCGGCGCGGCCGAACACCCGTGCCAGTTCGATGTCGTCGGCCATCGCCTGCTCCAGCGCGAAGGCCTCCAGCGATGCGCCCACCTCGGTGATCGCCTTCTGCTGGTCGGCCGGCAGGCCGTCATAGACCGATTTGGACATCAGCAACGGCTCGAACATGAACCAGAAGCTGCCCTTGATGCCGGAGGTGACGGCCTTGCTGACCTGCTCCGTCCGGAAGCTGACCAGGCTGGTGGACGAGGTCACCGCCGCATCCAGCACGCCGGCCTGCATGGCCGCGCAGATCTCGTTCGACGGCACCGCGGACACAATCCCGCCGGCGGCCTTCAGCATCAGGTCCATCTCGCGCGAGCCGCCACGGATCTGCAGGCCCTTCACGTCATCCGGCCGCACCACCGCACCGGTGCGCGAGGCCACGCCGCCAGATTGCCAGACCCAGGTGATGATCTTCACCCCCCGCTTCTCCAGCATGTCGGTCAGGTGCCGGCCGATCTCCGCCGTCTTCCACGCCAGGCCCTGCTGATAGGTCGTGACCAGACAGGGCATCAGGCCGATATTGACCTCGGCCACCTCGCCGCCGGCATAGGCCAGCGGATACAGGGTGAAATCTAGCGTGCCGCGGCGGAGCGCGGAGAACTGCGCCACCGTCTTCAGCAGCGACGAAGCGGGATAGATCTCGAACGCCAGCGCGCCGTTGGTGCGCTGCTGTACGGCGACGGCGAAGCGGCGCACCAGGCAATCGCGGAAATCGCCCTGCTCGATGCTGCCGCCCGGGAACTGGTGGCTGATCCTGAGCACGGTGGGGGCGGCCCGCAGGCTGCCGGGGCGCAGCAGCGCGGGGGCAGCGAGCAGGCCGGCGAGCGCGGCACGACCGGTGGCGCGACGGGTCAGGCGCATGGGCGGTATCCTCCGGCAAGGTCTGGCCGCGCGCCGCCGGATGTTGCACGCAACGGTTCGACCGCTTGTGTTGCACGAAGGCAAAACCCTAGGCTTGCCGGGTTAAGAGCTGGAGAACGTCCCCGTCTTCCGTCGTGCATCTTCCGTCGCGCAGGGTCGAGCTGGCGCGGAGAGTACAGCCGGTTCGTGCTGAACGCTGTTATGGGTCACACGCTGATGTGGGACCGCCTTAACCTGTGCCGAAGATCTTATCGGCGCAGTGCCTCGGCAGCCCCTATCACCGATAGGTAATTTACTTCACGGGTTCCGGCATCTTTGAGGAATGATGGCTGACGATCTTCCATTCGCCATCTTCATTATGGTAAACGAACGAATACCTGGCTTGAACTTTTCCAGGCTTTCCGTCCTGAACGATGTCGAACGTATAAATACCTTCGTTGATGGCGATATTGCCGAAGCACGCCAAATGAACCTCGTTCAGGGTTCCCTTCGGATGCAACTCAAGAAAGTGATGAAAATAATCGGCAATGGCTTCGTGATCAGCGCGAACCTTATTTGATACTGTCGGAAGAAGAACCGCATCCTCTGAATACAGCTCAACAACGGCTTCAGGGTTGCCTGTCTGCAAAGATTCATTCCATTTATCAAACAGGACAGTTATTTCTTTTTTGTTGGAACACTCGTTGGCTTGTGCGATGCCAATGAAGCCAATCAGACACACAGAAGCGCCGACGAGATATTTAGCAAAACCTGTCCTCATTGACTTACTCCACCATATGGGTTGTTGCACATTTATAATCGTAGCACAGCATCCTCATGACGGTCACCGGTGAAATTCCACCTGCGGACAGCGACGGGGACGTCAGAATTGGCCAGAAACATCGCCGGGGCGCAGCCCCGGACCCCGGCAGGGCTTCGCCCCTGCACCCCACCAGGGGCCTTTGGCCCCTGGACCCCTATTCCTCGCGCAGCGACTTGTGCCACGCTTCCCGGAGCGGCGAAATCAGATAGCTCAGCACGCTGCGATCAGCCAATGGCGCAATCACCTCGGCTGGCATGCCGGCGCGCAGCCGGCCACGCAGCTCCTCCGGGATGTCCAGCTTGTTCACCGACACCAGGCCAAGATAGTACGGCTGATGCGTCGCCTCGTCGGTCAGCCGGTCGGCCGAAACCGAGGCAAGTTCGCCAAGGATCACCGGGGTCGTGCGCGCATGGAACGCGGGAAAGCGCACTTCGATCTTCGATGCCTGACGGATGCGATCAATGTCGTTGGGGGCGAAATTCGCATGGATGACGAGCCTCTCCTCATCCGGCACGACTTCCATCAGCGCCTCGCCGGGGCGGATCACCTGGCCGAGGCTATGAACCTTGAGGTCCTGCACATGGCCCGATACCGGGGCGCGGATCTCGACCCGGTGCATGACATCGCCGGAAACCGACAGCTTCTCGCGCAGATCGGCGATCTTCTGGCGAATATCGAGGATTCCCGCCGCCGTCTCCTCCTGGAACTTGTGACGCAGCTCCTCGATGTTCAGCCGGGTTTCGCCGATCGTGTTGCGCGCCTTTGCCTGATCGGCGATCTGGCGCCCGATCACCCCTTCCAGCCGGGTCCGCTCACGTTCCGCCTCCAGCACGCGCGGAAGCGGCACAAGATGCCGGCTCAGGAGTTCATGCAGCCCGACCAGTTCCTGTTCGATATAGGCGACCTGCCTGCGGGTCGAATCCTCTTCGATCGCGAGCCCCCTGATCTCGGTCTCCAGCCCCTGGATGCGTGACTTGAGCACGCTGATCTGGCCGTACAGCGAACGTTGCCGATCCTGGAACGTCGCCTGCTGATCACTGACGACATTCGCCACGACCGGGTCCTTGAGCCGTTCGCGGATCTCGACCGGAAAATCGATCGTGGACTTCTCGTCCCGTTCGGCGACCAGCCGCGCTTCCTGAACGATGGCCGCGAGAAGCTGGTTCTGCACCGAGGTCATCGTGGCCTTGGGCTGCACATCGCTCAGCCGCAGCACAACCTGGCCTTGCTCGACATGCTGGTTTTCCGCCACCAGGATTTCGCCGATGATGCCGCCTTCCAGGTGCTGAACGATCTTGCTCTCGGTTTCTATGGCGACGAACGCCGGTGCCACCACCGCACTGTTGATCTTGGCAACCGCGGCCCAGGCGCCTCCCACAACGAAGGTGAGAAAGATGACCGCATAGCCAAACCGCGCCGAGCGACGCCAGTCGCTGACCGGGGGAGCATCGGACATGGCGATGCTCACCGGCCTGTCCCCGACGCAATATGCCCGACCACTTTGGCGGCCGGACTCGCGGCGGCCGGACCCGGGTGGGCAGGCGCTGCGGCCGGCTGGCCGGCAGACGGCACGACGCTGGGGCTGATCAGCCGGCCGAGGATCTCGTCACGCTGGCCGCAGGCCTGGACGGTGCCGCCGCCCATCACGAGTATCCTGTCGGTGATGGCCAGGATGTTGATCTTGTGCGTGACCAGCACCACGGTCGTGCCGCGCGCCTTCAGCGTCTGGATGGCCTGCGTCAGCGCATCTTCGCCGGCGGCGTCCAGGTTGGAATTGGGTTCGTCCAGCACGACCAGGCTGGGATTGCCGTACAGCGCCCGGGCCAGCGCCACGCGCTGGCGCTGGCCACCCGACAAGGCGTGGCCGCCCTCGCCGATCTGGGTGTTGTAGCCATCGTCCAGGTGCTGGATCAACTCGTGGCAACCGGCCATCTCGGCGGCGGCAATCACCCGCGCGGCATCGATATCGTCGTGGAACCGGCCGATATTCTGGGCCGCCGTGCCGGCGAACAGTTCCACGTCCTGCGGCAGGTAGCCGATATACTGGCCAAGCTCCTGCGGATCCCACTGCTTCAGGTCATAGCCATCCAGGCGGATGGCACCGGCGCCGACCGGCCAGATGCCAACCAGGACGCGCGCCAGCGAGGTCTTGCCGGCGCCACTGGGACCGACGACGCACAACACCTCGCCCGGCGCCACGGCGAAGGTAACGCCGCGCAGGATCGCCTCGCGGCCGCCCGGCGCACCGGCCACGACGCCTTCCACGCTCACCGCTCCCTGCGGGCGCGGCAGCGACATGCGCGCCTCCTTGGGTCCGGCCAGATCGAACAGGGTCCGCAGCCGTTTGAGCGCTCCCCGTGCAGCCACGAAGCCCTTCCAATGACCGATCGCCGATTCCATCGGCTGCAAGGCGCGGCCGATCAGGATGGAGCCGGCAATGATGCCGCCGGGTGAGATTTCCCGTTGGATGGCCAGATACCCGCCCGTGCCCAGGATGATGATCTGCAGGAACATGCGGAAGAACTTGGTGCCGGCAATGAGCGTTCCGGCACGATCGCTGGCGCGGGCCTGCCAGCCCAGGTGGCGCAGGTGCCGGCCTGACCAGATCGAGCGGAGTGCTGCCAGCATTCCCATCGCCTGCAGCACTTCGACATTGCGGAACGTCGTGGCGGCCTGCTGCGCGGCCTCCCGGCTGGCGCTGGAGGCCTCCGTCAGATCGCGTTTCGTCAGCACCTCGTTCAGCAGCGTCAGCGACCAGATCACCAGGCTGCCGATAATCGCGATCCAGCCGTACCACGGATGCAGCAGGAAGGCGGCGAAGACAAACACCGGAAACCATGGGGCGTCGCAAAAAGCGATCAGCCCCGCACCGGTCAGGAACTCCCGCAGCGTGTCCACATCGCGCAGGCTCTGGACCAGGCCGGCCTCCGGCTTGCGGAGGATGCCGCAATGCACGGCGTTGAATGCCGGCTGGGCGATCTTGTCGTCGAACAGTACCCCGGCACGGACCAGCACACGGGTCCGGACCATCTCCAGCAGGCCGTACACCGCCAGCAGCACGCCCGCGATGATGGTGATCGTGATCAGCGTGCCTTCGCTGCGGCCGGTCAGCACCCGGTCGTAGATCTGCAGCATGTAGAGCGGGCTGACGAACATCAGGACGTTGATGCCGATGCTGAAGACCACCACGCTGGCAAGCATCGGCCGGATGGCGCTCAGGCCGGCCGCCAGGGGCGTCAACCCGGAGGTATCCCTAGCGGCGCGTCCCACGGACGCCATCTGCACTGTTTCCCGCGGCCATGAGATCAACGTCTTGATTCTTCAAGTTATTCCTCACGGCACTCTGGCACGCACCGGAGTACGGATGGTGCTTCGGTATTGCTGCCGCGATGCGACAGCAGGCGTTCACCGCATCGACTGCGGGTTAATTTTATCACACATGCACGACGCCATGCGCCAATTCCGCGGGAAGACCGACCAGGCTGATGGAGAAGCCATCCCCGAAATCGTAGGTTATGGACTGGACGGCGCCCGGCTGCGTGGTGACGGCTGCCGCGTCATAGAAGATGGCGGCATGCGCCGTGATCAGGACGACCGGGTGAATCTCAACCGCCTGGAATTGCATCACGGCGGCGATCACCGCGGACATATCGGGCACCGCTGCGGCGGGCGCCGTCGCGGGCGCGGCGCTGTGCGTCGCTGGGGTTTCGGTGGCGACGGGCTCTGGCGTCACACTCGGAACAGGCGTTGTCACGTTGTTCGCCGGGCTCGGCGAAGTCTCTGCCGCGGCATGCGAGATCTCCGCCGCGGCGGCGGCATGAACCACGGTATGGGAACCCGTCTTGACAGCGTTGGAAAAGACCGGCGGCAGCCCGTTCAGGTAGGTCACATCGCCGGTCAGGCCCAGCGTCTGCAGCAAGGCTTTGTCCGCCGAGGAAATATCGGGGAGCCCGGACAGCGATACATATGTGACCCCGCCCCCACCCCCGGACCCGACCTCGGGATCGACCGCCACGACGGGAAGCAGCGGCGGCGGAGCAGTGACCGGTCCGGCCACCGTGGCCGCCTCCGCCGGCAGCACCGCGAAGGTCAATGGCTGGTTGGTCAAGTCTGCCTGCATCACGACAGCGGCTGACTCGTGTTGCAGAGGCAGAGGCGTCACACTGCCAGTGCCGATAGTCATCGCGCTGTGAAACGTCTCCACGGGCGAGGTATCGACGACCGTCGCGTAAAACGGCCCGGCAACTTCCGGCATATGGGCGGCAGCGGACATGACACCGGTGACCGGCTCGGCCACCACCGTCAGGGTGAGCGCCCCGTTGATCGCCGCCAGGATCAACGTCCCCTGTTCCGCCTCGGACAGCGGTGCCAGGCTCGGTGCCGGCATGGCAGCCGGCCCGCCGCTCCGGAGGAACCTCCCGGCGGTCGTATCCGCGCTATCCTGCGTCGCCGGTGCCGCCGCCGCGGCAGGGCTGAGCTTGAACAGCGCGGTGGCAACCAGCACGACGAGCAAAGCCGAGGGGTGCAGGTACAGATTGTCGCCGCGCGGCCGCAATTGCAGCATCGGATGGTTTTCGATCAGGCCGCGCACGAGGCTGCGGAAATCCCGGCCAACGGCGTTGCTGCAGTACGCCGGAGCACTGATGACATAGCAGCCGTCGATGCGGGCAAAATGGACGATGACCTCGTCATCTTCCGCGCGGCAGAACACAAACCACGGATCGCCCTCATCGCTCAGCCCACGCGCGCTCACCACCCGCAGGCCCGCCTGGATCAGGACGGATTCGACCCGGTAGAATTCCGCAATGTCCTGCGGCGACCAGTCACGCGGCGCCGGTTGCCGAAAAAACGAGAAGACCTGGGCGGTCGGCATATATCAGACCGCCTCGCCCATTTCGTCGGGCGGGGAAAACAGAATATCATAGGTAACGGGATCATAGTAACGAAGAACTTGCTGCACGAAGTCGCGTTCGCGCATCTGAAAGGCGCGTGCCCAATCCTTGTAGCGGTCCGGCGGAATTCGACCTCGACCGGTCTCAAGCTGCGAGATGAACGTGTAGTAATCGGCACCGACCAGCTTGGCAAGCTGGCGCTGTGACAGCCCGAGTTGCTCGCGCCGCTCCTTCAGCCAGTGACCACCTGTCTGACGCAGTGCTTGCACGTCCGAAACACTTCTGCGCTGGGGATTACCATACATAGGAATGAACCTGGACCAGACCACATGCTAGCTATACAGCATACTCCATGCTCCCCCTGTTGGCAAGCAGATTGCTTACCCCCAGCCTGACCCGCCAAGCGCTGACCGCACCTCGGGCGCTATGATCCGTTCGCCTTTTGGTATCATTTTAATTGAACCGAAGCGTCTCATTCTTTGCATTGGCAAAGAGTTCGTCCAGCGACGAAATCCTCTGCAGTTGCTGATGCGCCTGCCCTAGTTGCTTCTGGGTCGCGGCCAGTCGCTCGAATACGGACATCTGGCCGATCGACAGCAGCTGCAGATACGCAAGCGGCAGCGCCCCCGTCTTGCGAAGCTTGAGAAATGCCGCATCATCAAGCGCATTCAGCGCCGCTTCGTTGATGCGGAACAGCCCTTTCACCGGGGTCATGTCGCCGTCTATTTTCACCTGTATCGGCCATGGCTCGATCAATCCGGCCTCGGCGGCGGCCGTGACGGCCAATTCGGTGATCGTGCGGCTGTGTTCCATGGCCAGCAGAAAATCGAGCATGCCCTGGCTCGTGGCTGAGCGGGTCCCGTCAGCATCGAAGAATGCTTCCGCAACCCCGTCGGCTTCGACCACCAGACCGCTGTCCTCGTCAATGCAAAGGGCGACTTCCTCGCCACCCTCGACCCGCCCAAGACGGAAAGGGTAGCTGCGCAAGGCAGCCGGCACATAGGTGCCGAGCCATTGTCCTGCCGGTCCAACAAAGAAATTCCGGCCGGATACCGGCGACATCACGCCGACCGGCAGGTACAGTCCCGCCTGCTCGACGAAGGCGATCGGCATCGAAAGCGCGGCCCTGCCGAACTCGGCGCCCACCAGCGGCACCACGGCCTGCGCGGCTGCGAAAGCGAAGCCGGTAGGGTGTCGCCATGCCTTGCCGGCGTGGCCGCTGGCGCTGACGGGGACGATGTTTGCCATGGCGACAGGCCTTTCCGATCATGCCGGCGACAGCAATGCCGCACGCGTCGTGCCTGTGTAACATGGCCTGTCTCGAGGACAATCGGGGGAAGACAGGCCAGGGCCTCATCCCCTGGACCCCGCTCCTTCGCGCGACGGGGCGGACGCATCTGTCGCGATCGGAACACTATGGCGTGCGAGGTCGCAGAATCGTGAAGGAACCGGCTGTCTCGACGACAGGGTAGGCATTGCGGAACGCCGAAAGCATTTCAGGTGTGTAGCGTCGCTCTTCGCGCATGACCAGGAAGGCAAAGCTCCGATCCCCGATCATGCGCAGGAAGGTGGATTGATCCCACGCCCCTGTTCTCGAGAGGTCACTGAAGATGACCGGCTCGAGCGGCACGGTCTGACCGCTGCGCATCAGCAGCACCATGTCTTCGGAGAATACCGGTCGCGTGGCGCTGCGGATTTCCTGCACGAGTCGCTGGCTCGCCGCGGCGAAAGCCGGATCAGGCAGGGCGCGACCCGGCAAAAGATGCATGGTTTGCCAGAACAGAGCCGCCAGCAAAATGATGGTCGTTCCGCGCGCCAGCCCCGCGCCGGATGAACGAACCGCGCCGAAGCCGTGCTCCAGACCAAACGTGACCAGCATGCCGATCGGAATGGACCATATGCACATCATCTCGATAAAGTAATTTACCCACGCGCCAGACTTGCCGACCGTGAGCTGTGCCGGTAGCGACAGAACGAACCAGACGGTGACAATGGCGAGTACGATCCGCCGGTCCGAGCCACGCAGGAACACCGACCAGCCATAGCCGTTGGCGAAGGTTGGCGGTTCGCCGCGCGGCGTGCGTCTCGCCGATCGGATCTCCGCCCACCAGATGACCAGCAATCCCGTGAGGGCGGTGGCGAAATAGACCGCGTGGACGCCGTACATCCATGCGATAATATCAAATGCTGCCCACAGTGAAAAAGGATTGATATTGTAGAGCACAATGTGCCGCAGGAAGCCCCCCGCTGTTGCCCATTCGAGCGAGAGCAACGCGACAGCAGCCATCGCCAGCCCACCCAACACGGCCAGCAGGGTTTGCCGTGGGTTGACCAACGATGACACGGCAAGCACCGCCACCGGCGCGATCATCTCGGTCTGTCTGGTATAGACGGCAAGAACGAACGCCACCATGGCGGGCCAAAGCCAGACCGGTCGGCGAATCGCCATGACCGCGAACGTGACACCCGAAAAGCTGAGCGCAATCGCCAGCATGTCAACGCGCATCAGCATCGACCAAATGGTCACCGGATAACAGGTCAGCGGCATCAGGATCGCGATCCCCACGCCGGCGAACCGTGCCAACCTCCCGGTGGCACCCGTCATCGCACGGTTCACCAGCCAGCCGCACAGCCCGACGATGACCAGCGTGCAGGCAAAAGAAAGTGCCCGGCCTCCCACCAGCGGGTCCGCCCCGAGCGCCATCAGGCCACGAACGGCCAGATGATAAATCGGCGGGTACTCGAAAACGATGAAGGGAAACGTGTCGATTCGTCCGTACATTGCCGGACCGGGAATAAGGAGCGCCTGCTGCCAGACGATGCCCTCGGCGTAATCCAACTCGAACGGAAAATTGATCTCCTGCCAGACCTCCCTCAGATATGGCGCGACCTGCCAGGCCAGACCGCCAAGCAGCAACATGGTGAAAATAATCGTGAGCAGTCCGGCGAGGCCGCCAGTTCGAAGACGAACCCGGCCCGGTGCCTCGCAAGGGGAGGCGTCGCTTCGCATGGTTCGTCCCATAGCGGGGTGGAGCGTGCCGGCAGCAGGATTTACTGGCCGATCGGCCATCTAGAATCCTTCAGGTTGGCTTGAACCGCAGCCAGAGAAGCTGATCGAGCTCGAAGCCCGATCAGCTCCACACGATCGGCCGGCCCATGGCCGGGCGGGTCAGCGCTCGACGAAAGCCCGGTACAGACTGTCGCGGAACGGCTTCACCAGGTACTGCAGCAGAGTCCGGCTGCCCGCCTTGATCTGCACGGCAACCGGCATGCCCGCAACCAGGTGCTCGTCCTTCGGCAAGGTCTTGAGATCGTCCGCGTCGATCTTGACCTGCACCCGGTAGTAGCTGGTGTGCGTTTTGTCGTCGGTCGTCGCATCCGGGGCCACGACGATGACCGTCCCGGTGACATTCGGGGTCAGCCGCGAACTGAACGCGGGGAAACGCACCTCCGCCGGCAATCCGACATGAACGTCGTTGATGTCCTGCGGCTGGATGTTGACGTTTGCGATCAATTCCTCATGCGCCGGCGCCAGATCCATGATCGGCTCGCCGGCTCGAACCACCGCCCCGATCGTGAAGAAATGCAGGTTGAGGACAGTGCCGTCATCCGGCGCGACGATGTCGGTCCGTCCGGTGATGTTCTGTGCCGACCGCAGGCGCGTCTCGGTATCCGCCAACTTCGCGGTGGCCTCACTGATCTGGGTCGAGATCTCCTGCTGGCGCTGATCAACCGTCTGCCGCGCCTGCCCCTCCTGCTCGGCGACCGTGCTTTCCGCCCGTGCTTTCGTGGCAAGCTGCTCGTTGCGGTTGCCGATGATCGACGCCTCGTTTCTCTGCAGCGCCAGCAAATGCGGCTTGGTCTCAAGCCCGGCGTGAAACAGCGTCTGGACGCCGCCCATCTCGTCGCGGATCAAGGCCAGCTGGCGGTCGAGCGACACCATCTGTCCCTCCGCGGAAGCGATCTGCGTATGCGCTTCTTCCTGCCGGGACCTGATCACCTTGAGTTGACTCTCGAGACTTGCCGTCCGCGCCTCGAACAGTTCCTGCTCGCTCCTTATCGCGGCGGCCGCGATCGGCGACGTCCGGGCCGCCGCCTCCAGATCAGGCGGGAACGCGATCACCGCCTTGCCGCTCTGTTCTGCGCGCAGCCGGGCCAGCTCCGCCTTCTGCAGCCAGATCTGGTACTTGAGGGCATCCTCGTTGTCCGCTGACTGCGTCCTGTCCAGACGCATCAGCACATCGCCCTTCTTCACCGCAACACCATCCCGGACGAGAATCTCGCTGACGATGCCGCCTTCCAGATGCTGGATGACCCGGCGCTGATTGAAGCTCTGCAATACCCCGTCGCCGACCGCCGCCCGTGACAGCGGCGCGAAAACGGTCCAGGCCGCGAAACTGCCAAGGAACACCGCGGCAGCGACAGTCCCGAACAGGATGGAACTGCGCACCGGCGGCTGGTTGGGTACCAGCAGATTAATGCGTTGCTCGGGTCGGACGCCGAGCCCTGCCGCTCCGCCGAAGCTCGGTTCCGCGACCAGGTCATGAGAAGATGAGGTCATCACGGAGCGGCCTTCCTGCTGTCGTTGGACCCCGATCCGAAGCCTTCACTGCCAGGACGAGGCGGCGGCGGCGGCGCCTCTGCCGTGCGGGGCCCCATCAGACGCTTCATGATCTCGGGGCGGGGACCGTACATGTCGAGGGCGCCGTCGCGGAGGACCAGAATGGTATCCACCCGCTGGACCAGCGTCGGACGGTGCGAGACGACCACGACGGTCGCCTTGCGCTCTTTCAGCGTCAGCATAGCCGCCATCAGGGCCGCTTCGCCTTCGCTGTCGAGATTGCTGTTCGGCTCATCCAGCACGACCAGCTTCGGGTTGCCGAACATCGCCCGCGCCAGACCGATCATCTGGCGCTGGCCGCCGGAAAGATGCGAGCCGGCCTCGCCGATGGCGGTTTCATAGCCTTCCGGCAGCCGCAGGATCATGTCGTGGCAGCCGGCCAGCTTGGCCGCGTCGAACACGTCATTCGGCGACGCGTCCGGCTGCATGCGGGCGATATTGTCGAACACGGTGCCGTCGAACAGCTCCACATCCTGCGGCATGTAGCCGATGTAGCGGCCCACATCTTCGCGCTGCCAGGTGTAGATATCGGCGCCGTCCAGCCGTACGCAGCCGCCGGACGGATCGACCGCCCCGATCAGCAGCCGGATCAGCGTCGTCTTGCCGGCCGCGGACGGGCCGATCACCGCCAGGCTTTCCCCCGCTTCGAGCCCGAACGAGACAGCCTTGATGGTGAAATTCTTCTGGCCGGGGAACGCGTAGCTCACCCGGTCGACGGTCAGCTTTCCCTCCGGCGCCGGCAAGGGCAGCCCGGCCGGGCGCATGCGCGGCACCAACAGGCCCATGGTCAGCCGCTGGCGGGCACTGCGCGCCGACACCAGGACCTTCCAGCCGCCGATCAACTGCTCCACCGGTGCCAGCGCCCGCCCCATGATGATCGAGGCGGCGATCATGGCGCCGGAGGTCATTTCGTTGCGCAGCACCAGCAGCGCGCCCACCCCGAGCACGGCCACCTGCAGCAGCATGCGGATGAACCGGGTAGCCGCCATGATGGCGCTGGCGCGGTCGGACGCCGCCTTCTGGTCCGGCCCGACCGCCACGCTCGCGACATGCCAGCGCTCCAGCACGGCCGGCATCATGCCCATGGCGTCGATGACTTCGGCGTTGCGTACGATGCTCTCGCTTTGCCGCTGCGCGACCGCGCCGCGCAAGGAGGTTCTTTTGAGCAGTGAGGTGGTCGCGGTTTCGTTGACCACCGTCAGGATGACCAGTGCGACGGCGCCGAGCGTCGCCACGACCCCGAGGACCGGGTGGAGCAGGAAGATCACCGCCAGGTACACCGGTACCCAGGGCACATCGTAGATGCTCATCAATGTCGGCGAAGACAGGAAGCCGCGCACGACGCCGAGGTCGCGCAGAATTTCCATCCGGTAGCCGCGCCCTTGTAGCTGCCCCTCGATGCCACGGACGAAGCCTTCCGGTGCCAGCTTCTGTTCCACCCAGGCGCCTGCCCTTTGCATGACCTGGGTGCGCGCCATCTCCATCGTGGCCAGCAGCATCAGGGCAAACACGGTAATCAGCGTCAGGAAAAACAGCGTATCGGTACTGCGCGACGATAGTACCCGATCGTACACCTGCAACATATAGATGCTGGTCGTCAGTTGCAGGATATTGACGACCAGGCTGAAGGCGCCGACAGCGATGAAAGCCGTCCGGCAATGCTCCAGCGCCGTGCTCAAGGCGTTCGACTGGCGGCCCAGGCTCAGGATGTCTGGTGTCTTCATCTTGGCACTCGCCATTGGAATACTCGCAGGTTCCGGGCCACGCGGTGGATGGGGCTTAGTTGCGAAAGAACCCCCGGGGGGCGTCCCTCCCAGGGGTTCTGCCGAAATCCCCAGCCGGCGGCAAGTCCGCCGGCTGGGTCATGCAGAGAGAGATCAGGCGAAGTGGAAGTTCCCGATCCCCAGCTGGATGTCTTGCGCGTTGTTCACCAGGTGGATCACCAGGTCCGTGTTGGCGTGGAAGTCGCCGTTGGAAGTGGCATACGCGGTATCCACGAACACGAACACGTCGTGCGAGTTCACCTTGAATTCCGCCACGTCGTAGTGAGTATTCCCGGCACCATTGAACAAGCCGGCGACGTTGGTCAGGTCGCTGGTGGTGGAGATAACGTTGGCGTTAGTCAGGTCGAGAATTCCTCCCGTCCCGGCCGCCGGAATGGCGCCAGTCCCATCCGGCTTGGTGAAGTTCAGGGTGATCTGGTCGCCGTTGCTGTTGAAGGAAGGCCCGGCCTCGAAGCCATAGATCGTCGCGGCGCCGGTATTCGGGGTGGTGTCAAGGGTGCTGTCCGAATTGGACAGCGTGATATGCCCGTTCCCATCCTTCCCGGAGATGTGCGGGACCGAGTTCGTCGGAAGGGTCGCCGATCCGAACAGATTGCTGAGGGCGGCGCTGCCGTTGTTGTAGAAGTTGAACAGGTCGTAATCGCCGCTGGTCCCGATGTGGTGGTTGTCCACCACGATCTGGTTGTTGCCGCCGAGCAGGTCGAACGTGTCCTGCCGGTTGGTGCCCTCGACCTGGACGAAGTTCAGGCCCTGCGAGCTCTCGAACGTGATCGACGAACCACCGTTGAAGAAGTGGTTGAGGTCGAAATAGCCGAGATTGGCGCCGCCTGTGTAGGTCTGGGAGATTGCCGCTCCGCCCAGCGCGGCGCTGACACCGGCATGATAGTTGGCGCCGATATTGCCGGTCGATGTGTGGGCATCGACCAGGGTCAGCGGCTTGGTCTGGTCGAGGTTGTCAAGCCACAGCGTCGCGTTGCCGGTGACCGTGATCGTGCTGACCCCGTCTGTGCCCAGACCGTCATTCAGCTTGTAGATCTCGTCCACGTAGGTCGTCGGCGCGGCGTTGTTTGCCGCCAGGGTGGTGTCGGCGTTGATGTTGACGGTGCCGTAGCTGTGACCTTCGTCGCCCCAGATGGCCGCGCTGTCGTCCAGAACCAGCTGGTAGATGAACTGCCAGAAGTACTTGGAGCTGGCCTGTGCATCGTTGTTGTAGTCGATGTTATGGAAGTTCAGGTCGAGAACGCCGGTGTCGTAGTTCGAGCTGGCCAGCTGCAGGAAAATCGGGTTTTGGCCAGTGCTCAACCGGTGCGCCGTGCTGTCGTCGGCGTAGTTGGTGAAGGTGAACGGCAGCACCAACGGCGCATCCCACAGCGCCACGCACGCGTCGATCACGTAGTCGGTGTTCGCCGAGCCGCCGCCGTTGAACGCACCGTTCCACGGATTGCTGCTCGTCCCGGTCGTCCCCTTGTCGCCGGCGAAGTAGAAGTTCGGGTCATAGTAGGCGGTCAGCGTTACGGCCTGGAAGGTGTAGTTGCCGAACACCGAGCCGCCCGGCAGGCCACCCAGGTTGTAGTCGTTGACGGCGGACCCGAAGTGGCCACTGAATTCGCCGGAGTACTTGATCGCGCCGACGATCTCCAGCGTATCGAAGCCGGTGACGTTGGCGGTGTCGCTGTTGTTCAGCTCGTCGCCGTTGGTCACGCCCAGCGTGTTATCGCCCGTGCCGCCGGTCAGCGTCACCGCGGCGGTCAGGTTGTCGGCGCCGAACAGCACGACGTTGTCGCCGTTGCCCGTCGTAACCGTGTAGTGGCCGGTGCTGTACTCGTTGATCAGGTCGAGGTGGTTGTTGCCGCTGCCCAGGGCGATGGAGGCGAGCCCGTTGGCCGTCTGGGACGAGAAATCATTCGCCCCGATATTGATGTCCAGGTTGCCGGTGTACGTGTGCGCGTCCAGCGTAACCACCTGGCGGAAGTGCTGGAAGCCGCCCTGGTTGCTCGGACCAAACCCGCCACCGGTATAGGAGCTGCCGGCGCCGAACGTGTCGTTGGTCAGATCGAGCTCACCCGCGGTGACGGTCCCGTCCACGCCACCCACGGCAGCACCGCCGATGATCGTGATCTTCGTCGCATCCAGGAACGTATTGCGATCGACGACGGAGCTGTCCGTGTAGAACTCCGGGATGATGACTTCGAAGTTGCCGATGCTGTCGAGGTTCAGCGTGGTCAGGATCGGCTTGCTGAACTGGGTAACAGCATGGTCGTACAGCCACAGGTTGCTCGGATCGATCTGCTGCTGCAGCGGCTCACCCGGACTTGCCGACCCGATGACGCTGGTCGGCGCGCTGCCCGGCCGCGGCACCAGCTGCCCGAGGTTGCTGGACTGCAGGTTCAGGTTGATCGTGGCCGGCCCAAGCGTCGCCGGTTCGTCATAGCTGTAGCCGAAGATGTCGAAGAACTGGCGGGCGCTGTTCGCGGTGCTGGGGCTGGTCTGCGCGTCGTTGTAGACGTTCAGCGTCAGATCCTGCGACCCCACGCCGTACTGCGTGCCATCGGATGTCTCGAACCCGAACACGATACCGGCATTGCTCGAGTTGAGGATCGAGGCGGTGGTGACGCCCAGCGGCACGTTGGCCGGGTCCGGATTTTCCGGTCCGCCGTTCGGGTCGAGATAGATCGTCGAATTCGTCGAACTCGGGTCGTTCAGGCTCTGGAACTGGGTGCCCGTGGCATCGATCGGAACGAGTTCGGCAGGCAAGGTGTAGCCGGCCCAGTCAGCGCTCTCGGTCGAGTACAGGCCGCCCAGCGTCACCGTCGTCACGTAGCTGGAATTCAGCCAGGTGGAGTCAACGAACGGGCTCGCCACCACGTTGATGGTCGTCACGCCTTTCGATATCGCCGTCGGCTGCGATCCGGACAGATCGATCGTCGCGTCGAAGTAAGTGACGCCGCTCGTCTCCTGCTGGGTGGCGAGGAGATTGAAGGTCTCGATGTTGGTCAGGTTCGGCCGGACGAAGTAGCCGTACAGGTCGGGGCTGGTGGCGTTGTCGTGGTAGTAGGAATAGACATGAGAGTTGAACGAGTACTGCGAGTTGCCGTTGAAACCGCCGCTGCCGCTGTAGCCCGTATTCTCGTTCGAACCATCGAGCCAGTTGGTGAAGGTGACGATGGTCGGGACGAGGGTCGAGTCGTCCGTCAGCGTCGCGTTCAGCACGTTGGCGCCGCCGCTGCTGCCGGTCAGGGTGTCGCCGCTATTCAGCTCGTTCAGAAGAACCGTCGTGCCGCCGTTGTTGGAGGGGGTGGCGATATAGAGGTCGTTGCCAGCCGCGCCAGTGGTGGCGGGGGGAAGATCGATGCTGGTCGTCAGGTGGATGACGCTGTAGGGCTCGACCGGCGGCGGGGGCGGGTTGATGAACGCGTCGGTCGCGGCCTGCGAGGCCGCCTCGGTCGCGGCGTCCACCACGGTAGCGACTGAAGTCTGCGCCGCGTCCAGGAACGACTTAGACAGCGGCGACGTCGTGCCAAGATTGGCGGCGCCGGTTGCGCTGGTGAAATAGGTTGCGGCCTCGACCTTATAGGCGAGGACGTTCGCGTCGGCACTGCCGACCGCCGCACCGTTGGCAATGTCGTACACGCTGGCGCCGACGGTGACCGCACCGCTCAGAATCTGCTGCGACCAGTATGCCTCGCCGCCCGCGTCCGGCGCGCGGTTGAACAGATCCTGGTAGACCGAGGTCAGGAAGGCATCGATGGAAGCCGCCACGGCAGGAGGCGGGTTCGCCGGGTCCGGGATGGGGATGGTCGGCGGCGCCTGGAAGAACGCATAGTTCGCAACCGTCTCGGCCTGCAGCGACGTGCCGAAGCTTTCCGAAATGTTTACCGCGGCTTGCTGGACGGTGAGGTTATCGGGCGCGCTCGTCAGGGCGGCAAAGCGGTTGAGCCAGTAGACATCACCACCGACATCAGCCCCGCGGCCGTAATAGGCGATGTAGATCGCTTCGATCTGTTGGTCAGGCGTCAGCGACGCAAGAGAACCGGACACTGGAGTACCTCCATCAAGGTTTGCACGCGCGGCAGGGCTGGGAATCGGCAGGAATCCCTGTCCGACATCCACATTCAGGCTATAGAGTAAACCGCATACAGTTAAAAGGCCGTCAAATCAAGAGGGCCTTCAGGGGCGGATCGAAAATAAATGGACGCGCCCCATGTGGCGATCCGGCCGGAGACATTCAGCAAAACCAAAGCGTTATCCTTGCTTCCGCAACCGTCAGTCGCCGCATTGTGACATTCAGAGAGCCGCATGGGTGGGTTAATCATCCCAGACTGTTGCGCCGACGCCACACCCTTCTGGGGCTCTGCAACACCCCGAAGCACGCGGTCCTTAGCGGGCAGACGCGCTGCCCTCAAGCAAAACATTCTTGCCGATCGGATTGAATGACGCAAGAGACGTGCTTCGCCACCACGGGACAATCAGCTGCCGCGAGACGAAATCCCATTGACAACGGAAGGCAGACTCCAAACCGATCCCCCCGCTTGCCCGGCAATCGGCAGGCGGCATCGACAAGCACTCCCGGAAAGGATCACCCCGTTGCTCACGCCGACCACGACGGCCGGGACCTGTTTGGCGCCCCCCGCACGCACGCTCAACCTTGCCCTTGCTGCCACCGCTTTCCCCCTGTTTGCCTTTGCGCTCTATTTATTGCTGCGGCGCAGCATGGAACTGGCCGGCATCGATCCCGGCCTCGGCGCCAGCCTGGTCATCGCCGCCTGCCTCGCGCTGGCCCTGTGTGTCCGCTGCTTTGGCAGGCGCCACGCGCCGGCGCTGGTAGCGATAGCCGCCGGCATGGCCATCCTCGCCGCCGCCGCCGCCATCGGCTTTCACGCGCTGCCGGATAACGGCTTCGATCCGCAGAGCTATCATTTGCCCTCGGTCCTGCGGCTTTTGCACGGGTGGAAGCCGATACGGGAAGCAACCGACCTGACCCTGTCGAACGATTATCCAAATGGCGTCTGGCTGATCCAGGCCGGGTTTGACGCCATTTTTAGTTTCGAAAGCGGACGGGCGTTCGGGCTGCTGATTGGCACTGCCGCCCTGGCATTTACCGCCTTTGTCCTCAGTTCCGCCGGCTATCGGCCCTTGACGTGCGGTTTGCTGGCCATCTTCCTGGCCGGAAACACGGTCACCATTTCGCAGTTCTTTACCGGCTTCATCGACGGCCCGCTGTACGAACTTGCCTTGATCCTGATATGCGCCCTGGTCCAACTGTTTTACAGCCGCGAACTTGCGATCCCTCTCATAGGCGCTTCCGCCTTGATCCTGCTGATAAATTCGAAATCGGCGGCGGTTTTCTTCGCACCGCTCGCGATTGCCGCATGGCTTCTGGTGCTGATGTTCCGGGATGGCCCGGCCGGCGCGCTGGCATGGCTGCAGGAGCGGCGCCGTGACGTGTTCATCCTGGCCGCAGCCGCGCTGATTGCCGTTCTGTTCGTTGGCTGGCGCCCGTATATGACCAACCTGATCGAACACCACAGTATTATTTATCCGCCGCCGGAAGAACTGGGCTACCGGCCCCACGAACCGGGTCAGGTTCCTGCCAATCTGGACGGAACGGGGCGGATTTCGAAACTGGAAGCGCTGTTCTTCGCAAAAACCAACATGGATGGCGGCCCGGTCGAGTACAAGCTCCCCGGAACCTGGACGCCGCATGAGTTGCGGATGGCAAGCGACACACGCAACGGTGGATTCGGGCCGTTTTTCGGGGCGGAAATCATTATGGCCGCGGCGGCTCTGGCCCTGGCGCTATGGCGTCGCGTCGCCATTCGGGGCCACGAGTTTCCATGGACCGTGATGCTGTTTGCCCTGCTGGCTACCGTGCTGTTTCCCGAGCCGTGGTGGGCCCGGTTCGTCCCCGTGGCGTGGGCCTTGCCACTTGCGGGCATAATGCTGGCCGCAGCGATCCGGCCGGGTCCGATCATCAACATTGCGGCGATATTCGTCTTTTCCCTGGCGGCCATCAACATGACGATCGCGGGGTATTGGTCGGTCACCGACGGTCTGGCCGCGGCCAGGGATTTGCGCGGGAAGGCGCGCGCGATGGCGAGTGACGCGCAGCCCGTCTATCTGTCCCAGGGCACCCTGTGGAACAGCACCATCAATGGCCGGCATGCCGCCGAGGAAGTCTGGCGCGAACGGTTGCGGGCGCTTGGTAAGACAGACGTGATCTTCGTTCCGAGATCCGATTGCGTCGCCGTGCAATTCCTGTCGGTGGATGTGCAGCACTGCCGTGCCCCCGCGAGTCCGGCCGGCGGCGTTCAATAGGGGGCCTTGCCATCCTGGCCGCCAGCGTCACAGTGTGGCGCAGGCGGCATAGAGCAAGAACGCACAATGAGGCAATTGGGAGGAAAACAGATGAACATGCGACGGCGCACCTGCCTGGCCGCGGCGCTCGCGGCCATAGCGGCGCCGGCCGGCGCCGGCACCGCGGCGCCTTTGCGGCTCGGCGTGCTGCAGTTCGGCACCGTCCAATGGGTGGCCGACATCATCCGCCGGCATGGCCTCGACCAGGCGCATGGCGTCGCGCTGGAGACAGTCACTCTGGCCAACAACGATGCCGGCCGGGTGGCGCTGATGGCGCAGGCGGCGGACATCGTGGTGTCGGACTGGTTCTTCGTCGCCAGCCAGCGCAGCGCCGGCACCGCGCTGAGCTTCGCCCCGTTCACCAGCGCAAGCGGCGCCCTGATGGTGCCGGCCGGCTCGCCCGTGCGCGGCATCGGCGATCTGCAGGGGCGCCGCCTCGGCGTCGCCGGCGGACTGCTCGACAAATCCTGGCTGCTGTTCCAGGCCGCCGCCCATAAGCTTGCCGCCATCGATGTCGCCGCGGCGGCGTCGCTGAGCTACGGCGCCCCTCCCCTGCTCAACGCCAAGCTGCGGCAGGGCGAGTTGGACGCCGTGCTGACCTTCTGGAACTTCGCCGCGCGGCTGGAAGCGGATGGCTTCCGCCAGGTAATTTCGATAGAAGAATGTGCCCGCGCGCTTGAGCTGCCGGAACCGCTGAGCCTGGTCGGCTTCGTGTTCCACGAGGCATGGGCACGCGAACACGCAGCCGGGATCGAAGGCTTCCTCGCCGCGGTCACCGACGCCGAACGCCTGCTCGCCGGTTCCGATGCGGAATGGCAGCACATCCGGCCGTTGATGGACGCACCCGACGACGCCCTGTTCGCGAATTTGCGGCGACGCTTCATCGCCGGCATTGCGCGCCCCTCCGCCGCCGACCAGCAGCGTGCGGCGACGCGTCTGTTCGACATCCTGCTGCGCACCGGCGGCACGCGCGCGACCGCCAACATGGATCGCCTGCCGGAGGGCATCTTCTGGCAGGCGCCATGACTCATGCGCCAGCCGAAACGCTCCCGCCGCTGGGACGTGACGACATGGAGCGCGACGCGGCCACTGCGCCGGTGGGTAGCGCCGCGCGGCTGCGCGACCGGACGCTTTCACTGCTGGTGATGCTGGCGGTGTGGTGGATCGCCGCCCGCCTGGCCGCCTCGCCGCAGCTTCTGCCGGCGCCCGAGCAGGTCCTCGCCGTGTTCCTGCGGCTGGTGCGCAGCGGCGATCTGCCGATCAACACCGCCATCACGCTCGCGCGCGTAGGTGTGGCCTTCGGGCTCGCCATGATCGCCGGCAGCGTGCTCGGCTTCCTCGCCGGCCGCTTCGCCCGCTTCGACGCCATGATCGATTCCTGGGTCACCATTGGCCTCAACCTGCCGGTGCTGGTGGTGATTGTGCTGACCTATATCTGGATCGGGCTGAACGATGTGGCCGCCGTGCTGGCGGTGGTGCTGGCGAAAACACCGACGGTGGTGGTGACGATCCGCGAGGGAACGCGCGCGTTCGATCCCCAGTTCGACGATCTGGCCAGCATCTACCGGCTGCCGCTGCTGCGGCGCCTGCGCCGGATCGCCCTGCCGCAACTGGCGCCCTATATCGCCGCGGCCGGACGCAGCGGCCTGTCGATCACCTGGAAGATCGTGCTGATCGTCGAGCTGCTGGGCCGGCCGAACGGCGTCGGCTTCGAGCTGAACCTGCAGTTCCAGAACTTCGACGTGGCCGCAATCCTGGCCTACGGGCTCAGCTTTGCCGCGATCATGCTGGTAGTGGAGGCAAGCTTGCTGCAGCCCTGGGAACGTCGCGCGAATGCCTGGCGCCGGCGTGCTTGAGCTGCACATCCGCGAAAAGCGGTTCGCGTCCGCCGATGCGCGGCCGCGGGCGGTGCTGCGCGACGTGCATTTCAGCGCCGGACCGGGCGAGGTGGTTGCCCTGCTGGGGCAATCCGGCGCAGGCAAAAGCACGTTGCTGCGGATCGCGCTCGGCCTTGATCAGGCCTTCGACGGACGGGTAACGCGGCCAGCGGGCCGCATCGGGGTGGTGTTTCAGGAGCCGCTTCTGCTGCCGTGGCTGACGGTGGCTGAGAACCTGCGCCTGGTGGTGACCGCGGACGTGCCGGAGCCCGACATCCCGGCGCTGCTTGCCGCGGTGGGGCTGGCCGATGCCGCGTCGCGCCGTCCCGCCCAGCTTTCGCTCGGCATGGCACGCCGGGCGTCGGTGGCGCGCGCGCTCGCCGTCGATCCCGCCGTGCTCGTGCTGGACGAACCCTTCGTCTCGCTGGACCGGCAGCTCGCGGGCACGCTGGGCGGGCTGCTGATGTCGCGGGCGCACAAGCAAGGCACGCTGGTGCTGGTCGCCATGCACGATGTCGAGCATGCGCTCGCGATTGCCGACCGCATCCTGGTGCTGCACGGACGGCCGGCGGTCCTGGCCGCGGACCTCGCGGTGCCGGACCGGGGCGACGCGGCGGCGCTGGAGGGGCTGCGCGGGGAGTTGCTCACCCGCTTTGCATTTCTTGCAGCGGACGAGACGGATGATGGCGAGTGATGGAGGAACAGGCGATGCGCAGGGTGCTGCAAGTGGCGTGCATGCTGGTAGCGGCTTCGTGCGGCGCCGCCGCGGCGGGCGAGCGCTTCTTCGTCTACAACCTGACCACGTCGACCGAGTTCACCGGCGTTTTTCTCGCCCCCGCGGGCACGCAGAGCTGGGGGTCGAACCAGGCGCTGAACGACAAGGACCACAGCCTCGACGTGACCGAACGCCTGTCCATCACCGGCATCGAGCATGGCCAGTTTGATGTGAAGCTGCAGACCGAGAAAGGCCGCACTTGCGTCAAATCCAACGTGGACCTGACAAAGGAAACCAGTTTCGACATCCGCGACACCGACATCGCCGGCTGTCTGTAGCCTTGTGGAATGGGGTCCAGGGGCCTCTCGGCCGTCGCGCCAAAGGCGCGCTGCGCGCGACGGCGGGTCCAGGGCAGAGCCCTGGCCTGTCTTACAGTGTCACCCTGAGCCCCAAAAAGCCGCCAATCGGCGCGGCAGGACTATAACTCCGCGGATTGCTGGCGTTCGGCGCCTGCGCCAGAAACACCGACGACGTCGGCGAAAACGTACCGTAGGTATAATATTTTTGATCGGTCACGTTCTGCAAAAGCCCAAAGATCTGGATGTGCGGAGTCACCTGATAGGACGTGTTCAGATTGAGCACGGCGTAGGCGGGCAGCTTCGGGTTCAGATTGGCCTCGTCGCCGAACAGATAGGTGCCGCTCTGCGCGACGGCGGTGCCGCCGACGGTCCAGGCATCGGTGATCTTGTACTGCACGCCGAGCTTGACGAGGTTGGCCGGAATGCCTGGCAGTCGGTCGCCCGGATGGACGGTGATATTGCCGTTGGCATCGGCCTGCGGATTGCTGCCGGCGGATTCGGTGAATGTGGTCTGGAACGTCGCATCGGTGTAGCTGTAGTTGATATAGGCCAGCAGCCGCCCGGTCTTGAGCTGCAGACCGGCATCGATGCCCTGCCGGCGGGTCTGTCCGACATTGGTGAAGAAGGCGCGGCCGAGCACCGGGCCGTTGACGAAGACGATGTCGTCGTCGAGGTCGGTGTGGTACAGCCCGAGATTGTACGTCAGGTGGCCGCCCTCGAAGGGCACGACATTGCCACGGAGTCCGGCCTCGACCGTATGCGCGATCACCTGCTTCAGGTTCGGGTCGCCGACAAAGAAGTTGGCGAGACTGCACGATTGCGTCGGGCTGGCGCAGGACAGTTCCGCCGGCGTCGGCGCCCGGTTGGCCTCCGAATACCCGGCATAGGCGATCAGCCATGACGTGACCTTGTAGGTGGCGCCGACAGCCGGGTTGAAGCGATCGTAGGCATGATTGCCGGTCAGGTCGCCGCCGGACTGGTCATTCAGGTCGATCTGGGCGGCGTTGAAGCGCCCGGCCAGCGTCACCGCCAGCTTCGATGTCAGCTCCAGCGTGTCGGTGGCATAGGCGCCCCAATAGGCGTCGCTGATGCCGACCCGCACCGGAGAGTTCGAGCCCGGCTCGTCGATCACGATGCCGGGTCCGACAAAGACCCGCGTGACCGGCGTCAGGCCGCCAATGAACGAAACGCCATCGAACTCGGTTTGCGCCCCGTCGAAGCTGATCCCGCCGACCAGCTGGTTTTTCCATCCGAACACATCATCGGTGTTGGTCACCTGCACGGACGCGCCATAGCCGTTGGTGTTCGTCGTCTGGCTATCGAGCTGGGAATATGGCCCGCCGTTCAGAAAGTCCGGGATCGGTCCGCCGCCGCGGGTGGTGCTGACGCCGCCCCCTGCCTGGCACAGCAGGCCCGATCCGTCATTGCACGGCGTGTCGTTCGGCGCATTGCCGTTGGTGACGCGCTGGAGGAAATTGTCGTAATAGGCAATCGCCTGCAGCGACGTCGTGTCGCTGACATCGTATGTGCCGGACAGGCTGAGTTGCAGGTACGTGTTGGCAATGTTGTTCGGCGCGGTGAACAGCGCGCGCGGGGCGACGTCCAGCAATTCCACCGGCGACGTTCCGGGGCCGTTCAGCCCGGTGTCGGCAGCGGTGATGCCGAGATGGATTTCCGCCTTGTCGCCGCGCCAGCCGATATCACCGAAGACATTGTAGATGTCGGAAGATTGCAGGTCGCGCCAGCCATCCTGGTGCAGGATATTGCCGCCGATATAGGCCGATTCGTTGCCGCTCTGTCGGCCGACCTGGAACTGCCCCTGCACCTGTCCGAACGAGCCGCCGGAAACCACCGCCTCGGCGCCCTGGTAGGTGAAGCCGTTCTTCAACTGGATATTCAGCGATCCGCCCAACGCGTTCAACCCGTAGACCGGGTTCGATCCCTCCAGATTCATCCGGTCGATGGCGATGTCCGGAATCAGGTCCCAGTTGACCGTATCGCCGAACGGTTGGTTGAAACGCACGCCGTTGACATAGACGGCAACGCCTTGCGGCGTTCCCTGCAACGGCGATGCCGCGAACCCATGATACATCAGGGTGGGCTGGTTGGGATTGCCCGAGGCGGAATCGAGCGTCACCCCGGCCGCCTGGTCATTGAGCGTCTGCAAGGCGTTGGGGCTGCCCTCGCGGGCAATGTCCGGCGTGGTGAACACCTGCGTCTGCGCCGGTACCAGGTTGCGATCGATGCCGGTGCCCAGCAACGGCGACGCTGCGATGACATTGACCTCCGGCAGCGTCGTGACCGATGCGGTTTGCGCCAGCGCCACCCCCGGCAAAAGCACCCCGCAAAAACCGATCCGCAGGCACCGTCTCATGCGCCGCCTCCACCGCGGCGGGCGATCAGGCCGCGCGCCGGATCGTAGGCCAGGACCGCGCCCGCGGTGAACAGCACCGCCGCGCCCGCGACCACTGCCAGGGCCATCGGGTTCACCTCGGCGTAGAGGGAAAAGCGGATCAGCTCGATGGCATAGGTGAACGGATTCAGCCGGCAGATGGCATAGACCACCGGGCTCGACTGCTCGACCAGCCACAGCGGGTACAGCGCCGAGGATGCAAAGAACATCGGAAAGATCACGAAATTCATCACCCCGGCGAAATTCTCCAACTGGCGGATCGCCGAGGACAGCAGCATGCCGAGCGCACCAAGCATCATCCCGCACAGCAGCAGCGCCGGCAGCACGCTGAGCCAGCCGAGCGGCGGCACTTCCACCCCCCACAGCCAGGCGATGATGAGAAACACATAGACCTGCAGCACCGACACCGCGGTGCTCGCCAGCAGCTTGCCGACCAGCAGGAACCAGCGCGGGAACGGGCTCACCAGCAGCATGCGCATGTTGCCCATCTCGCGGTCATAGACCATCGACAACGAGGACTGCATGCCGTTGAACAGCTGGATCATCGCGATCAGCCCGGGGGTGACGTAGACCTCGTAAAGCACGTAGGTCTCGTAAGGCGGGATGATGGAAACGCCGAGGATCTGACGGAACCCGGCGGCGAAGATGAACAGCCACACCAGCGGGCGCACCAGTGCCGAGACGAAACGCTCGCGCTGGTGCACGAAGCGCAGCGCCTCCCGCCAGACGATGCCGCGCAGGCAGATCAGGTACTGCCCGGCGCCAAATCCTGTTTCAACCTCAGCGCCGGCGCTCATGTTTTCTCCTGCGCTTCCCCGGTCACCCGTGCTTCCCCCGTCAATCGGCTGAAGGCGTCATGAATGTCGGCAGCACCGCTCTCCGCCACCACATGGCCGATTTCTCCCGCCGCCAGCACGCGCCCCTTGTGCAGCACCACGATCAAATCATCCGCTTCGATCTCGTCCAGCAGATGCGTCGCCCACAGCACCGCCACACCGCGCTCGCGCACCAGCCCGCGCACGTGGCGCAGAATCGCCGCCCTCGCAGCGACATCAAGACCGACCGTCGGCTCGTCGAGCACCAGCAGGCGCGGCCGGTGCATCAGCGCGCGGGCAATCTCCACCCGCCGCATCTGCCCGCCCGACAGACGCCGGGCCGGATCGCGCGCGCGCCCAGCCAGTTCCACCTCCTGCAAGGCCGCATCGGCCTGCCGCCGTGCCGCCCGCCCGCCAATGCCGTGCAGGGCGGCGTGGTACAGCAGGTTCTCGCGGACTGACAAATCCAGATCCAGCGTGCGCGCCTGGAACACCACGCCGAGCAACCGCAGCGCCTCGCCCGGCGCCTGGTCCACCCGATGGCCGAGCACGCGGATGCTGCCCTGCCTTGTATGGAACAGCCGCGTGACCAACGAGAACAGCGTCGTCTTGCCGGCGCCATTCAGCCCCAGCAGAACGGTGAAGCGCGCCTGCGGCACGGTCAGGCTCACATTGTCCAGCGCCATGCGCGCGCCATAGGCGTGGCTCACGCCCTGCACCTCCAGCGCCGCCGGCAGGACCTGGGAACAAGTCACTTCGGCCTGGGCCGGCTGTGGACGTTGCATGCCGCCAGCATGACCCACCGCCCCCGGCCGTTCAAGCCCACCCCGGGAACCCGCAATTCTGCTGTTCAGAACTTGTACGTTGCGAACAGCACGCCATAGTTCACGTTGTGGCCGAGCGCTTCCGTCAGCGCCGGCCCGACCAGGAAACGCGCATAGATGGCGCCAAACGTCAGGTGCTGGTCGAACCGCCAGCGGATGTCGAGCGACGCCTCGGTGCCCACCCGTCTGCCGGTCGCCTTCGCCGTCCCGGGATACGGGACCATCCCGTTGCCATACAGCGCGTCCCGCGTGGAGGTGCGCCACAGCGAATCCACCCCCGCCACCACCGTCACGTCGGGCAGCGGCTTGAAGCTGAAGACGGGGCGGACGTCGTAGACGTTGCTGGGCACCAGCAGGGAGGTCTCGGCAAAATAGGGCAGGCGCGGGTAAAGACCGTTATAGGTGCCGATCGTGCCGCTGCGGGGATTGTCGCCGCTGCTGGCGTTGCCTTCAAGGCCGATCCGCGGCTGCCAGGAAAGGTCGCGGAAGGTGTAGCCGACAATCGAGGCGACCATCCAGGCGGCGACGTCCTGGTCGCGAAAGCTGCCGCCCTGCAACACGGCCTCCTCGTTCCAGTCCCATCCGCCCGCCTTGCCGAACAGGCGGGTGCCAAAGGACTGGAGCCGCTCCTCACCGGTCTTGCCGCGGAACGTGGCGTGGTCGTTCTCGTAGCCGAGCCAATAGAGATCGGCGTTCAGCGCACCCCAGACCGGCACGGTGGCATAGGTGCCCCAGAGTGACTGTCTCAGGTTCGGGTAATCGGTAAAGGCGCCGATCTCGTTCTGAACAGGACGAAGGGCGAACACGTTGACCGTGACGTCGTTCCATGTGTCGAACATCCGCAGCCCGTCGAAGCTGCGCCGGATGTTCGCTCCTTCCCGCACGGCAACCAGGCGCTGGAAGCCGAGCAGCACTTCCTGCCGGCCGCCGCGCAGCGTGAGTTCGTCACCGAGCGGCATGGGGCCGTGGACATCGACGAAGCCCTGCATCACGTCGAGCTGGTCGATATCGGTGGTCGACGGCACGGCGCGCGCATCCAGGCGGTTGAAGTCGCCGAGCTGCAGAAAGGCGCGGATGTAGTCGCTGGCATGCAGATCGGCATGCAGCAACAGCCGGTGCAGGACGTAATTGTCGCGCACCGGCGCCTTGATGCCGAAATTGGGATAGGTATAGGTCTCGTCGCGCTCGCGCAGTTCGCCGCCAAGACTGAGCCAGGGGATGCCCTGACCATACGGGTCGTCGCCCAGGCGGATGTATTTCACGCCATCCCAGAAGTCATTCGACCGGGCCGGATCGGCGAGATAGGAGAAATCATCCAGGTAGCGGGTGTTGTGGTAGACACTCGAATCTCCCTCCGGACTCGCGGCCGGCGCAGCGACCGGCGCGGCAAGAATGAGCGTGGCCGCCACGACATACCGCTGCAGCTTGCGTGTGAGGGTCCGTCGTACCTGCATGCCGTTCCCGCTTGGCCCACACCGGTACAAGCCGGACGTCGTCCGGATGGGTCGTGGCGCCACCAGTTGGAAAATAAGGCAGCCATGCGTCTGGAAACGAAATCCGCAGGACCATGCCGGACCTGCGGATTTTGTCTCGCTTGGCCGCGTGCTGCACCAGGGAGGGCAGCAGAGCGAGACCCGATCGGGCCCCGCCCGGCCGCGGTCAGAAGAAGCCCAGCGCCTTGGGGCTGTAGCTGACCAGCAGGTTCTTGGTCTGCTGGTAGTGATCGAGCATCATCTTGTGGGTCTCGCGGCCGACCCCGGACTGCTTGTAGCCACCGAACGCCGCATGCGCCGGATAGAGATGGTAGCAGTTGGTCCAGACGCGGCCGGCCTGGATGGCGCGGCCGAATCGATAGGCGCGGTTGCCGTCGCGCGACCAGATCCCGGCACCCAGGCCGTATTTGGTGTCATTGGCGATCGCTAGCGCTTCCTCGTCATTGCGGAAGGTCGTGACCGACAGCACCGGACCGAAGATCTCCTCCTGGAAGATCCGCATCTGGTTGTGGCCCTCGAACACGGTGGGGCGGACGTAGTAGCCGCCTTCCAGTTCGCCGCCCAGATGGGCCTGCCCGCCGCCGGCGAGCACCTTGGCACCCTCCTGCTTGCCGATTTCGATATAGGATAGAATCTTCTCGAGCTGCTCGGAACTGGCCTGCGCGCCGAGCATGGTGACCGGATCAAGCGGATTGCCCTGCACCACCTTCGCCACCCGGTGCAGTGCGCGCTCGATGAAGCGGTCGTAGATGCTCTCATGCACCAGCGCGCGCGACGGGCAGGTGCAGACCTCGCCCTGGTTGAGCGCGAACATGGTGAAGCCCTCGAGCGCCTTGTCGAGGAAGTCGTCGTCCTCGGCCAGCACGTCGGCGAAGAAGATGTTCGGCGACTTGCCGCCCAGCTCCAGCGTCACCGGAATGAGGTTCTCCGACGCGTACTGCATAATCAGCCGGCCGGTGGTGGTTTCGCCGGTGAAGGCGATCTTGGCGATCCGCTTGCTCTGCGCCAGCGGCTTGCCCGCCTCCAGGCCGAAGCCGGTGACCACGTTGAGCACGCCGGGCGGCAGCAGGTCGCCGATCGCCTCGACCAGCACCAGGATCGCCAGCGGCGTCTGCTCGGCCGGTTTGAGCACGACGCAGTTGCCCGCAGCCAGCGCCGGGGCAAGCTTCCAGATCGCCATCAGCAGCGGGAAGTTCCAGGGAATGATCTGGCCGACCACGCCGAGCGGCTCGTGGAAATGATAGGCGATGGTGTCGCCGTCGATCTCGGCGAGGCTGCCTTCCTGGGCGCGGATGCAGCCGGCGAAGTAGCGGAAATGGTCCACCGCCAGCGGCAGGTCGGCGGCCTTGGTTTCGCGGATCGGCTTGCCGTTGTCGATCGTCTCGACGGTGGCGAGCAGGTCAAGCTTGGACTCGACCAGGTCAGCGATCCGGTTCAGCACCTGGGCGCGCTGGGCCGGGCTGGTGTTGGCCCAGGCATCCTTGGCCGCGTGCGCGGCATCCAGCGCCAGCTCGATATCCTCGGCGGTGGAGCGGGCATGCACGCTGACCACTTTGCCGCTGATCGGCGAGACGTTCTCGAAGGTCCGCCCCTGCACCGGCGGCACCCATTTGCCACCGATCCAGTTGTCGTAATGCGAGCGCAGGGCGATGCTCTGCGCGACCTCTGCGAGGGTCTTTTCAACCATGGATTCTCTCCTCCTTATTTGATTTGGTCGGTCAATTCCGGCCGCCGCCCCCGGCGGTCAGGCCGGCCGTTTTGTTTTACTCGCTCTGCTGCACGGTGTGCAGGAAAGCGCGGATCTTGACGAAGTCGTCATCGGTCAGGATGCCGCTCCAGTTCGGCATGCCTTTCGACGGGCGGCCATGCGTGACGGTGTAGATGAAGACATCGTCCATCTTCTCGCCGTAGCGGCGCTGCAGCAGCCGCAGGTTGATCCGCGACACCGCCTGCTCGGCGTTCGGTCCGTGGCAGTGCGAACAGATGCCGTTGAAGATCGAGCGCCCCTGCACCGCCTCGGCGCTCATCTCGCCCATATCGATCGGCCCCGTCGGCCGCGCCAGGGCGAGCTGATTGGAGGAAGCGCTGGCCGGCTCCCCCTCCGTGGTGGCAGCGGCCAGCACGATCCGCCCGCCCTCAGGCCCCCACGCGCGGGCGGGTTCCCGCGCGGCCGGCCAGTCGCGATCCGCGGCGGCGAAGCGGACCGGCGCCTGGGTCGGCAGGCCGTATTTCTGCGCGACCTGGCCGATCGCGTCGCCCAGGCCGGCAAGCACGCCATCGACCGCGTCACGCAATGCGGTCTGATCGCGGGCGAAGCCGATGCCGACCGGCCACTGCATATCCTCTCCGGCGACCGGAACGATATGGAAGCGGCCGGCCAGTTCCGTATGGTCGAGATAGCCCGCCACCGGCCCCCACACGAACGCGGCGTCAAGCTCGCCGCGTGCCAGCGCGGCCACCGCAGCCCCGGGGTCCATGAAGGTCACCGCCGTCACCGCCGGGCGGGTCGCCAGCAGGCTCTGCGGCGAGGTGGCGAACTGCACGCCGACGCGCTTGCCGTCGAGGTCGGCGAGACCGTGCGCATCACGGTCCGCCGGCAGCACCAGCGCATAGCCCATGGTGAACAGAGGCTGCGAGTAGATCAGCCGCTTGCCCATGAAGTCGGTGGTCTCGGGCAGCCCGACGAAGGCGTCGCACTGCCCGGCCAGCAGGGTCGTGCGCAGCGACCGCTTGCCGAAGATGGTCACGGTCCAGACCGGCTCCAGCGACCGCCCGAGCGCGTCGGCCACCAGTTGCGCGATCTCCAGCGACAGCCCGCGCACGCTGCCCTCGGCGCTGCTGAAGGGCAGGTTGTCCGGGTCCGCACAGACCCGCAGCGGCGCGTGCGCCGGCGCTGCCACGGCCATGGCGGCCGCCGCTGCCGGAGCGCCCGGCAGAGCGGTGGCCAGGCCCATGGCGGCCAGGAACGGAACCGCCGCGAGCAGTGCGGATCGGCAACGCGCCCGCACCGTTGGACGTCGTCGGTGGGCAGGCGTGCCAGCCTGCGTCGGCGTTACGCCAGCGTTTCGATCGCGTTGCATCTTTAAGGACCTCCCTTGGTCAGTTATTGCGTGAAGACAAACAACGCCCCGCCTTCTGGCGAGGCCGCAACCATGCGGGTGCCGACCTCGCCGAGGAAGGCCGGGATGGAAGCGGTGCGGCCGACCACCACGGCGATGTATTGCTTGCCGCCCACCGCGTAGGAAATCGGCGCCGCGCCGATGCCGCTGCCGAGCTGCAGTTTCCACAATTCGGCACCGGACTTGGCGTCCAGCGCCTTAAAGAACCCATGCAGGTTGCCGTAGAAGACCAGCCCGCCCGCGGTGCTCAGCGTGCCGCCGTTGAACGGCAGGTCTTCCTTTACACCCCACACCTTCTTCTGCGCCACCGGGTCCCAGGCCATGATCTCGCCGAGATAGCCGCCCGGCCCTTCCCGCACCGGGAACTCGGCGCCGAGATAGAACACGCCGCGGTGGTAATTAACCTCGCTGACCGCCCAGTCCATGCAGACGTTGTTGCTGGGGATATACACGAAGCCCGTGTTGGGATTGAACGACATCGGCTGCCAGTTCTTGCCACCGATCAAATTGGGGCAGACATTGCTGACCTTGTGGTCCAGGCGCGGGCGCATATCCGGGATTTCGACCGGCCGGGTGGTGGCGATGTCGATGCTCTTCGCCCAGTTCTGCGGCACGTACGGCTCGGCCGAGATCAGCTTGCCGGTCTCGCGGTTGGCCACATAGAAAAACCCGTTGCGGTCGGCCTTCAGCATGGCCGGCACCTTGGCCCCGCCAATGGTGAGATCGGCCAGCACCAGTTCGTTCACCCCGTCATAGTCCCAGGCATCTTCCGGGGTGGTCTGCAGGTGCCACTTGATGTGACCGGTATCGGCATCGAGCGCCAGCGTGCTCGCCGTGTAGAGGTTGGTGAGCTTGCCGTAATCGGAGTTGCCGGAGCTGCGCACCGCGGTGTTCCACGGACCCGGGTTGCTGGTGCCCCAGAACACCGTGTTGGTGTGCGGGTCGTAGGAGCCGACAAGCCAGGGGGCGCCGCCGCCGTGCTGCCAGGAATCGCCCTTCCAGGTCTCGTTGCCGGGCTCACCCGGGCCCGGCACGGTCCAGGTCTTCCAGACCTGCTTGCCGGTAGTGATATCATACGCCTGCAGGCTGCCGCGGGCGCCGTATTCGCCGCCGCCGAAGCCGGTAATCACCAGGTTCTTCACCACCAGCGGCGGCGAGGTGATCACCGAGCCCTGCTTGTAGTCAACCACCTGGGTCGACCACAGTTCCTTGCCGGTCTTGGCGTCCAACGCCGCCAGGAAACCGTCGAGCCGGCCAACGAAAATCTTGCCGTCGGCGTAGGTGACGCCGCGGTTGTTCACGTCGCAGCAGGCGAACTGGAGCACGTCGTCAGGAATTTCGGGCTCGTATTTCCACTTCTGCGCGCCGGTAGCAGCATCCAGCGCATAGACGTATTTCGGCCCCCACGAGGTGGAGACATACAGCGTGTCGCCGATCACCAGCGGCGTGGATTCATTGGAGCGCAGCGAGCCGAGCTGGAAGGAATAGGCGAGCCGGAGCTTGCCGACATTCCCGGTGGTAATCTGGGTGAGCGGGCTGAAACGGGTGTTGTCGTAGCCGCGGCCATTGACCGCCCAGGCATTCGGGTCGGCGGCAGCCTGGATCACCCCGTCATTGGCAATGGCGGCACCGGGGCTTCCGATCAGCCCTATACCGAGTGCCACACCGCCCAAAAGGGCAGCGGCTGTTGATTTCATTTTCTTGGACCTCCAAGGCGACTGCGCTTTTTCGTTGACGATCGGCACCGGATTTCCCCCGGGCCGCCAGGCTCGATTAATAATTGCTCAAAGCTCCTCCCCGCCATCACCATTTGGTCGTAGAGAGGCCTTATCACGATGCGACGTTGTGCGCATGCCCATTTTCCCGCCTGCCGGCTAGAATGACGGTGCCTGTTGTAATAGAATGCAACAGACTGGAGAAAAACCGTCCATGCCCAAGGTGTTGATCGCCGATGATCATCCATTGTTCCGCGAAGCCATTCGCGACGTGGTGGAAGGGCTTTTCGGCGTGGACGGCTGGGAACTGATCTGTCTTGAGGCAACCCGGGTGGACGAGCTGCTCGCCCTGGCCGAGGCGCACGAGGACATCGACCTGATCCTGCTCGACCTGTTCATGCCCGGCGCGCACGGCCTGTCGCACCTGATGACACTGCGCGGCCGGGTACCGCAGACGCCGGTGGTGGTCATCTCGTCGCTGAACGATGCCGAGACGGTGCGCCAGGCGCTCGCCTGCGGCGCCGCCGGGTTCATTCCAAAATCGTCACCCAAGGACCTGATCGCCACCGCCCTGCAGGTGGTGTTCGCCGGCGGCATCTACCTGCCCCGCGAACTGCTCGGCGAGCCGGACCCGGCGCGCGAGCGGCCAGCCGACCGCGGCATCGCCGACGACCCGTTCAGCGGCCCGCTGACGCCGCGTCAGGTCGAGGTGCTCAATCTGGTGGCCGAGGGCAAGTCGAACAAACGGATCGCCTATGACCTTTCGATCAGCGAAATGACCGTGAAGGCGCATGTCACCGCCATCCTGCGCAAGCTCGGCGTGGTCAGCCGGGCGCAGGCGATCGTCAAGTTCCAGCGGCACCTGGTGTGATCGCGGCACCGATGGCGGGAGTACCACAATAGCGCTATTTAGCATGCCATTTTAGATGGCCATTTCAGCGGCGTAGGCCGGCCTACAGGCGGTCGCGCGACTGTCCCGGCCCGAACACACGCAGCACCGTCACGTTACCGGCTGTGGCGTTGCGTCCAGTGTCGGGAACCACCTCGTAAATCACCCGATGTCCCTGGCAGGACATTTCCCGCGTACCTGGATGCTCCCCATGAACATGGAGGCATGGAACGTCCCTGAGACGTTCGATTGCCGCCCGGATTGCCTTCACGCGCCGCACGGCCGCCGCGCCCGAACCTGGTTGCGTCTGCCAGTCAACGACAGCTTCAAGGTCAGCAATCGCCCGATCGGCGTAACGGAGGTCCCTCGGCACAGGCGCGGCAGTGCCTCAGCGGCCGGAGCGTGGCGGCGGCAACTCCTGGTCGGTGCCGAGGCTGTCGATCCAGGCGTTGACCGCCTCGGCGGAGACGACGCGTCCGGCGGCAACGTCGGCGCGGGCCTCAGCAATCCTCTCTGCCTCCCAGGCGAGCCGCTGTCGCCGCTCCTCAGCAGTTTCCTGTCGCGGCACGGGGGCGTCGTCATCGGTCACGGAGTGCATGGTGCCCATGTGGTAAACGTAATGCCGGCGGCGACGGGTTGCCAGCCCCTCAGCCGAGAGGCCCCGCCACGTTGTCCCGAACAGCCGCGAAAGCCTGGCTCGAGGCCCGGTCGCGCGGCGAGCACCCGCCCAAACCGGTGGCTCGCAAGCCGGAGCGCTGACCGGGCGCATGGCGCGCGTCGAACTCGCGCCGGAGGTCCTTGACGACTTTGAGCGCTTTTCGGACCATATGGCCCGGTTCGAGGCCAAGGACGCGCCCGCGCGGATTGACGAGATCGTGCAGGCGATCCAAATCCTGACCCACTCTCCGCTCATCGGCTGGCCTGTCAAGGGCAGTCGGCGTGAGCTGGTGATCGGGCGGGGTTCGCCCGGCTATATTGCACTTTATTGCTTCGTGGTCAGCATAGATACGGTTTTTGTTCTGGCGATACGCAGCCGGCGTGAGTCAGGATACGAGAGCGATACTTGACCGTGTGAGCTCATTCCCAATCGCCGCCGACCACGCCACACGAACGATGCGGCATGGGCAAGCCGGCGGCGGCGTCCTGGACGGTTCAGAATTCAAAATTACCGCACCAGAAACGGTGCCGTTGAAATTTAAGGGCGTTTCTGGTGCAGAAGTCCGGTGCACATGACGCGTTCGCTTCAGGCCCGTTCGGACCGCCGCGCCGGAGGCACGCCGTTCCAAACGGGTTGTCCGGATTCACTCATTCGATTCCGCTATTGCCGTGCATGGTTTTGTGCTGCTTTCCGAATACGACGAACCGCGTAGGCGGAACGCGCCGCCCGTTGAGGCGAACGTGCCGGCTCAGCAAGTTGCGGAGATCAGCTACCGTCGGAGAACAGCCTATCAAACCAGCAAGCGCTATCCGAAATCCACGCAGAACTCGAACATGAGTTCGGTTGTCTATTCTATCTGTCTCGCGAATATGAGTGCCGACATGGACAGGTACAGCCTTTCTGATAAGCGCCACAGAGCCAACTGCGGCAAAATTCTTGGCGATGTGGTCGCTAAGCTTGGTGATTGGTCGTGGCATAACTGCTCCTGCGCGGTCGTGAGCGAGGAAGCGCTCAACCGCGTTCCCCGGCCTTTGTGACGATTAGCTCTGATGGCGTTGCAGAAATAACTAAATATTCGTGCTTAGCTTCAAAAATATGTAGGTCTGAGCGTTCCTTTCCATGGTCAATTTCGTCCCAAGCGTCGAGTAATGCTTTCCACGTGCCAGCAGCGCGACTGCCCTTGTCTAAAAGTCTCCAAAGTTTTGATATGTGAATAATGACAAATCCTTTATCTACTACATCCCAAAGCAGGCTCTCGAGTTCGTAAGTCTGTGCCTTTGTTGGCATATCGGTGAACTCCCGGTGGAACAGTCGGTAATTTTTCTGAGAAATTAGAAATAGCCCAATCTTTCGAAAAATCCAGTAAACTATCTGTGATGCAACCGAGTGCCTCTCAGCAACAGCAGACCTAATTCAATTGTTCCATCCTATATGTGATAATGAAACGTTATCACATATACGGCGCATAACACACTGAAACCAAACGGAACGGGTCGATCGAATCCGGTCGCCCAACAGCCCCGCCGCTCCGCCCCCGGCCTCACCGCCGCCGCGCCTCGCTCAGCAGGTAGCTCAGCATCGCCCGCAGCTTGGCCGGCGCCACCGGTTTGCGCAGGAAGCCATGCCCGAGCGCCCGGATCTCCGCTTCCAGCGCCTCGGACCGGTTGCCGGAAATGACCAGCGCCGGCACGTCTGGCCCATAACATTGCTGCAGCATACCTATTGCCGCGATGCCGAGGCTGCCGCCGCCCAGGTGGTAATCGGCCACGATCAGATTGGGCGCACGGCCGAGCGCCGCGAGCCGCTCCATCGCCTCGGCCGCGGCGGCGGCGATCGCCACGGTGCAGCCCCAGCCCTGCAGCAGGGTGGCCATGGCCGCCTGCACCGCCGCGTCGTTCTCCACCACCACCACCACCAGCCCGTCCAGAGTGCTGGCCAGCAGCGGCGCGGCAGGCGGCACCTCCGGGCCGGTCTCCCCCGCCACGCCGAGCGGCACAAGGACGGCAAAGCGCGATCCGCGCCCGGGCCAGGACTCGACCGCGATCGACAGGCCCAGCAGCCGGACGATGCGCTCAACGATGGCCAGGCCCAGCCCCACCCCCTTGTCGTCGCGCCGCGGATTGTTGCCGAGCTGGCGGAACTCCTCGAAGATCGTCTGCCGTTTCTCGTCGGGAATGCCGATGCCGGTGTCGGCCACTATCAGGCGGGCCTCGGCGCCGCAGCGGCGGCAGCCGACCAGAATGCGCCCGGAACCGGTGTAGCGGATCGCGTTGCTGATCAGGTTGCGCATCACCCGTTCCAGCAGCCGGCGGTCGGTGTGCACCACCAGGCGGCTCGGCACCACCCGCATCGTCAGCCCGAGCGCCTGCGCCTGCGGCCGGTACTCGTGGGCCAGCCGGGCCAGCAGCGGCGCCAGCGGGAACGACTCCCGCTGCACCGGCCAGACCCCGGCATCCAGCCGGGAGATATCGAGCAGGGCGCTCAGCAGGTCGTCCACCGATTCCAGGGCGGATTCAAGCCGTTCGATCAGCTCGTGGGGACGCTCGCCGCTCACCTCGTCGGCGAGCGCGCCGAGGAACAGCCGGGCGGCGTTGAGCGGCTGGTGCAAATCGTGGCTGGCCGCCAGCAGGAAGCGGGTCTTGCTGAGATTGGCCTGTTCGGCCTCCGCCTTGGCGATGCGCAGCGCCGCCTCGGCCTCGCGCCGCTCGAAGATCTCGCGCCGCAGCGTCTGCGTCAGCGTGGACAGTTCCGCGGTGCGCTGGCTGACCTTGCTCTCCAGCGTGATCGCGGTCTGGAACAGCGAAAAACCATTGTCCGTCTGGGTGTCCAGGGCGCGCTCGACACGGTCCATCAGAACCTTGTTGATCTTGCGCAGCTTGCGGTTCTCGGCCTCAAGCAGAACCAGGCGCGCTTCGCCGACGACGGCCGCCGGTGCCGACAGTGCGCTCATGCCTTGCCCCGCCCGATCGCCACACCGGTAAACGTCTGGTTCACGTGCATGCCGGCGAACTGCTCGCCGTAGGAACTGAAGCCGACCACATTGTTTTCGGTCAGCAGGCGCCCGGCGACCTGGCGAAGCTGGCGCCGTTCCACCTCCAGATTGCGCAGCACGCAATCGAAGCCGATCACCAGTTCGGGCGGGCCGATATCGGCGTGGATCGCGCCGAACAGCGCGCGCAGCTGCAGCACGATGTCCTCGTGGCGGGCGAGCCGCAGCACCACCCCTTCATCGATCGCGCAGAAAAACGTCAGGCTGCCGTCTTCGTTGGCGCGCTGAATCGAACGGACATAGAATTCGCCGCCGGCCTTCACCATGACCGGACGTTCGGCGAAAACCGCAGGGGTCAGCTCCGACACGTCGATGCCGATGATTCGCGCATATTCCAGCGCCGCCGGCTCGGCGTTGATCTCGCTCACGATCCGCCGCTCCGGATCGGCCTGGGTCACCACCAGGCGGGTGTCGGTGCTGTAGAAATGTTGGGAATGAAATATCTTCACCGGCTGGCGAAGCCGCACCAGCGTCAGCACGGCGGCGTCGGTGTGGAAGCGTCCCTGGTGATAGACATGCGTGCGCTGCAGCCGCAGATCGTCGCCCGCCGAGCCGCCAACGATCGGGATGCCATCCATGCGGCCATGGATCGCGCTCAGCACGGTCTCCTGGTTGGCGGACATGCCGTCGATCAGCAGCATGGCGAAGCTGTGCGGCAATAGCGCGCCCGCGCCGCGCTGCGCCAGCCGGGCGATCAGCGCGTCGGCCATGGTCTGGCCGTTGGAGATCTGGAACCCGGAGAGACCATCGATGCGGGCGGTAACCGCGCAGCAATCGGCGGCGGCGATGCTGAAGCCGGTGATGGCGCCGTCGCGGTAGCCGACCGGGGTGATCTCGCCGGCGGTCGTGCAGCCGATGATCTCCACGCCGGCGAAACGCCGGCCGAGTTCGCCGGCCAGGACATCCAGATCATAGCCGGCCGAACAGAAGAACACGGCCAGCCCCATCTCCGGCTGGGCGATGCCCTCGTGCAATTCGCGCACCGCCTCGGCGGGGTCGCGCGACAACGAGTAGCCACGCCTGATGCTGCCGTGACTGCTGGTCACGTTCGACGTCCTCCCTCGCACGAAGGAAGGATGCACGGGGGCTGGGAGTAGGGCAAGGAAGGCCAGGGGCTCTGCCCCTGGACCCCGCCAAAGGCAGAGCCTTTGGAATCCATTCTTTAGAGCAACATCGGCCAGACCGGCGACAGCCAGCCGATAAAGTTGCTCTCCGAAACAAGAAGCTAGAACGCTCTGACCGTTTACGGTCAGAGCGTTCTAGCCTGGGATGATGCCTGGGATGAGATATTGCTGCACCGCGACAAGCAAGCCGAGAAACACGGTCAGCACGATGCTGTGGACGAACGTGCGCGCGAACACGACACCCTCCTGACCTTTCAGCTTGGTCACCGAAACGCCGGTGGCGATGTTCTGCGGCGAAATCATCTTGCCCATCACGCCGCCCGACGAATTGGTCGCCGCGAACAGGATGGGATTGAGATCGAGCTGCCGCGCCGCCACCACCTGCAGATTGCCGAACAGCGCATTGCCCGAGGTGTCGCTGCCCGACAGCATCACCGCCACCCAGCCCAGGAAAGGCGACAGCAGGACAAAAAGATGCCCGGTGGACGCAACGCCCTTGCCCAGCGTGTAGGCAAGGCCGGAGTAGTTCATCAGATAGGCCAGGGCGACGATCAGCGTCACCGTGACGACGGCCAGCCAGACCTGACGGATGGTGTGTCCGACGCAGCGCACGAACCCGCCCGGCGACAAGCCGACGATCAGCGCGGTGATGACCGCGGCCAGCAGGATCGCGGTGCCGGTGCCCAACGGCTGAAAGGCCCAGACCGCAGCATAAGGCTTGTCGTTATAGAGGGTGATTGAAATCGCTTTGTCCAGGCCCGGCCAGGGGATGTTCTGCTGCCCGATCGCGGACAGCTTGAACGAGGTCCACAGAATCACGACCACAGACACGATCACCCAGGGAAGCCAGCCCTGCCAGGCCGGCACGGAGGAGGCCAGCTCTGCGCTCGCCAGGCGCCTGTCGGCAATCGCGAACGCGGCATCCGGCGCCGGGCGCCAGATCTGCAGGAACAGCAGCGTGGCGGTCAACGAACCGAGCGAGGACAGCACGTCGGTGAGCGTATAGTCGATATAGTTGGAAGCCAGAAACTGCGAGGTTGCAAAACTGCCGCCGGCAACCAGCAGCACCGGCCACAACGCCTTCACCGAACGCCGGCCGCCGTACAGCGCCATCACATAGAACGGAACAAGCAATGCGATGACCGGCAATTGCCGGCCGATCATCGCCGCCAGCGCCGTGGTCGGCAGACCGGTCACCGCGCCCAGCACCGTCACCGGCGCGCCGAGCGCACCGAACGCCACCGGCGCGGTGTTGAAGATCAGCACGAACACCAGCGCCTCGAGCGGCGGATAACCGACCAGAATCAGCAGCGAGCTGGTAATGGCGACCGGCGTGCCGAACCCCGAAACCCCTTCCAGCAAGGCGCCGAAACAGAAGCCGACCACCACCAGAACCACCCGGCGATCGTTCGGCAGATGGGTGATCACCCAGGAACGGAACGCATCGAACCGGCCCGATTCCACGGCGATGTTGTAGAGCAGCAGCGCATTGACCACGATCCACATCACCGGCCAGAGCGCGAACACGCCACCGTTCAGCACCGCGTTGAACGCGAGCCGGGGCGGCACCTGCCAGGCGGTAACTGCGATGATCAGGCCGAGGACCAGACCGGCCAGGGCCGCCTGCCACGCCGGCCGCCGCAACAGCCCGAGCAGGACAAGCACCGTGACGATCGGCAGAACGGCCACCAGCACGGACAGCCCCAGGCTGTCCCCGACCGGCGTCAGAAGCTGGTGGAACATTTTTCCTCCGCGTTCATTGCAATGGATACTGCTTGCCGCTTCCGGCCGGTCGGCCGGCCGGCGGTGCAGCGTGGGGCGTCCCGTGCGCCATGGTCTCCATCCTGGAGCATGCTTTCCTCCCTGGGCGTCGAGCGTTCTGTGGCTCCGCCGTTTTGTCGTGCTGTCTGGGCCTGGCTTGTGATGGCCGGGCGATGGACACCTATCCGCACCAAAACGGTCTTGGCAAGATTAATTTACCAAGTTTTAAATGGTAAAATCCCGGCGCTATGGCAGCTTGGTCCGTGCACCTTGCCGCCCGCAGCCTCAGGAAGCTTCCATGACCGAGCAGATCCGGCCTGTTCCCCTGGCGGACATCATCGCCCAGCGCATCCAGACCATGATCCTCGAAGGCGTCCTGCGTCCCGGCGAGCGTCTGACATCCGAGCGGGAACTGGCCGAGAAGCTCGGCGTCTCCCGCCCGTCGCTGCGCGCGGCCCTGGCCCTTCTGGAACAAAAGGGCCTGCTGATCACCGGCAAGTCTGGCACCGTCGTGGCCCGCTTCCTGGGTCCGCTGGTGGACCCGCTGGCCGAGCTGCTGGCCGATGACGAGCGCACGGCGGCCGATTATTTCGAGTACCGGCGGTGCATCGAGGCGCATGCCTCGGGCCTCGCCGCCCTGCGGGCAACCGGGCCGGACCGGGCGGCAATCCACGCCTGTCTGGCGCGGATGCAGGCGGCGCACGGCGCCGAGGACCCGACCGAGGAGGCGGATTGCGACGTCGAGTTGCACGGCCTGATCTACGAGGCGGCGCATAACGTGCTGCTGCTGCACATCATGCGCGTGCTGGGCGACCTCATGCGCCGCGGCATCTTCTACAATCGCGAGCAGTTGTACCGCCGCTCCGGGGTGCGCGCGATGCTGCTGGATCAGCACCTCGCCATCGGTTCGACGGTCCTGGCCGGCGATGCGCGCGCCGCCGAGCAGGCGGCGGCCGCACATATCACCTTCACCTGTGCGACGATCGAGGATATCCGACGCGACGAGATGCGAATGGCGACGTCGCTGCGACGGATCGAGCGGCAGGACCTGGTGGCGGACAGCGCGGCCTCCGCCAGGCGGGGCTGATCATATGGCGGCGTGGGAGCTTTGATTTGGTTCGTTCCGGCTTATCCGACACGCGAGGCCCGGTGTTGCGTTTGCCCGCCTGCCTGGCCGCCTGCCTGCTGGCAATGCTGCTGCTGTGCGCCCCGGCCATGGCCGGGGCGGCGGAACCGGCCGCTGTCCCCCCCGACCCCGCCGCTGCCGGCGACCTGCTGAACGGCTATAACCGCATCATCTTCGCCTTCAACCGCACGATCTATTCCTGGCTCGACAGCCTGCTGCCGGCCGCGCCGGAACCGTCGCCCTCCGCTGCCCCTGCCCCCGGACCGGCGCGGGTGATCTCCAACCTGATCAACGAGCCGCTGACGCTGCTGTCCAGCCTGTTGGTCGGCGACCTATCGACCGCCTGGAATGCGGCGGAGCGCTTCGGCATCAACTCCACCGCCGGCGTGCTGGGCTGGTGGGACGAGGCCAGCCTGCGGGGCTACGAGCCGGTGCCGGCGGATATCGGCCTCAGCCTGTGCCGCATGGGGGTAGGCGAAGGCGGCTACGTGATGCTGCCCTTCATCGGCCCCCGCACCTACCGCGACGCCGCCGCCGACGTCATACTGGTGAACGCCCTGCTGTGGACCACCACCGGGGCGATCGTCGGCAGCGGCCTGTCGGTGCAGACGATCATCATCGCCGAAAGCATCGAGGTCGCCGCCGACATCGTCGCCACCCGGCAGATCGACCCGCGCGCCAAGGAAATACACTTCGACAATTTCGACCAGATGCGCGCCAACTACTTGGTGCAGCGCCGGCATCGCTGCGGCAGGGACACCGCTATGACCGTCGCGGCGGCGCCCGCCATTCCCTGAGCCCCGGCAGCCCTGCCCCCCTCCGCGGCCGGGCGCGCCATCATCAGCAAACCGGACTCACCTCCGGCAAGGCTGACGGCTGGAAGACTGGCGGCTGGAAGACTGGTGAATCGGTGACCGGCGAATCGGCGGCCACTCCTGCGCACCGTTCGCCGCGGATCAAACCGTCGAGCCGGGCTGACAGCTTCGGCCAGGCATGCGCTGCGACCCACGCCTTCTGCCGTTCGACCCGGCCGGAATGGCCCGCCCGGTCGGCAAGAAGGGTCGCCAGGCCGGCGGCTATATCCGCCGGTGCGATGCCTGGCAGGACGTGACTGACCGTCGTGATATCGGCAAAGATCGGCAATGGCGTCACCGCAACCGGGGTGAGCGAACCCAGTCCCATCTTCACCGCGGCGCTCGCCGATTCCTGGGTATCCTGATAGGGATAGACAATGACGTCGGCGGCCGCGAGACGCGCGACCACATCGGCTTCTTCGAGAAACCCGGTGACCAGCGTCACCCTGTCCTGGATCCCCAGTTCCGCGATCTCCTGCTGGCAGGCGCGCAATTCCGCATCCGATTCGCCGACCGGGTAGAGCGCGTTCAACATGAGCAGATGCGCCTCCGGAATTTTCTCCCGCAGCAGGGCGAAAGCCCTGATGAGTTCGCGCAATCCCTTGTGCGGCAGCAGATAGCCGAAGCTGGCGACGATGGTCTTTCCCGCCAGTCCCAGCGACTGCCGCACCGCCGCCCGATCGCCGCCGAACGGCTCCGGCAGCCCCATCGGGAAGAGGGCCACATTATCGACCAGGCCGATGGCCTTGAGCCGGTTCAGGTCATGCACCGAATGCACCAGCAGGCGACACACCTGGGCCAGGGCCGGTCGGATATCGGCCAGCCGGATCGTCAGATCGGGCCGGATGACATCCATCGTGGAGTGCATCGTGATGACTACCAGCGTGCCGCGTTCGCGCAGGCGTTCGAGGAGAAGCTGCAACGCCCCCAGGCGGAAAAAGCCGAAATTGAACTGAAGCACGATCGCCTCGACACCGGCGACACAGATCTCCCGAAACAGCTCATCGAGCGGATCATCCCAGCCCTGGACCCAGCACCGGTGCACGAAGCTCTCGTCCGGCCGGAGGGTCTCGGCCCCCTTGGGGGCAAACACGTGCAGCCGTTCCGCCTCGATGCCGCCGAACAGCGACTGCGCATAGGCAGCAATGCCGCAGCGGCTGTTCCAGCTCGATACCAGGCCAATCTCCGGCAGGCGAAGCGCCGCCGCGGAAGGCGTCCGGCGGACCTGCGCGACGGCCACGCGCGTGCGCTGTGCCACCTGGTCCCAGGTGTAATGCGACAGGATGCGGACACGGCCGGCTTCGGCCCGGCGGGTGCGTTCCTCGTCGCCTGCCTCGACGACATCGCGCAACGCCCGGGCAAGCGAGCACGGGTCCGGCTCAACCCAGACCGAACCGAACACATCCAGATGGGTTTTGGCATAAGCGAAGCTGTAGTCGCACAGCCAGGCCGTATCGGCGGTGCAGAAATCGCTCTGCCCGCCATAGGCCGTCGTGATGACGGGCTTTCCCAACGCCATCGCCTCGGCCAGCGGCAAGCCGAAACCCTCGCCCCGCGACGGGCACACGAGCGCATCCGCACGGTCGTAAAGTTCGGACACGGCAGCCGGATCGAGTTCCGCATTGATCAGTATGATCGGGGCGCCGTCCGGGTGGCCGGCGCGGAATTCCGCGAGTTCGGCCTCGACCCGGTTATGGATGTTCGGGAATGTCTTGATGACGAGTTCGACCGCGTCGCGGCGGGTGAAGGCCGCACCCCATGCCGCCAGCAGGACATCGAGCCCCTTGCGCGGGAAACCGGAAGATATATGCAGAAACCGGAAAGCGCCGGGCGCGTGCCAGCCCGCCGGCGGCACCGCTCCGTCTGCATCTTTTAAGATGGGATCTGCAAAGATATGGTCGATGGCATTGCCGACAACATGGATGGGAACGTGCACGCCGTTGTCGCGCAGAACCTTGGCGACATAGAAGCTCGTCACGGTGACAAGATCGAGCGAGGCATTGAATTCGCCCACCCAGTCAGCCGGAAAGCCGCTCTCCTCCCACGCGTAGTTGGCAAGAACGCGTAGCCTGCCGCGCATGTCCGCGACATGCGGGGGGTATTGATTGCGCAGGCACAAATCGGGGAAGGTGCCGGCACGGCCCCGCTCGACCATCCCGGCGATGTCCGGGTTGGCGTCGAGGAAGGCCTGGCTGGGAGGGAATGGCCCCGGTCCGTCGCGCGAGATGAGTGCCACCGCCTCGTCCGCCCGGGCCAGGGCGCGGGCCAGTTCGCGATTGACGATCGCCAGGCTGTAGGAACTGTCGAACGGGCCCTCCACCGACCATTGCTGCCGCGCCACCGGCACGGGTCGCGGCGCGGGCTTGAGGGTCACGTCGAAGCCGATCTGGCGCAGGAAGCGCTCGAAGGCGGCGACCAGCACCGGGCGTTCATAGCGCATGAGCGCCCGGCGTTGCCCTTCGATGATCTGCCGGCGCAGGCCGGGTTCCTGCAGGATCAGTTTGGCGGCGGCGGCCATCGTGGCGGGAGTCGGATTTTCCAGCGCAAGCCCGCCCGGACCGAGGGTCGCGGCGATGCTCCCGGCCGCGAACGCCAGCACCGGCAGATCGAACGCCATCGCCTCGACCAGCGGCATGCCGAACCCCTCGTGCTGCGACAGCGACACATAGAGATCGGCCGAGCGGTAGAGAGCGTAGATATCCTCGTTCTCACACTTGCCGAGGATCTCGACATTCTTTTCGAGACCAAGCCGGATGACCGCGTTGCGAACATCCGCTTCGTAGTCATCCGATGCGCTGGCTCCGGCAAGCAAAAGTCGCACCGGCGATTCCATGATGGCGCCAAGGTGGCCCATCATTCGCACGAGACCAATCTGCCCCTTGTGCTTGCACAACCGGCCGACAAAAAGCAGATTGCGGGCGCCCTGGATTTCGCTGGCAATGTGCGAATTCCACGCGTGGCCGCGGATCCGATCGAGATCGACCAGCAGCCCGATCGGTGCGACCGGCGCGTAACCCCAGTATGCAAGCTCCTCGGCATTGAATTCGGAATCGGCGATCGCACCCATGAAATGCCGGTCTTTCGCCCATTGCGCGAGCTGGTGACGGCCCGAATCGGCAAGACGCCTGAGCTCGCTCCCTATCGGAAAAAAATAATATGGTGTTATATTGTGATATATGAGCACGCGAGCGGAACGCAATTGCGATATCCAGGAATCATGGTATGTTCCAAGAGAATAATGCACAAGAATAAGCGTCTCCTGATCATCTTCATAATCGTTAAATGAAAATATTTCTTCGCTGTAGCGCGGTTCGACGTGCACGCAATAAATGTCGGAGCGATACCCGGATTCGCGTAATATATTTCTGATAAAGAACATCCCATTCGTGATTCCATCCCCATAGGCCGAGCCGGAGTGGAATTGATGGATCGCGCGAAGTTTCATGGAATCTCCAGGATAAGGCGGTAATCGGTCACGTATCTGCCCGACCCGGCACCTGCACGGACACGAGCACGAGCACGAGCACGGATCGTGCCATGCAGCGGCATCCGGATGGCCCGGTCGGAAACCGCCATCGCCGGCCGGGCACAAAGGCACGCCGCAGCCATGACCTCATGCGCGGGGCAAAGCCCGCCGCGATAACGGAGCGGCTGACGTGCAGGTGGTGCGCCAGGCAGAACGGTCGTCATCCTCAACGTCGATCGGCAGGTTGCTGTCGGCCATGCGCTCACTCAATCCTATCGCCCCCTGGCCAATTGCCCCCTGGACCGCTTCACGGGGTTGAACATAATAACGTTACCTTTCTTCAATCTCAATAGTTCGCCAGCATGTGCCGCGCATTGGCGACAGTGTGACCGAAAGCCCTCCAGTTGGCGCTGGTAGATTACCCAACAGCCCTCCAGCCCGACGGGCTGGAGGGACTGATGCCGCTGCGGCAGGCGATGCAGGTGGGCAGGTTCTGCCGCTTCGGCACCGGCCAGACACTGCCCTGGACCCCGCCAGACGCGCCGGCTGCCTTCACCCAGGACCCACAGGGGTCCGCAACGCCCTTGGAACCCCTGACCCTGCCGAGCAGCCCCCCGAGTCGCGACAGTTTGGACTCTACTGACGCCCCCGGCGGTTCCGGAGTCGTCCACAGGCAGCCGCTTTTATCCACAGGACTCTGCTGACGCGGGTTTGGACTCTACCGACGCGACTCGGGTTATCCCCAGGACTCTACTGACGAATCTAATAGTAGACTCTAATAGCCTTCCAAATAGCTCGCGTCAGTAGAGTCCCACTTGCATTCGACGAAACAAATTGAGCAATGTGCGCCATGGGTGAAATTCACAGGCTGATCCAGCAGCATGGCATCGACGGCGCACGGGCGCTGGCGGTCAGCAAGGCCGAGCGGCATGCCATCGATGCAGCCGTGGCCGTGCTGTCGGACGAAGAAAGCCGGCTCGGCATCACCCATGCCGGCTTTGCCATGACCTCGCTGCCGCATAAACGCATCGAGGACGGCTACTGGCGCCGGGAAGGCCATCGCACGACGCTGCTGGTCGAATCCGGACGCAACCGGCATGGCGATCTGGTCGGCGTTCCCTACGGGTCGATCGCCCGGCTGATCCTGCTCTACCTGCAAACCGAGGCGATCCGTACCAATTGCCCGGAAGTCGAGCTTGGCCGTTCGATGAACTCATGGATGGGCCGGATGTCGCTATCGACCGGCGGTCGCACCTACCAGCTGGTCACCGAGCAGGCCCGCCGCATTTCCGCCTGCCGGCTGACCTTCTTCACCGAACGCGACAATGGCGCCGAAACCCGGCACAACGGGGCCTTCGTCCAGGACGCAATTTCACTGGCCGGCGTGTCCGACGAGAACCAGCCGTCGCTGTGGCAGGACCGGGTGCGGCTGGACGAAGGATTCTGGCGCTCGCTGCGCGACCATCCGGTGCCGGTGCGCGAGGAAGCGATCAAGGCCATCGGCACGCGCAGCCTGGCGATTGATGTCTATATCTGGCTGGCCTACCGGCTGCATGCGCTGACCAAGCCGGCCCCGGTGAGTTGGGCGGCCGTGCATGGCCAGTTTGGCGCCGGGTTCCGGCTGGTGCGGCAGATCAAGCCGACCTTCGTGGAAGCGCTGAACCTGGCCCTGGCCGTCTATCCGGAGGCAAGGGTGGAGGCAGACAAGGAAGGGCTGGTGCTGCACCCGTCCCCGCCGGCGGTTCCCAAGAGCGAAGCCAGACGGCTCGGCATCGCCTGAGTCTGGACTCTACCGACGATGTTGGAATCCAGCATTCCCGCCGGTTTCACCGTTTTGACCCAAACCCGGGGGCGTCAGTAGAGTCCCAACTCAGCGGCCGGAGGGACACGCAAGAGCGGGATCGACATCCGCCACAGGGCAGGCCGGAACGATCCCAATTTGATAGACCGCCACAGGCTTTCGGAGACTCCCGAATGGATGTGCTGCTCCTCGTGCTTGACACGGGTCTGATGCTCTTCCTGTGCTACTGGGCGATCGGGAACGACGCCGCCGGCAGCGGGACGACGAGCGGTTTCTTTGCCTACCGGAGCAACCAGACGCCGCCGCCGGATCGGGCGTCCCGAAATGTCCGGCGCCGCGACAACCGCCGGTAACCAACGTTGCGCGATCTTGCCTTTCTCGGCCTGTTCTTCGCTGTCCTGACCGTCGCGTTCAACCGCATACACGTTTGTATCCTGCTTTGGGTATGGATATCATTTCTAAATCCTGGCTTCCAGCTGTACGGGATTGGTGCTGCCATTCCCTACAACAAGATCATTGCCGGCCTGACCGCGCTTGCCCTGCTGGCAAGCCGGGAGAAAAAAAGTTTCCACTGCGACCGGACGTCGGTTCTGATCCTGTTTTTTCTGTGCATCGCTGCCCTTTCCCAGTTCATGTCGGAGGCATCCGATCCGACTGGCTGGGACATTCTCGATAAACTCTGGAAGATCGTTGTTCTGAACCTTCTCATCTCATCCTTCATGCGGTCCCGGGTACGCCTGCATGTGCTGGTGCTGACGCTCTGCATTGCGACCGGGTCCGAGGCAGCCGGGGACGGACTGAAATTCCTGACTTCGGGCGGTTCCTACAATTTGTCCGGAACACCGAGCTGGGGCGACAACAACCAGGTCGCGCTGATCATGCTGATGGCGATTCCAATGCTTGCCTATGTCCGCGAAGTGTCGGCTGCGCCGCTGGTGCGCCTGGGTAGCCTGGTCGGCATCGTCCTGTTTACTTGCGGTGTGCTCGCCACTAATTCGCGCGGGGGCTTCATCGGCCTGAGCGTGCTTGCTGCCGCGGGAATTATGGGAAGCCAGCACAAGGTCAGGTACTTCCTTGCCGTCGCGGTGCTCGGTGCGGTTCTTTCCCAGGCCGTCCCGGAGAAATGGACGAACCGTATGAACACGATCGGAACGGCGAGCGAGGACAGTTCGTTCATGGGCCGCGTGGTAGCCTGGAAGCTAAGCACCCTGATCGCGCTGGACAATCCCCTGCTCGGCGGCGGTCTGCATGCGCTTACCTCGCCGAATATCTGGAATGCCTATCGGCCGGGCTTCGGCCTGTTGTCGTTCATCGAGACTCCCGACCCCGACAGCAGGCCGCACGCCGCGCACAGCATCTATTTCGAGATCCTGGGCGATACCGGCTTTCTCGGCCTTGCCGTCTTTCTGACCATCATGGTCAGCAGCTTCTGGAGCGGGATGCAGGCCAAGGCGCTCGCGCGAGGCCACCCCGATCTGCAATGGGCCGCGAGCCTGGCTGGCAAGCTGCAATTGAGCCTGATCGTCTTCGCCGTGACCGGGGCCGGGCTCAGCGCGAGCTATCTTGATGTGAACTTCATACTGTTCGCCATGCTGGCAGTGGTCCGGGCGATCGTCAAAGCTCAGCTGGAGCAGAGGAGGGTTCGTGCCGATGTCAGGGGATACTCTGTTCCGCTTGCGGTTCGCTGACCCGGCCTTGCGGGTCCCATCGTGCCGATCCCTGACTGTCGGACCAGCAGGAGATTTCGGATGACTGCACGGCAAGACCAGCAATTTTCTCCGCTGCCCGATGTCGGGCGGTGGCAGCGTCTGATAGGCGATGCCAGGCCCGTCGAACGGCTTCAGGCCGCCTACCAGGTGGAACGCGGGTTGCGCGATCGCCTTATGGCGGCGCCACGCGAGGCGCGCGGGCAGCTGTACACGGCCGTCTACAAGATGCTGTTCGCCTCCCTTCCCGATCATCCGCAGCTGAGCCGCCCGCCCGCCGACAAGGCGCGACGCGTCGCCAGTCAGCTTGCCTTTCTTGCTCCGTATCTCGATGGGCAGACGACATATCTCGAAGTCGGCTGCGGCGATGCGACCCTGACCTTCGCGGTGGCCGCGAAAATCGCGGCGGCCTATGGCCTCGACGTGACGCCGGAACTGATCGACACCGCCGGCGCGCCAGGCAATTTCCGCTTCGTGCCGACCGACGGGACGACCATCCCGCTGCCGGATTCCAGCATCGACCTGGCCTATTCCAACCAGTTACTCGAGCATCTCCATCCCGACGACGCGGCGACCCATCTGCGCGAAGTCCGCCGTGTCCTGCGCCCGGGCGGCAGGTATTTGTGCCGCACGCCGAGCCGGGTCACCGGACCGCACGACGTTTCCTGTTACTTCGCCGACGAGGCACACGGTCTTCACCTGCGTGAATACGATTCCGCGTCAATCAGGACGCTTTTCCGCGATGCCGGTTTCACCGCCACGAAATTCCTCCTGGTCGTGCGCGGGCGCCGGATCGCGGTGCCGTATTTCTTCCTGTCCGGGATCGAACGGACCGTCATGCAGTTGCCGTCTCCCGTCCGCCGCCGGCTTGCCCGCAACGGCCTGGTCCGTCGTTTGTTCGGCCTCGACGTCCTTGCCGTCGGGTAGCCGCAGCCCGCAGTCAACGGATGGCGGGAGGATTGCGTTCATGGGGTTTCGGTCTTCGCGTGCCTGGCGGCAGCTTCAGGGCGTTGCTTCCCATCCGGTGAGTCGCGTGCGGGCCGTTCCATTGTTGCCAAGCTGGTAAATCGACACCGAAGCCGGCGCAAAGGTGAAATCATCGAACGGTTCGGCGAGCAAGCCGCTCAGGACCTTGTAGGTGGCGATGCCGACAGTGACGTGCGGACTGAAATGTGAACCGGTTTGCCTCGAAACGAACGTCTCGACATATTCGATCGTCGGCTGGCTGATATCGCGCTCGTCGCGCGTGCTGACAAATGCGGCAGCGGTGCCGGTTGCCACCGAGAAAGGCAAAACCGCATAGATCAGTTCCTCTTGCAGCCGGAGCAGATCGTCGGTCGGCCGGATCACGATGCTCGCCAGGCCAAGCGTCTTCCACGGAATGTAGGAGTACTTGAATGCCTCCAGCTTCCAGCCGCCAATTTTCTCCTTGACCAGAACCTTGTTGACCGCGGCGTAGAGTTTGCCGAGGTCCGCCGTGCGGACATAGCGCTGCAGCAGCGTGACGTGCGCGGGATGCGTCGCGTCCAGGGCGAAGCTTTTGACGCTGCCGATATTGGCATCGATCGGATATTCCTTGAGCAGACGGGCGTTCACGGCCTCCGCGTGCGCGATCATCGTTGCGTCCTGCTCGAGCGCAATATCGATGGCGGTGATGGGGCGTTGCTCGGCGCCGGACCTTTGCGCCGTGCCGAGCAGCGATGCCAGACCGATGCCGAGTGCGGCCAGGATTTTCGTGTATGCTGACATTCGCTTTTCCCGTTCACAGCCAGTGTTGGCGACGAAAGCCCGCTACGGCGGATCCCCCTGGCGAGGCCCCCGCCGCGGCGGGGGCGGCTACTGTCCTTCGTGACTCTTGATCACCTCATCAATCTTCTCTTTGACCGCCTGGAGGTTGAACGAAGCGGGCGCCTGCATCGGCGGATAATCGACGGCCGTCAGCGCCAGCTTGCCGACTTCCTGCTGCACCAGCACGAAGCGCCAGAACTGGCGGGCATAGAAATCGTTCATGTAGCCGCCGCCCAGGCTGTTCAGGCTCTCACCGCGGATCGACGGCGTCCGCTCAAACGGGTCCTGACGGAGGTTGACGATGGTCGGCATGTCGGTCGTTACCTTCTCGCCCGGCCAGCCCCAGGGCTGCTGGTAGAACTGGAACTTGAAGTCATCGATCCGGAGCGCGCCGAGGGTCGGGCCGCCGAAGTAGAACAGCTCATGCCGCGCCGTTGGGCCGCGGCCCAGCAGCAGGTCGAGCTGATTGTAGCCGTCCAGATGGTTCTTGTAAGTGCGCTCGCCCAGCTTCACGCCTTTCAGCAATTGCCTGGTGATGTCGGGGTTGCCGGCGGCAGCGGCCAGCGTCGGCAGCCAGTCGAGGCCGGAGAACAGGCCGTTTTCCACCATGCCCGGCTTGATCTTGCCCGGCCAGCGGATGATCGCCGGCACCCGGAAGCCACCCTCGAACACGGTACCCTTGGTCGCCCGGAACGGCGTCATGCCGCCATCGGGCCAGGTGAACACTTCGGCGCCGTTGTCGGTGGTGAAGATGACGATGGTGTTGTCTTCCTCGCCGATGTCCTTCACGTGCCGCAACAACGCGCCGACGCTGTCGTCCAGCTGCGCCATACCGGCTTCTTCGATGTTGTAGTTGCTCGTGGGGTTCATCATCGCCTGGTAATTGGGCGGGATGTAGGTGAACACGTGCATGCGCGTGGTGTTGTGCCAGACAAAGAACGGTTTGCCATCCTGCTTTGCGTTGTCGATGAAGGTCTCGCTGGCCTTCACCAGCACCTCGTCGAAGGTCTCCATGTCGTATTTGGCTTTGCGGCCTTCCTGCCAGTTCTGCAGGCCGGTCATGTTCGGGAACGGTGCCAGCGGCCCTTCATCGACGATCCGCTGCTTGCCGACCCGGCCCCAGCGCGGCTGCACGGTGGGGTCGTCCACGTCGGTCGCGTAGGTGTGGACGAGGTTGCGCGGCCCGGTCTTGTCGATCCAGTCCTGCGGATAGTCGAACCAGTACGGGTCCGACATCGCATCCAGATGGTACAGGTAGCCGAAGAATTCATCGAAGCCGTGCAGCGTCGGCAGGTACCGGTTCAGATCGCCCAGATGGTTCTTGCCGAACTGTCCGGTTGCATAGCCCAGCGATTTCAGCACGGTGGCCAGCGTCACCGCCTCGTCCGGAAGCCCCACCGCGGCGCCGGCCTGGCCCACGGTGGTCAGGCCGGTGCGCAGCGGCAACTCACCGGTGATGAAATTGGCCCGCCCGGCAGTGCAACTCGCCTCGGCGTAATAGTCGGTGAACCGCAGCCCCTCGGCGGCCAGTCTGTCGAGGTTCGGCGTCTTGCCGGACATGATGCCCTGATGATAGGCGCCGATGTTGAACCAGCCGACATCGTCCCCCATGATCACAAGAATGTTCGGCGGTTTTGGCTGCGTTTGTGCCACTGCCGGACTGACGGCGGTCAGCGCGGATGTCAGCAGAATCCCCCCGGCGATCACGCCGAGTTGTGCCCAAATCATAGTTCGGTTTTTCATTCGTACCTTCCCGCTTTTGATTTGTTGTTTCGTGTGCAATGGAATTCTGCGAGCGAGGCAGAAAGGTGACTATGCAGTTTCGGCAAGACGAACCGATATGCCGTGCTGCCATCATCACAACCGTGCGAGCTGCGTGCGGCGACGCGGATTGCGCGTCAGAAGCGGAACCCGAAGGCGAGGATCGGCCCGTAGCTCAGCAGGTGCACCGACCGTGGCGCGTTGAGGAAGCCGGATCCTTCGGGCTGGTTGGTCTGCATGGCGAAGAAGCCCAGCGACACGTCGAACCATGACGTGATGAGGTACGAGACGCCGATTCGCCCGTTCCAGCCCCAATCCCCGCCATTGGCGCTGAAGCCGGTCGCCGCCACGTCTGCCATAATCCGCCAGTCCGGCGACGGGTAATAGGTGCCGCGCAGGCCCAGCCAGGGCTCGGCGTCGGTCGGCAGCAGGCAGGCCCGGAACATGAGGGTACAGATTGCTCCTCCGTGTTGCCGGAAATGGACAACCACCGCGTCGTTCTCGCCGCCAGCGTGCCGCGCCGCTTGCACCGCATTGCGGAGGGCCACAGAATACCCGGGCGAACAGCGGGAACGCATCGATGACAAACGGAATACATCGTGGACAATAGACGGCGTGATCGCTGTGCGGGTTGTTCCGGCTGCCGGTTCTCCCGGCGGCGTGCAGGCGCGGGGGGCGGATGAGCGATAACCTGGGCGTGCCCGGGCAGGCCCGCGTGCAGAAGCGGCGGCTGCCCTCGCCGATCTGGCTGATCCCGGTCGTCACGGTGCTGGTCGCGGCCTGGCTCACCTGGGATACGCTGTCCAAGCGCGGACCGGTGATTACCGTCACCTTCCAGAGTGCCGAAGGGCTGGTCGCCGGGCAGTCCCAGATCAAGTACAAGGACGTGAACATGGGGGTGGTGCAGAGCATCGACCTCAGCCCCGACCTGACCCATGTCATCCTTACTGCCCGCATGAACCGCGAGGCCGACCGGTTGCTGACCGAGCGCGCGCTGTTCTGGGTGGTCAAGCCGCGGCTGTTCGCGGGCAACATCTCCGGGCTCGAGACCGTGCTGTCCGGCTCCTATGTCGCGCTGCTGCCCTCGGCCGAGCCGGCGCCCGCCGCCCGGCATTTCACCGGCCTGGAGAACCCGCCGGTGCTGCAATCCACCGCGGAGGGCCACACCTTCCTGCTCAAGGCCGCCCTGCTGGGGTCGATCAATCTCGGTTCGCCGGTGTTCTATCGCGGCCTCGACGTGGGCGAAGTGCTCGGCTGGGACATCGGCGACATGGCCGACAGCGTGACCATCCACGCCTTCGTCCGCGCGCCTTTCGACAAATACGTGCACGAGGAATCGCATTTCTGGAATGCCTCGGGTCTGTCCGTGAAGCTCGGGGCCGAGGGTGTGCAGGTGCAGGTGGAATCGCTGCGCGCGTTGATCCTCGGCGGCATCGCCTTCGACACGCCGCCGGCGGCCCTGCGGACACCGGTGGTGCAGACGGAGCAGGCGGTGTTCCCGCTCTACGCCGACCAGCAGGCGGCGGAGGCGGCCGGCTTCAAGCGGCGGGTGCAAGGGGTGGCGTATTTTTCGGGCGCCATCGATGGCATTTCGCGCGGCTCGCCGGTCACCCTGCGCGGCATCCGCATCGGCGAGGTGACCAGCGTGCATCTGGAATACGATCCGAAGACCGACACGATCCGCGTGCCTGTCCAGTTTGAGGTCCAGCCGGAACGGATCGGGGATATTGCTGCGGTCGCCGGCCGCGGGGCGCTTGAGAACATCCGCCGCCTGGTGGCGCGGGGGATGCGCGCGCAACTGCAGTCGGTCAACCTGCTCACCGGACAAAAAGCCATGGTGTTCGAGGACGTGGCGAACGCCCCGCCGGCGGAGGTGACCATTGAGGATGGCCTTATCGTCGTGCCGACCGCGCCCGACCAGTTCGCCGGCATCATCAGTTCGGTCAACACGCTGGTGGCCAAGCTGACCAACATGCCATTCCAGCAGATCGGCGATAACCTGAACAGTACCCTCGCCGGGCTGAACACGATCGCCAACGGCCAGGCGATGCGCGAGACCATCACGTCGCTGCAGGCGGCGCTGGCGTCCGCGCGGGACGTGCTGTCCACCATCAATACCGGTGCGGGGCCGGCGATCAAGCGCCTGCCCGACATCGCCGCCGGCCTGCAGGACACCCTCAACCGGGCCAACCGCATGCTGCTCAGCGTGGACAGCGGCTACGGTGACAACTCGAAATTCTATCGCAACCTGGACCGCCTGCTGGTGCAGCTCAACGACACCGCGCAATCGTTCCGCGTGCTGTCGGACATCCTGGCCCGCCATCCGGAGGCGCTGGTGCGCGGTCGCACCGATACCGGAGAGACGAGATGAGCGCGATGCCGCGGCGACGCCTGTTGCTCGCCTCCGCCGGCCTGGCCCTGCTGGCGGCCTGCAGTTCGCCCAACCCGACGCTCTACACGCTGGCAGCGGTGCCCGGCACGCCGCGTACCGGAGGTCCACCCGTCGTCGCCCTGCGCGAGATCAGCCTGGCGCGGTATCTCGAACGGCCGCAGATCGTCCGCTCTTCGGCCTCGTACCAGCTCGAGATGGAGCAGAACGACTGGTGGGGCGAACCGCTCGGCGCCATGCTGGGCCGTGTCATGGTCGAGGCACTCTCGCAACGCCTGCCGGGCAGCATCGTGCTGTCCGAGCTTGGCGCGATCGGCAACAAATCCGATGCGACGGTGGAGATCAACGTGCTCCGCCTCGATGCCGACCGCGATGGCACTGTCGTCCTGCGCGCCCAGGTGGGAATCACCCGTTCGGCCGCGCGGCAGGCACCGATGGCGGAGGCCGTCGCGCTCAAGGCCCCGCCGCCGGCGCCGGGCGTCGCCGGCGAGGTGGCGGCGATGAGCGATGCCCTCGGGCAGCTTGCCGACCTGATTGGGGCCAGGCTCACCGACGCCAAACTCACCGGCAGCTGACGATGACCGCGCGGGGGGCGTAGTGGAAGCTGCTTCCACCTTGCACGAATGCCGCGGCTGCGGGCGGTTCCAGGTCGTGCCGCCGCTGCAGGCGCATGAGCTGGCCCGCTGCGACCGCTGTGGCGTGGTGCTGCGGCGCGGCCACCGCAATTCGTTCGACTACGCCACGGCCCTCGCCTTCGCCGCCCTCGTGCTGCTCGCCATCGCCACCATCAAGACCCTGATGACGGTGCAGACGGCCGGCATCGTGCACCGGACCGACCTGTTCGGCGGCCCGGTGGAACTGGACGACCGGGGCCTGTGGCCGCTGTCCATCGTGGTCGGTTTCACCACCATCGTGGCGCCGTTCCTGCTGCTCGGCGGCACGCTGTACGTGCTGCTGATGTTGCGCCTGCAGCACCCGCCGCAGCATCTGCGGTTGGTGTTCAAGGTGCTGAACGGGCTCGCCCCGTGGTCGATGATCGAGGTCTTCCTGCTCGGCAGTTTCGTTGCTTATGTGAAGCTGCAGGATCTCGTGCAGATCGACATCGGCGTGGCCCTGGTGGCCCTCGTGGTGCTGACCTTCGTCATGACCTGGCTGGCGGCGCAGTTCGATTCCGACGTGGTCTGGGAAGAGATGCAGCGCCGCGGCGTGGTCGGACCGGAGAAGGCGGTGTTGGCGGTCGGGCGGAAGCTGCCGCCTGGCGTGCTGAGCTGCCATGGCTGCGGGTTTGTCCAGCCGGCGCCGGCGGAGGCTGAAGCGGGGTGCCTGCGCTGCGGCGCGCGGCTGCACCGGCGCAAGCCCGACAGCATCACCCGCACCTGGGCGCTGTGCCTGGCGGCGGTCATTCTCTACATCCCCGCCAACGTCTATCCGGTGCTGACCGTCGTGCAGCTTGGCGCCGGGGCGCCGAGCACCATCCTGGGCGGCGTGCGCGAGCTGATCGAGGCGCAGATGTGGCCGCTGGCCGCGCTGGTCTTCATGGCCAGCGTCGCCATCCCGATGCTCAAACTGGTCGGGCTCGGCACCATGCTGATCTGCGTGCAGACCGGCACCGCCGCCCGCCTGCGCGAGCGGACGCGGCTCTATGGTTTCGTGCTGAACATCGGCCGCTGGTCGATGGTCGATATCTTCATGGAATCGCTGCTCGGCGCGCTGGTGCAGTTCGGCAATGTCGTGACCATCCAGCCCGGCGTCGGCGCCCTCGCCTTCTGCGCGGTGGTGATCCTCACCATGTTCGCCGCCGAGAGTTTCGATCCGCGGCTGATGTGGGATGCGGCGGAAAGCGCGGAACCGCGGGACGCCCGGGCGGAGGCGGCCTGAGGCCGCCCGCCCGGTCTGTCATCAGGGTGCGGGCACGACGCTGTAATAGGTGCCGTTGGCACCATAGGAAGGCGTGAACCAGGTGCCGTTGCACTGGTAGTAGGTCTGGGCGCCGATGGGCGTGTAGATGCAACCGGCCGGCAACGCCGCATAGACACTGCCCGCCGCGTAGCCGGCCGCGTAGGCGTTCGAGGCCATCGCCGCCCCGGCCGCCACGCCCACCGCCGCGCCGGCGACGGCCCCGGCTGCTGCCGCCCCGCCCGCACTCCAGCCGCCGCAATTGTAGCAGCCGGTGCCATAGTACTGATTGACCACCGCGGGCGGGTGATAGCCGTAGCCGCTGGCGCCGGAATAGGTGTTGCCATAGGCGTACTGGCCATTGCGTCCGGCCGCCCAGGACCCGTCATTGGTGGCGACCGTACCGCCATAGGAGCCGGTCGCGTAATGCGTGCCATAGGCGGTCGTGCCGTAGGTGCCCGAATTCGTCCGTCCGCTGGCGCTCTGCGATGACCAGCTGCCATCCGAGGCGGTCGCAGAGCCGCCGCGGTCGGTCGTGGCATAGTGCGTGCCGTTGTCGGTGGTGCCGTACGAGCCGCCGCCGGTATGACCGTTCCACGAGCCGGCCCAGTGCCCGTCCGACCCCCCGGCCCCCCAGTGTCCGCCGCTGGGGGTATACCCGCCGCGCATCCAGGCATTGGCCGGGCCGGTGCCCAGGATCATCAGCCCCGCCACCACGGCGGCGATCGACAGCTTGCTCATGGCGAATTCCCCCCTGCTCATTGCTGCTTTGCTGGTGCCGATTTCACTGGCGGTGAGGGCGGTGCATCGGGGCGGGCGAAAGACATCCGCGGCGAGGTGGTAAGGTGCGGCGTGGTGAACGCGGCCGGCGCCACATCCGCATCCAGATGCCAGTTGCTGAACTGGATTTCGGTGCGCCCCTGCCCGGGCTCCTTCGGATAGATCGTCCGGATCGCGCGCGGCAGGCCGTCCTCGACGCCGATCCAGATCTCCGCCTGCACGTTGTCGTTGGCGAACGCCACGATGTCGGTAACGGTATCGCCGACCAGCTTCGACTGGCCGACCAGGAAGGCCGAGGTCAGGCCCTCCGACAGGTTGGCGTAGGGATCGGCCACCAGAATCTCGGCGAAGGGGAAGTAGATCGCCGCGCTCTCCAGGGCCTGCTTCATCGCCGCCTCGAAATTCGCCGGCGCATCGGTCACCGCCACCAGATCCACCGCCGGATCGTAGGCGACCATGACGCGGCCATCGTAATAGAACTCCGACGGCGGGCCGTCCGCCGGCGTGATGACGCGCAGCTTGTTGGGGCGCTGGAACACCACCTCGGACAGGGTCGTGTAATACAGCGGCTGCCCGGACCGGGCGGGATGTTCATAAGTGGTGAGCGCCGAAAAGCTGATCGCCTTCGCCGCCGCCAGCCGCGCGCTGGCCGCTTTCAAAATCTCCAGCGCGGCGGGTTCGATGGCCGGATGCTCCGGCGCCGTATGCTTTGGCGGGGGTGCCGCCGGTGGCGGCTGCTGCGCCTGTGCCGCCATCGCCAGCAGCAGGCCCATGCCGATCCAGGCGAAAAACCGTATCTTGTGGGGGAATGCCATGAGACCTCTCCAACGCGTCTGGTATGGCCGGCAAAGGCGGACGGATCGCCACGCTGGCCCTCCCCCCGCAGAGCTTTCATTCTGGCTGGCCGGCGGCCGCTTGCCTATCCGGAATCGGCATTTTGCGACGCTGTCATCTTCGTGTCGTGCCGGCCGCGCCGCTTGCCGAATTTACGTGGTTTCCTGAAACGGACTCATCTAATCTTCCTCCCCGCGATAAACCGGGCGTTCTGCCAGGACGACCGCTTCCGCAGCGGGCGTGATGACTTCAAATGGGACAACCTGCTGTACGGGCCTGTCCCGCGGCTGCAGGTGACCTTCTGAGGCAATCACTCACCGTGGGGCCCGGGATCGCCTGGCGGTCAGCACCCAAAGTGTAAGGAATCCGCTTCATGGCCCCTCATGACACACGCCGCCTGCGCCGGCGCGACTGTCTGCTGTTGCTCGGCGGCGCGGCCGCACTTGCCGGCTGCAGCAGCGGTGGCGGCGGCATGCCGCCGGAGGTGTTCGAAGGCATGATGCCCGACGGCATGGTGCAGATGCAGCAGATCCAGGCTGCCTATATCGGCAGCGGCAGCACAGGCACGGGTACCCTGACCTACCAGGGCCAGACCTACCCGTTCAGCGTCAGCGGGCTGGGCGTCGGCGGGATCGGCGTTTCGCAGATCGAGGCGCAAGGCTACGTCTACCATCTGCCCGGCGTGTTGCAGTTCCCCGGCACTTACGGACAGGCCCGGTACGGCTTTGCCCTCGGGCAGACGAGCGCCGGCGATCTGCTGCTGCAGAATCCCTCCGGCGTGATCATGCGGCTGCGGGCGAAGCGCGAAGGGCTGATGCTCAGCCTGGGCGCCGATGCCATGGTGATCACCATGCAGCCGTAGCGACCGGCGCGAATGGTCCCCGCTCGGACAACCGTGGTGTCGTCGCAGGTGCGCGCGGCACCACGGCCGCAACAACGCTCACCACAAAATGAAACGGCACCCACCGCAAATTGAAGTGGCAATCGCCGCAAATTGAAAGGAATAAGCACTCGCCGCAACGTGAACACGACCACGCCGACCTCTGAGATACAAGCGCCCGCGCTGATGCACGCCCCGCCATGGACCGCCTGGAAACTTTACCAGAGGTGCTTCCATGACTTCCAGCGCCGTGCGAACATTCCTGGAACCCGACGATTACGCGGCGTCCATCCGCGTGGCGCGGACAGAGATGACGGTGATCGGAGGCGGGCATTTTCGTGCCAGACTTACCGACATCAATCTGCATCGCTTGTGGATGCAACGTTTCTCCGAGTCCCTTGCGCGGGTCACGCACTCGTTCCACCCCCGCGGCCAGGCCATCATATCGTTCAGGACACGACCCGGGCCGCCGCTCTTCTGGGCCGGCGTGGAGATGCATCCGACCTGCATTATCCGGCACAGTGAAGGCCAGGATGCCTTCCAGCGATCCACCGGCCGCACCTGCTGGGGGGCCATATCGCTGCCGGTCGAGGCGATGGTGTCGGCCGGTGCCGCGCTTGCCGGCTGCGACCTCGCGCCGCCCCGGCAGACGCTGCATGTCATCCCCCCTGCCGCCGCGATGGCCCGGCTCCTGCGTCTGCACGCAGCGATTGCGAAGGTGGCAGAAAATGCCCCCGAAACCCTCCGCGACCCCGGGGCGGTCCGGGGCATGGAACAATCCCTGGTGCAGGCCATGGTGCACTGCATCAGCAAGGCGGAGGCCCGTACGGACAGGCTGGCGCTGCAGCACCAGGTCGTCATCATGCGCCGCTTCCGCAGGTCGCTGGAAGGGCATCGGGATCAGCCGCTCTATATTCCCGAACTCTGCGCGGAAATCGGCGTGTCGGAGCGGGCGTTGCGGGTCTGCTGTCATGACCAGCTGGGCATGGGGCCACATCGATACCTGGCGCTGCGCCGCATGCACCTGGCGCGCCGCGCGCTGCTGTGCGGCGCGCCGGCGGAGACGACTGTCACGGAGATCGCGACGCGGTACGGGTTCTGGCAGTTCGGCCGCTTCGCCCGCGAGTACAAGATCCTGTTCGAAGAACTTCCATCCACCACGATGGCGCGTCAGTATATTGGAATCGCTTAGTTTTTAAACGCGGCCGACGCCGATAGATGGGGTCAGCTTCCCACGGGCAGATGCACGAGGGAGGTCACCGCAGCGACGGCAGCTCCTGCCAGCCAGAGGCGCACAACAAGGAGTTTGCCAAGGTGGGCGAGGTCATCTTCGTCTGTATGGTTGGTCGCTTTCGTGCTGTCCATCATAGTAGCGACATGGGCATGCGAATGAAAATGGGAAGCGCCGCCATTGTGAACAAGTGTTACGTGCACATTCGATTCAACATCGATTTCATGAAACTTTAATTCTGACCGTCACAATTTCCGGGCAGCCAGCCGGCTGCACGCAGAGCGGCGACTGATGCCATCCGCTTACCACAGAATCACGATTTACCACAGAATCACATCTGGCTGGTTCGTATCGTTCCGTCCGGCCGAAACCGGATAGCCGCCGCCAGCCTGATCCAGTGAGTTCGCCAGCAACACGCAACGACATGGCTTCTTTCGGACAAACGAAGCAACGGCTCACCTGTTGCTGCAAGCGCCGCGTGGGCGACGCCGTTGCAGCGGTTCATCGGATCGTGCTTGATACCGTTACGGGCGCTTGGATATCCAACGGGGGGCGATACGCCGCCCGACCTTAGCAAGCTGAGCCAGGCCGAAAGGCGCCGCTGATCCTGGCGCCGATGTCCCAACTTGCGGCGGCACAGGAGTGGATCGCGGCGATGTGGGCGACGGTGATGTGGGCGGCGGGCGAATGATGCACGTGACCGGCGAAGCGGCGCGGACGAGACCGTCGGAGACCCGGGACGTGTGGCGCGACAGCCTGGCGTTGCTGTCTATCTGCGGCCTGGCGGTGGCAGTGCGCGTGGTGGCGATGCTGCTCCAGCCCGGCATCAATCATCCGGATGAAGTCTTCCAATATCTGGAGCAAGCCAACCGCCTGCTGCATGGCACGGGATTCGTGCCTTGGGAGTACCAGGTCGGAGCGCGAAACTGGCTATTACCAGGGCTGATCGCCGGCTGCATGGCCGTGGGCGACCTCTTCGGGCCGGCCCCGGCGGCCCCGCTTGTGGCGGTGTCGGTCCTGCTCTGTGCCGTGTCGTTGGGTCCCGTCATTTGCGCCTTCCTGTGGGGCCGCCGCTGCGCGGGCTTTGCCGGCGCAGTTACGGCAGGCGTGCTGACTGCGGTTTGGTACCACCTTGTCTATTTCTCGACGCATGTCCTCGCCGAGACCTTCGCCGCGGCCGCGCTGGTCGTGGGCCTTTATCTCGTCTATCCCGGCGGCGCCGTCCGGTCGGCCCGTCGCCTGTTTGCCGGTGGGATGCTGCTGGGGCTGACGATTGCCTTCCGCCTGCAACTGGCGCCGGCGGTTGGCATCGCCGTGATCGCCCTGTTGCGGGGTGAGGGACGGGCGCAGTACCGGGCTTTGCTGACGGGCCTGGCGACGCCGGTCCTGCTGTGCGGATTGCTCGACTGGGTCACCTGGGGCTGGCCGTTCCAGTCGTTCGTGATGAACATTTATGCCAACATGATCGCCGGCGTTGCGGCGAATTTCGGCCTCAAATCGTCGCTCTATTATGTCGGCGTTACATGGTTCGCCTGGGGGCTGCCCGGGATCGTGATCGTGCTCTGCGCGCTGCGCGGGGGGCTGCGGCTGCCGCTGCCGCTGCTGCTGTTGGTGGCCGGGATGATATTCCTTGTCCATTCGGCGATCGGCCACAAGGAGGAGCGCTTCATCTCCCCGGCTCTGCCGCTGGTTATGACGCTGGCCGGCATTGGCTCGGTGCTGGTGGCCGAATGGCTGAGCAGACGGGTGGGCAGCCTGCTCCTGCGGCGCGCCCTGCTGACCGCGCTGCCGATGGCCTGGGCGGTCGCGTCCCTCGCGCTGGCGGTCGCGCCGCCGCGGCTTTGGTATTGGCACCACGGCCGCGGGCCGATCATGGCGATGCGTGCAATCAACGCCGATCCTGGTTCCTGCGGCGTCGCCGTCTTCCCGGCGAGATATTGGCCCAGCACCGGCGGTTATACGCATTTGCGCCCGGGGCTGCCACTTTTCGATGCCGGCAGCGGGAGCGATGTGATCGCCGCTCAGGCATTCAACTACGTCATCAGCTACCAGCCAGCCGATTTCTCTGCACTGGGCTACCGGCAGGTACAGTGCTGGGACGACCCTGAGGGGGGGCGCCTGGAACTGGAGACGGTACACATCTGCTTATGGCGCCGGCCAGGAGGATGCGGGCCCTCGCCGGCGCAGCCGCTGACGGCTCCGGCTGTCCGTTTGACTGACGGAATTTCCAGCTGGCATTGAGGCTGGCCTCAGGCAGGCTTGCGCATGTTCCCCCGCACAAAATTCCGCGTGCGCAAGTACAAGGCCCTGCTTGCAGACTTCCATCCGCCATGCTCGCGCGTGAACCTATTGAAATTATCTATTTCATAAACCGGCAGACCGGCCCGAAGCGCGTCAACGCTGGCGGAGGCTCAGGATGTAGGCCACCACATCGTCAATCTGCTCGCGCGACAGCTTCAGATCGGGCATCGGCCCGTGTGGCGTGAGGAGGAAGGCATGCAGCGACATCGCCGTGGTTGCCGGCGCGGCCGCGATGGCGGCGAACGAGGGAACTGCATCATTGCTATGGGATTGCCCTCGGCCCACCAGATGGCAGTCGCTGCACCATTTCTGCGCAAGTTCCGCGCCAGCCAGCGACCCGCTGTTCTCCTGTGCGGCGGCCGGAAACGCGGCGGCCAGGATCACCAGGCCCGCCATCACAAAGCGGATTGAATGGCGCATTTTCGCTCTCCTGCCAAAGCCCATCGGGGCGCGCAATAGTATAGCAGGTTACCAGTCTGCGTAGGGACAAGCCGGCAACCTTGACGGCATGCCGGGCTTCGGCCCGATCAATTTCGAGTTCACGGGGGGCGGTGTTGATGCCCGTGTCGCGCGGCTGCTTCCCGCCAGCAGGTTTTGATGACAGCCGCAGGCCAGCTACCCTGCGGCGGTGGAACAAGGCGCTGCCCCGTACCCCGACGCGGTCCAACTCCGGCTGGACGGTTTCGAAGGACCTCTCGACCTGCTGCTCGACCTTGCGCGGCGGCAACAGGTGGACCTCGCCCGTATCTCTATCCTGACCCTGGTCGACCAATACCTTCTTGCCGTCTCGACGGCCGACCGTGTCAACCTCACGCGGGCGGCGGAATGGCTGGTCATGGCGGCCTGGCTGACCTGGCTGAAGTCGCGCTTCCTGCTGCCCAAGGACGCCGACGAGGCGAAGCAGGCGGACCAGGCCGCGAAGGGGCTGACCGACCGCCTCGCGGCGTTGGAGCGGGTGAGAGACGTTGCCGCCTGGCTGGAGGCGCGGCCACAGCTTGGCCGGGATATGTTCGAGCGGGGCCGTGCAGACATCGCTCCCGGTCCGGTGCTGGCCGCCGATTTTCTCCGCTTGTTCCAGGCGTGCAGTGATGTCCTGCGCGGGTCCGGCGGCCGGGCCCCCGACCTCGCCTCCTGGCCACGCCGCATGTTCTGGTCGCCGCATCAGGCCGTGATGCACATGCGGGCCGTGCTCAGCGAGCTGCCGGAAGGTGGCGACTTGCTCAGCTTCATCCCGGCATTTCCCCCCGACCTGCCCGATCGGGCGTTCCGCTTGCGGGGGGCTATCGCGAGCACCGTCGTGGCCAGTCTCGAACTCGCCCGCGACGCTCAGGCCGAGCTTCGACAGGAGGCGCCGTTCGGCAGGATAACGGTGCAACCGACCTGCCCCGGCGGCCCCTCGCCACAGCATCCGCGGCTGACGCCATAACTATTCGGCGACGCCCCCTACCCTGACATGCAGCGTCAGCGCCGGCCAGCGCGTCCGCACCGCTGCCAGGGCGCGCCAGGGCGTCCAGTCGGCGGACCAGAAACGGTAGCAGATGGCGGCATCGCCCTGCGGGACCGGCCCGTCGGCAGGGCCGGCCGGCATTTCTTCGACGCACCGCAGCATCCACGTCGTGCCCCAGTTCTCCCACATCCAGGCCAGCACGGCCGGATCGCCCGGTCCCAGCCGGAGCAGTCCTGCCGGAACCGGGATGAGCGCGTTGAGGTCCAGCGGGCAGCTGACCGTATGGGTGCGCTCGGCCGCCTGCCCATCCAGGCTTTCGATGAGGTCGCGCATCTGCCGGGCCTCGATCCGGGCGCCCTGCACGGAAATGCCCCGCGCCGCGGGCGGCGGCGCCAGCAGCCGGTGAACCCATTCCTCCTCCAACCGATCATAATCCAGCAACCAGGGCACTTGCCCGCACCCGCATGCCGCCTTGCGGAACGCCGCCAGCTGGTCAGGCGGCCCGGTGATGGTCAGGCAATGCGGCAGCCACTCCGGATTGGGCAGGCAGAGAATGTCTGCCCCCTGCTCGCTGGTATGCGGCCGTTCCGCCATCGCCGCGCGGGCGCGCTCGTGGCGCTGGTTGCGATCGTTGCCGGGGATCAGGTGGGCCAGACGCGCCGGCCTGCCCGGCACGATGACCGGCGATTCGGGCATCTTCTTGCGGGGCAGGCGACGCTGCTTCCCCTCACCGCGCCGCGCCACCGGTCAAAGGCCCAGCAGCTTGGCCGGGCTGTCGGTGACGAGCTTGGCCCGCCGGACATAGCCGCGCATGGTCCGCAGATCCTTCTGGCGCGTGTGGTCCATGATCTGCTCGTCGCGGGCGCCGTTGATATAAGCCTGGGTGATGAAGCCGGCGCGCAGGCCGTGCGGGCTCAGCCGCTCCCCCGATGGGACCGTCAGTCCGGCCAGACCGGCGTGCCGGGCCAGAATCCGGCGCACCGCATCGGGATGCAGGGCCCGGCGATCGATCACGCCGCGCGCGTCGATGCCGCGAAACACCGGCCCATGCTCGCATCCGGAGGTTTTCAGCCACGCCTCGAGCGCCTTTACCGGGCAGGTGCCGGGCTTGGTGCCGCGCGGGATGCCGATGCTGGCGCCCTTGCCGGTCTGGTCGCCCTTGGCGCGCGGAATCAGCAGACGCAGCCCCTCCGTGGTGAAGGTGATGTGTTCCCGCTGGACGGCGACCAGTTCGGACCGGCGCAGCGCGCCGGCATAGCCGAGCAGCAACAGCGCCCGGTCGCGCCGGCCCGCCGGGGTGGTGTCGCAGCTCGCGACCAGGCGCACCAGTTCCTCGGTGGCCAGCGCCGCGGCCTGACGCTGCGGGCGGCCGTATTTGCGCTGAATGCCACGCAGGGTGTTGCGGATGGCCGGGTGTGCCCGCGGCCAGTCCTGGCCGGCGAGGCGGTGGGCGCGGCTCAGCGCTGCCAGCCGGCGCACCAGCGCGCTGCTGGTATGGGTAGTGGCGAGGGTGGCGAGATAGGCGGCGACCGTCTCCGGCGCGGCCGGCAGCGCCGGCCAGCCGGCGTCGCGGCACCAGGCGCGGAAATGGTGCCAGTCGGCGCGGTAGGCGCGCAGGGTGGCGGGGGCGAGGGCTTCCTGGGCGAAGTCGATGGCGGCAGCCAGTGCTGCCAGCGCCGCCGGCGAGCCGTCGCCGGGCTGGAACGGAGGGCGATGGACGAGCGCGTTTCCGGCCGGCCCTGGCGTTTGCTCAGCGGCGGCGGCTGGTGGGATGCGGCGGTCAGGATTGGTCATTGGGGGCGGTAAGTCCGGAACGGATCAAAAACGCACAAACATGGCACAATTCCTGAACGCGCGATAAGGCCTGATTATCGCGCCTTAGGGCCTGCGCCAGAATACCGCTTCATCGCGCCAGTTTGTTGGCTTTTCGAAACCATCTGCAGAGATCGCATACCGTCAGGCGGCGATCACCTCCCGGTGTGGCGGCGCGCCATGCGGGATCACGGGTCTGCGCAACCAATCGCCCTCCACCCTGTGATTTATCACAGGTTTCGCCCGCGGTGCGCTCCATGTACATTTTGCAGGATATTTCAATTGGAGCGGCAGACGCGATCGTGCGATCACAGTAAGACCGACCACAAGAGAGCCGCTCCCCGGTGAGCTTAGCGACATTGTGAACGGCACCGCAGCTCTTGGCCCGGGCTGTCAGTGGTGCAACTTGGTTGTTTATCTACAACCACCAATGGTCTGCAGACCCTGAGGGCGACCGCAGCGCGGTCAGACGGCCTTCATTATCTTTATCTTCTTGCCGGCACTGTAGGCAAAAGTATCGCTCGTTGCCGGTAACTTTCGGAATTGTCCGAACTAACTGTTGCGGAGGGCGGGTGTCCGCCAGCAGCGGAACCGAAAGTTCGATTCAGGCCAGTTGATAAGATGGGATAGGCCTTTGGGCCGCTGACAGTCGGCAGAAAGCCACACTTTAATGCGAAAACGGCCGCGCGCCGCCCCACTGCGACCACTGGGCTGTGCCCGGGCGCAGTGCCCCACGCATCAATCGATGGCCTGTAACCCTCTGTCTAATTTGATTTTTATGCCGCAGAACTTGCATCGAATTGCCGGTTCCGTTGCCACCGGACCCCTGGCTTCTGGGCGGCTGCCCGCTGTTGCATAGCTGGCGGTCTTCTGGCTATTAGGTCAATTTAACGTGTCTGGTTCCGCACAGACCGTTGGTTCGCGTGCGTGCCCAGGCCAGTTCCCTCCTCAAGCCTCCACATTTGGTGTATCGCCAGTGACGCTCAAGCAACCTGCGACCCGTTCGCCCGACCCGCATACCGATCCGCATGCCGAGAAGAGGCCCCGGGGGTTGCCAAAAAGCGTCCAGTTCATCGCCGTCGTAATCGCGGCAGGGGCTCTCCTCGTCGGCGTCCTTGGCAAGTCCCTCCTGTCCTCGTCCGAGCAGGCGGCCCCGAAGGCCCAGCCCGTCACCGAGCAGAGCTTTACGGTTCCCACCTTCACCCCCACCCCCGACCAGTGGGCCGCATTCGCCATTACCGAGGTCAAGCCGCGCAGCTTCGAAGCCGCACGGCGCACCGATGGACAGATCGCCATCGACGATGACCTGAATACGCCGGTGTTCTCGCCCTATACCGGCCGCGTCACCCGCGTGATTGCCAAACCCGGCGATGTGGTGAAAGCGGGCCAGCCGCTGTTCGCCATTCAGGCCAGCGAGTTCGTGCAGGCGCAGAACGACCTGATCGCCGCCGTCGCCACGCTGCGCACCGCCCGCGCCCAGTTGCGGATGGCGCAGACGAGCGAGAAGCGCGCGCATGATCTGTTCAACGCCCAGGGCGGGTCGCTGAAGGACTGGCAACAGAGCCAGGTTGACCTCGCCACCGCCCAGGGCGGCCTGGATTCCGCCAACATCGCGCTGGGCGCCGTGCGTGGCCGCCTGCGCATCCTCGGCAAGACCGATGCGGAAATCGCGGTCATGGAGGAGCATCCCGAGCACGCCTCGGTCATCCCCGAGGTCGAGGTGGGGGCGCCGATCGGCGGCACCGTCATCCAGCGCCAGATCGGCGTCGGCCAGAACATCGTCAGCGCCTCCAGCGGCGGCGCCAATCCCGTCTACACCATCGGCGATCTCTCCAAGGTCTGGCTCATCGCCAATGTGCGGGAGGCCGAGACCGGGCAGATCCATCTCGGCGACCAGGTATCGGTGCGCGTGCTCGCCTTCCCGGACCGCGATTTCACCGCCCGCATCAGCTACGTCGCCCCGTCCATTGACACCAACACGCGCCGGCTGCCGGTGCGCGCCGAGATCGACAACCACGATTTCGCGCTCAAGCCGCAGATGTTCGGCTCCTTCACCATCCTCACCGGGGCCCCCACGGTGTCGCCCGCCGTACCGGAGCGCGGAGTGGTCTATGAAGGCCAGAAGGCGCATGTCTGGGTCGCCAATCAGGCCGACAAGACCTTGGAAATGCGCCAGGTGCGCACCGGCAATGTGTCAAATGGCCAGGTCGAAATCATCGAGGGGCTGAAGCCCGGCGAGCACGTGGTCACGACCGGCGCCGTGTTCATCGACCGCGCCATCGAGACCGATTGACGGCGGGTTGAGGAACACAGCATGAACGGCCTTATCACCTTTTCCATCAAGCAGCGCGTCCTCGTCGTCATCTTTCTCTTCTGCGTGCTCGGGGCCGGCTTCGTCAGCTTCCTCAACCTCAACATTGAGGCCTATCCGGACCCGGTGCCGCCCCTCATCGAGGTCATCGCCCAGGCCAGCGGCCAGGACGCCGAGGAGATCGAGCGCTACTTTACCATCCCGATCGAAGTGGCGATGGAGGGTATCCCGAACGTCAAGGTGATCCAGTCGGTCTCGCTGTTCGGCCTCGCCGACGTCCTGATCAACTTCACCTATGGCTACACCTACCCGGACGCGAAGCAGCAGGTCATCAACCGCGTCAGCGAGATCCCGCCGCTGCCCGGCGGGGTCGCGCCGTCGCTCTCGCCGAATAGCCCGGTCGGCGAAATCTACCGCTACCGGCTGGTTGGCCCGCCCGGCTATTCCATACTCGACCTCAAGACGCTGCAGGACTGGGTGCTGCAGCGTCGGTTCAAGGCAGTGCCGGGCGTCATCGACGTGACCGGCTGGGGCGGCCGCACCAAGAGCTACGATGTCAACATCGACCAGGACAAGCTGATCAGCTACGGCCTGACAGTGCCGCAGGTCCTGACGGCGTTGAACAACAGCAACGTGAACGTCGGCGGCCAGACCGTCGATTTCGCGCAGCAATCGGCGATCGTCCGTGGCGTCGGCCTGATCACCAGCCTCGACCGCCTGCGCGATACCATGCTGACGTCCAGCAACGGCACGCCGGTGCTGCTGCGCGACGTGGCCAATATCTCCATCGGCAACCTGCCGCGCCTCGGCATCGCCGGCCAGGACAAGGACGACGATATCGTCCAGGCTATCGTCATCATGAACCGGGATGGCGAGAGCAAGCCCACCATCGCCGCCGTGCAGGCGGAGGTGGCGAAGATCAACGCCGGCAACATCCTGCCCCCCGGCGTGCACATCGAGCGTATCTACGACCGTGCCGACCTGATCAACCTCACCACGACCACCGTGCTGCACAATATGGTCGAGGGCATCTTGCTGATCTTCCTGGTGCAGTGGATCTTCCTCGGCGATTTCCGCAGTGCCGTCATCGTCGCCGTCACCATCCCCTTCGCGCTGGCCTGCGCCGTGATCATCATGGTGGCGCGCGGCGAATCGGCGAACCTGCTGTCGGTCGGCGCGATCGACTTCGGCCTTGTCGTCGATGCCACCGTCATCATGATGGAAAACATATACCGCCAGCTATCGTTGCCGCCTTCGAAACGATTCTATCGGGCGGTTCTGCTGGACCGGCAGAAGGCACCCGTCGAGCTGCGCGGCAAGTTCCTGGCGATCGCCGAATCCGCCTTCGAGGTGAACAAGAGCATCTTCTTCTCGGCTGCCATCATTATCGCCGGCTTCCTGCCGCTGTTCACCCTCTCCGGCATCGAGGGCCATATTTTTGGCCCGATGGCCAAGACCTACGCTTACGCCCTTGCGGGCGGCCTGTTTGCGACCTTCACGATCACGCCCGCCCTCAGCGCGGTGCTGCTGCCTGTGAAGCTCGAGGAAATCGAGACCATCATCGTGCGGCTCCTGCACCGGGCGTATCAACCGGTGCTTCGCTTTGCGCTGGCCAACCGCATCCTCGTGCTTGGGTTCACCGCCATCATGTTCGCCCTCGCGGTGGTCGAGGTGCAAACCCTCGGGCTGGAGTTCCTGCCCAAGCTGGAGGAGGGCAATTTCTGGATCCGCGCCACCCTGCCCACCTCGGTCGGGCTTGAATCCACCGGCGATTACGTCGACCGGATGCGCGAGCTCTTCCTGGAATACCCGGAAGTGGAGACCGTCGTCTCTCAGCACGGCCGTCCCGACGACGGCACCGACGCCACTGGCTTCTTCAATGCCGAGTTCTTCGTGCCGCTCAAGCCGTTCACCACCTGGCCGAAGGGCGTGACGAAGGAGGGCCTGACGAAGGTGATCGCCGACCGACTCAACAATGAGTTCCCCGGCGTCGACTTCAATTTCTCGCAGAATATCCAGGACAACGTCGAGGAAGCCGCCTCCGGCGTGAAGGGTGAGAACTCGATCAAGCTGTTCGGCAACGATCTCGACGTGCTGGACAGGACGGCGAACCAGATCAAGGATGCCATGGCCAATGTGCCCGGCATCGCCGATCTTGCGATCTTCCCCTTGCTTGGCCAGCCCACCATCCAGGTGGACATCGACCACGTCCGCGCCGCCCGCTACGGCCTGCAGCCCGGCGACATCAACGCCACCCTGCAGGCGGCCGTTGGCGGCCAGGCGGCGGGCAATTTCTACGAGCGCGGCAGCGACCGTAACTTCCCGATCATGGTCCGCCTCTCTTCCGAGTACCGCACCAGCCTCGATGCGATCCGTCGCATTCCCATCGGGGTGCAGGCCCCGAACGGGACGGGTATGGTGCAGATCCCGCTGTCCGATGTGGCCGACGTTAAGCTTCTGAGCGGCCCGGCCTTCATCTACCGCGAAGGCCAGCAGCGCTACATCCCGATCAAGTTCAGCGTGCGCGGGCGTGACCTCGGCGGCGCGGTGATCGATGCGCAGAAGGCGGTGGCGCAGCACGTGATTTTGCCCGGCGGCTATCACCTCGAATGGGTGGGTGAGTTCGGCAACCTTCAGGACGCGATCAAACGACTGGAGGTCGTGGTGCCGATCGCCATCGGCCTCATCCTGGTGCTGCTCTACGTCAACTTCAGCTCGGTGATCGACACGCTGCTGGCGGCAAGCGTGATGCCGATGGCCATGCTTGGCGGCATTTTCTCGCTGGCGGTGACCGGCACGCCGTTCAGCGTCTCCGCAGCGATCGGATTCATTGCCCTGTTCGGCATTGCCGCGATGAACGGAATCATCGTGATCGCCCACTACAACACCATGCTGCAATCGGGTCTGGAGAGGTCGGCCGCCTTGTTGACGGCTTGCGAGACGAAGATGCGGCCGGTCGTCCTGACCTGCGCGGCTGCCTGCGTGGGACTGCTGCCGGCAGCCTTTTCCACCGGTATCGGTTCGCAGGTGCAGAAGCCGTTGGCGCTGGTGGTGGTGGGCGGCATCCTGCTCGCGCCGGTGCTGATCCTGATGGTGCTGCCTGTGCTGATCAGCCTGTTCTCCAACCACCACACGGTGCTTGCGCGGCGCGAGGAGGCGGAACGCGCGGCGCTTGAGGACGACGATCTCGTGGACCAGGGGCCGGCAGAGTAGCGGACATGACCCGTCGTTTGCCGTCCACCCACCCTGACCATACTCACCAACCGCGCCGTACAGGCCCGGAAAGGTCCATGCCATGAACGGCATCATCACGTTCTCCATCAAGCAGCGCATGCTGGTGGCGATTTTCTTCCTCCTCGTGCTGGTCGGCGGCTTCGTCTGCTTCCTCAACCTCAACATCGAGGCCTATCCCGACCCGGTGCCGCCCCTGGTCGAGGTGATCACCCAGGCCACCGGCCAGTCGGCCGAGGAGATCGAGCGGTACTACACCATCCCGGTGGAAGTGCAGCTCGAGGGCATCCCCCATATCAAGGCGATCCGCTCGATTTCGCTGTTCGGCCTGTCCGACATCAAGGTGCAGTTCAGCTACGACTACACCTTCAATGAGGCGCAGCAGCAGGTCATCAACCGGCTCAGCCAGCTCGGCGGGCTGCCCGGCGGGGTGCAGGCGCAGCTCTCGCCGACCAGCCCGATCGGCGAGATCTACCGCTACCGGCTGGTCGGGCCGCCCGGCTATTCCGTGCTCGACCTGAAGACGCTGCAGGACTGGGTGCTGGAGCGGCGGTTCAAGGCGGTGCCGGGCGTGATCGACGTGACCGGATGGGGCGGCAAGACCAAGACCTATGATGTCAATATCGACCAGGAGAAGATGGTCAGCTACGGGCTGACCCTGCAGCAGATCCTGACGGTGCTGAACAACAGCAACATCAACGTCGGCGGTCAGACCATCGACTTCGCGCAGCAATCGGCGATCGTCCGCGGCGTGGGTCTGATCAGCACGCTGGAGGGCCTGCGCAACACCATGCTGACCTCCAGCAACGGCACGCCGGTGCTGCTGCGCGACGTCGCCACCATCGCCATCGGCAACCTGCCGCGTCTCGGCGTCGCCGGCCAGGACAACGACGACGATATCGTTCAGGGCATCGTGCTGATGCAGCGGGGCGGGGAGAGTAAGCCGACCATCGCCGGCGTCGAGGAGGAAGTGGAGAAGATCAACGCCACCGGTATCCTGCCGCCCGGCGTGCGCATCGAGCGCATTTACGACCGTGCCGATCTGATCGGCATCACCACGCGCACTGTGCTGCACAACATGGCCGAGGGCATCTTCCTCATCTTCGTGGTGATGTGGATCTTCCTCGGCAATTTGCGTGCCGCGATCATCACCACCGCCACCATCCCGTTCGCCCTCGCCTTCGCCGTCATCATCATGGTGGTGCGCGGCGAGTCGGCGAACCTGCTGTCGGTCGGTGCCATCGACTTCGGCCTCATCGTCGATGCCACGGTCATCATGGTGGAGAACATCTTCCGCCATCTCTCCGAGCCGAGGGCCAATCGCTTCGATCGCTCGGTCGAGGTGGAACGGGCCCGCACGCCCATCGACCTGCGCGGCAAGTTCCTGGCCATCGCCGAATCGGCCATCGAGGTGAACCGAAGCATTTTCTTCTCCGCCGCGATCATCATCGCCGGCTTCCTGCCGCTGTTCGCGCTCTCCGGCGTGGAAGGCCATATTTTTGGTCCGATGGCCAAGACCTACGCCTACGCCCTTGCCGGCGGCCTGATCGCCGCCTTGACCGTCTCGCCGGCGCTGTCTGCAATCATCCTGCCGGGGCAACTCGAGGAAACCGAGACCATCGTCGTGCGGCTGCTGCACCGGATCTACCGCCCGGTGCTTCGCCTGGTGCTGCCCAACCGCATCCTCGTGCTCGGGTTCTCCGCCCTCGTGCTGCTGCTCGCCGGGGTCGCGGTGCAAAGCCTCGGGCTGGAATTCCTGCCGAAGCTGGAAGAGGGAAATTTCTGGATCCGGGCCACCATGCCGACCTCGGTAGGGCTGGAAGCCTCCAACAGCTACGTCGACCGGATGCGCAAAATCTTCTCCAGCTATCCGGAGGTGGAGACCACCATCTCCCAGCACGGCCGCCCCGATGACGGCACCGACGCCACCGGCTATTTCAATGCTGAGTTCTTCGTCCCGCTCAAGCCCTTCGACACCTGGCCCAAGGGTGTCACCAAGGAGAGCCTGACCAAGGAGATATCCGATCGCCTGACCAATGAGTTTCCCGGCGTGGACTTCAACTTCTCCCAGAACATCGAAGACAACGTCGAGGAGGCCGCCTCCGGCGTGAAGGGCGAGAACTCGGTCAAGCTGTACGGCAACGATCTCAAGCTGCTGGAGGAGACGGCAGGGCGCATCAAGGACGCGATGGCAGCGGTGCCTGGCATCACCGACCTGGCGATCTTCGCCTCGCTGGGCCAGCCGACCGTGCAGGTGAATATCGACCGTGTCCGCGCCGCGCGTTACGGCCTGCAGCCCGGCGATATCAACGCCACCCTCCAGGCGGCCATCGGTGGCCAGGCGGCGGGCAATTTCTACGAGCCGGGCAGCGACCGCAACTTCCCGATCATGGTCCGCCTCGCCGCCGACTACCGCACCAGCCTCGACGAAATCCGCCGCATCCCGATCGGGGCGCAGTCGCCGAGCGGGTCTGGCGTGGTGCAGATTCCGCTGTCCGACGTGGCCGACGTGCAGCTTCTCAGCGGCGCGGCCTTCATCTACCGCGAGGGGCAGCAGCGCTACATTCCGATCAAGTTCAGCGTGCGCGGGCGTGACCTCGGCGGCGCGGTGATCGATGCGCAGAAGGCGGTGGCGCAGCACGTGGTGTTGCCGGGCGGGTATCGGCTGGAATGGGTGGGTGAATTCGGCAACCTGCAGGACGCGGTGAAACGGCTGTCGATTGTGGTGCCGATTGCCATCGGCCTCATCATCGTGCTGCTCTACTTCAACTTCGGCTCGCTGCTCGACACGCTGCTGGCGGCGAGCGTGATTCCGATGGCGATCGTCGGCGGCATCTTCACCCTGGCGGTGACCGGCACGCCGTTCAGCGTTTCAGCGGCGATCGGGTTCGTGGCGTTGTTCGGCATCGCCGCAATGAACGGTATCATCGTGATTGCCTACTTCAACACTCTTCTGGAGGAGGGCATGGAGAAGGGCGCCGCCTTGATAGAGGCCTGTGAGACAAAGATGCGGGCGGTCGTCCTGACCTGTGTGGCCGCCTGCGTGGGCCTGCTGCCGGCGGCCTTCTCCACCGGCATCGGCTCACAGGTGCAGAAGCCACTGGCGCTGGTGGTGGTGGGCGGCATTACGCTCGCACCGGTACTGATCCTCCTCGTGTTGCCGGTGCTGATCGGCCTTATCTCTCGGCGAGCCGAACGGCTTGCACCGACCAATAATGAAGCCCCTGCGGAGTAGAGTTGCAGACATGACACATCGTTTCCGCTCCGCCTTGCTGTTCACCGCGCTGCTGCCGGTTGCCCTGCTGCCGGGCGCCTGCGCTGTCGGCCCCGACTATGAAACCCCTCCGCCGCCCACGGCGGAGGGTTACCTCAGCACCCCGCTTCCTGCGGCCACTGCCGCCATACCGGTCCCCACCGGTGACGCGCAGCGGTTTCTCGCCGGACAGGATGTCGAGGCGCAGTGGTGGAAGCGCTTCGGCAGCCCGAAGCTTGATGATCTGGTTCTCCGGGCGCTGGCGACCAACGCCAGCCTCGACGCGGCCCGTGCCGCCCTGCGCCAGGCGAACGAACTGGTGGCGGCGCAGCGCGGCGCCTATTTCCCAAGCGTGAGCGCCGGGCTTGGGGCCAGCCGCAACCTGAGTCCGACAAAATCGCTCTCTCCGGGGGGTCCCACGTCCAACCCCTACTATTCCGTGTTCACAGCCAATCTCGGCGTAACCTTCACGCCTGATGTGTTCGGGGCCAATCAGCGCCTGATGGAGAACCTGCACGCGCAGGCCGACAACCAGCGCTTCCAGCTGGAGGCGACCTACATCACCCTGATTACCAATCTGGTCGGGGCGGCGGTGCAGGAGGCGTCGCTGCGCGGGCAGATCGACGCGACCAACGCCCAGATCAAGGCTGAATCCGACCTGCTCGACATCCTCCGCCGCCAGCTTGGCTTCGGCCAGGTTGCGGTGGCCGATGTGGTTGCGCAGGAAGCGGCGCTTGCCCAGGTGCAGGAACTGCTGCCGCCGCTGAGCAAGCAGCTTGGCCAGCAGCGCGACCTGATCTCGACGCTCGTCGGCGTGCCGCCGAGCGAGGAGCCGAAGGAGATCTTCACTCTCGCCGATCTCCACTTGCCGACCGATCTGCCGGTCAGTCTGCCCGCCAAGCTGGTGGCGCAGCGGCCCGACGTGCTGGCGGCCGATGCGTTGCTGCATGCGGCGAGCGCCCAGATCGGCGTGGCCGTTGCCGCACGACTGCCGCAGCTGACCCTCTCCGGCGTCGGCGGCAACAGCGCGCCCCAGGTCAGTGATTTCTTCACGCCCGGCACGAACTTCTTCACCCTCGGTGCCGAGCTGACGGCGCCGTTGTTCGACTTTGGCACGCTGCTGCACCGCGAGCGTGCTGCAAGGGCGGCCTTCGATCAGGCGGGGGCGCAGTACAAGGTCACCGTGCTCGCTGCGATGCAGAATGTCGCCGACGTGCTGCGGGCGCTGGTGGCCGACGCGCAAGCGTTGCAGGCGGCGGCCAACGCCGAGCAGGCGGCAGCGCACAGCCTGCAGATCACCCGCAGCCAGCTTGAGTTGGGGCAGATCGCTTATCTTGCCTTGCTCAATGCCGAGCAGACCTATCAGCAGGCGGCGCTCGCTCTGGTGCAGGCGCGGGCCGGTCGGTTGGCCGACACGGCGTCATTGTTCCAGGCGCTCGGCGGCGGCTGGTGGAACCGTCCGCCGGTGGACGAGGCCGCCGCGTCTTCCGACAAGCCGAGCTAAGGCGACCTAACTCTTAAAAAGTGGGTTCCAAGGGCCGAGAGGTTCTTGGCCGGGGCCAGGGGGGAGTACCCCCTGGCCTTTTTTTGGCTCCAGGCCGCCTTATTCAGCGCATGTGAGCGCTTCAGAAACGGAAGCTGCCCAAAGCATTGAGTTCACAAGAATCCCCGGTGTCAGATTCTTACCGGTAAGAATCCGCCACCTCTCCCTTTCATTCGGTTTCCGATCTACGGTCGCCGCCGACTGAATTTTTATCGGAGGCGGGGATTGTGAATTCCGCGCAGGCGCAGAAGACCGAGAACAGGCGGCTCAAGAAGACCATCCGGATCCTGAGCACCGGCGCCAAGGGAGGGCCTGGCAAGTCCTTCCTGGTGAAGAACCTGGCAGGCGCCGCGGCACGCGAAGGCTACAACGTCGGCCTGGTCGATTTCGACACCCAGCGGACGATCACCAAGTGGCTTCAGCGCAGGCTGCAATACTGCCCCGATAGCCCGGAAATCGTCGGCTACGAAGCTGACCCCCACGATGTCCGCGACGCCTCGGAGGTCCTCTCCATAGAGGAACACGACATCATGCTATTCGATACGCCTCCGGCGATCGACCAGAGTTCCGAGGTCCTGAAGACCCTGTCATTCGGTGTTGACCTGGTCCTGGTGCCAACGAAGGTGGGCATCAGCGATACGGAATCCGCCGAAACCCTCCTGCGCGCGCTGGCGCAATGGAAGCGGCCGACACTGAGTATCCTCAACCTCGTGAAGCCCAAGGCGAACCGGGTCATCGGGCTGGCCAAGAAGCGCCTGGTCCGGCACGCTGAACTCTGCGCCGTCGAGATCGGGGAGTACTACGACTTCCTGGCTGCCGACGAGGTGGGCCTGGGGGCAACCGAAATGCGGAAATGCACGGGAGGCGAGGATATCGAGGCCGTCTGGTCGGCCGTCCGCCGCCGTGTCGGGTTGGAGGCATAGCCCATGGCCGTCCGCCGCACGATCTCCACCGTCGCACCCACCGACGGGCGCGGCCTGGACCCCGCCCGCATCCGGCGCACCATTGAGCAAGCCGTTGAGCAGGAGCCTCCCGCGAACCCGGACCAGCGTGGCGATGTCCTGGCGACAGCGGCCTTTGAGACGGGAAATCCAGAACATTTGGCGGTCGAAATCGGCACGCTCTGGAGCCGCGCCCAGGAGACTTTCCTGACCATCGGCACGCGTATCGTCAAAGCCCGTGGCATCATCGAAGAGCGGATTCGCGGCAATAACTCACACCTGGTGCCAGCCGAGCGCCGCGCGCAGACAAACGCAGAATGGCGGCTCTTCCTGGCCAAATTGCCGTTCAGCTTCCAGATCGCCTCGCAACTGGAGTGCGTTGCCCGGGCACTGGAGGCCGGACGCCTCAGTCCGGCCGAACTGCCGAACAACTACTCAGTCGCATACCAGCTCACCACGCTGACCGACGCGGAACTCGACGTTGCTCGCAAGGAGGGCGTTGTCGGCGCCCGGGCCAGGCGGGACGACATCATCGAATTCAAGCGGAGGTTGCGGAAGGCTCGGGTTGACCGGGAGAATGAGTTGGTGCAACGGCGGAAAAAGATTGTCGCCGACATCGAGCGCCTGCGCCGGGAACTTTTGGAAATCGACCGCCAACTCGGGGAAGACGGAGCGAGCGCCTCCATCATCGATGGCCTGCTCGAATAGGCCGGGCCTGCGAACGGAAAAAGGCGGCAGCATTCTGCCAACCCGCTGGAATCAGTCTTTCGCGTAAGCCCGTACCCCCTCCCCTTTCCGCCGGCCCGTCAGACGGCACCCCGGCTACAGATCGCGCCGCTCCAGCCACTCGTCGAGCGCTTCGATGAACATGTCCTGGATGGTCCGCCGGCGTAGCCGGCCCGGCCGGGGGGCGCCAGCCTCCATCAGCCGCAGGTAGCGGCCCTCGTCCAGCTTTACGGTGGTTGCGATCACCGGGCCGCGCACCGGCTCGGGCGCCGGCACCGGGCGCGGTGCCGTGCGGGCTGGCCGCGCCGGACTGGGTCGTGCCGGATTTGGGTGTACCGGATTGGGGTGTGAGGCTGCCTGCGGTGGTTCGGGCGGTGCTGGCGGAACCGGCGGAGGCGGCGGAGCGACCGGCGACGGGACCGATTCCGTTTCGGCGTCGGTGATCGGACGGGCGCCGCCCTTGCGGGGGATGGGGAAGGCGCTGAGGTCCGGTGCGCGGCTCATGCCGCCTCCGCACGTGCGGATTTACGGAGACGCGTTTCCACGTATTTCCATAGTTCCGCAATTTCCTTGGCCGGCGTGCTGGCCGCGTCGAGCTCGCCCACGGTGCGGCCGTCGATGCCGCTGGTGGGGAAGGCCACCGACTGGGCGATCATTGGCTTGGCCACGGTGCCGCTCTGCGACAGGGCGATCGCCGCCTGGCCGGTGATGCGGGCGTTGCGGGTGGCGCCGTTGACGACGAACACCATCGGCCGCCCGGCCTCTTCCACGATGTCGATGGTGCGCCCGACGGCGTCGAGGTCGTCGGGCGAGGGGCGGGTCGGGATCAGCACCAGATCGGCAAGCTGCACGACGGCGCGGATCAGGCTGGTGACCTGGGGTGGGGTGTCGATGACGGCGAGGCGGAACCCGCCGGCGCGGGCCTGTTCGATGCGCAGCGGCAGGTCCTGCAGGGTGGAGGAGAAGAACACCGGGGTTTCGGCCTGGCGGCGGTTCCACCAGGCGGCAAGGCCGCCCTGGGGGTCGGCGTCGAGCAGCACGACGGGTCCGCAGCCGGCCCGCTCGGCCTCGACGGCGAGGTGGCGGCTGAGGGTGGTTTTCCCGGCGCCGCCTTTTTGGGAAGCCAGAACAAGGACATACATGGTTTCTCTCCGCATGGCCGACCGTGCCGCCATGCATATTGCCATCAACCTGAACGCAATGCCATACGCTTAGCCGTCCGTGTGTCAATCCGTGCGGACGGAGCTACGTAGAGCCGCAACTCAGTAAGGCATGCCGGAGGCACGCAAAAAATGATTGCTAGCCATAAGGGCGCCTTGACAAACGCAAATCATTGGCGGATTACCCGCCCATCACCAAACCGCCCACTATCGTCGGCGAAGTCCGGCCACGACACGCCGGGGCGGGCGATCGCCGGCATCACCGCCTGGTCAACCCCCGGAGACTCGTTCACTTTTCGGGACGAATTGTGCCGGTCTCTCCAGCCGCTTTCGGTTGGAAACCAAGACTGTCGGAAAACTTTACATCCCGGCCACCCCGCCCGGACGTCGACCCGGACCGCGTTGGCTCATCATAAACATCGTTAAATCAATGTGCTGTCCCGCCGTGCCGGGCCGTGCCGCGATCCGCCCCGCCGGCGAACCGGGTCATTTGCCAAGGCACCTGTCGGGAAACTTTACATCCCCGGCGGCGTGCTTCGAAACCGCTTGTTGCAGAACGTTGCGGTTCCGGCTCTGCGGGGGGCTGCGCACCGCACCCGGCCAAGCGAACAGCGGGTGTGGGCAAATTGCCATGACTTGTCAAAAAAACGATCCACGCTGAACTGTCGGGATACTTTACACTTGGCTGGCCGGCCCCGGAGCAGTTCTGGGGAAACCATCAATTCCCGAAGACCATTTCCGTCTGGCATGGAACCTGCATTGCTTAGATCAGTGGAATTTTTGAGATGGCTCGGCACCGAGACGGGCGTTCCGTTACCTGCTCGCTGTATGTTTGGAGAGATCGGCCATGCAGACCCTGAAGGCGCTTTTCCTGGCTGCCAGCCTGCTCGGCGGCGCGGCAACGGCACACGCCAATCTGCTGACCAACGGCGATTTCACGGCAAATACCGGTACCGGTATCTATGCCGGTACCTACAATGGAATCGCCAGCTCCAATGCACCGGACGGTTGGGCGATAATCGACAACAGCAACAATTCGTTCTCTGCCGGCACGAACAGTGCCGTCGATCTTGGCCCAACTTCTAGCAACACAGCTACGCTTAGTCAGACTTTCAACTCAGGCACGGCAACGGCTTTAAATATCTCGTTCACGGTGGGCGGTAATGACACCCAGGCAAGTCCCAACAATTATACGTTCGCCGTCACGTTGAATGGCGTGACGCTGCAATCCTGGTCCGTTTCCGCGTATTCCGATCCTTTCGCGACAGCCCAGACTTTTTCGTTTGGGGCGGTCGCCGCCAATCTGTTGGACCCAACCGGCAACGTGCTCCAGTTCAGCATCACCGATACCAATGGCCAATATCTGTCGATCGATAGCGCCAGTGTCGATGTGCCGGAACCCGCTTCAATAGCGCTGCTGGGGGTCGGGCTTCTCGGCATCGGCCTCGTTCGCCGCCGCAAGCTCGGCTGAACCCGCCGCGGCTGTTGAGTGGCGCGGCCCAGCCGGAGCGTCCTGGCTGGTCCGCATGATCAGCCCTCGTCCTCCGCCGCTACCGTCCGCACCGGCATCAGGTCGTGCGCCTCCAGCAGCCCGTACAGCGTTGGCCGGCTGACCCCCAGCAGCTTCGCCGCCTGGCTCAGCCGGCTGTTGCTGTACGCCAGCGCCCGCTGCAGCACCTCCCGCTCCGCCCGCAGCCGCGCCGCCCGCAGGTCGAAATCCAGCGTCATCCCTTCCGGTGGCAGCAGTTCCAGGTCGGGCGCATCCACCAGCCGCCCGTCCGCCATCACCACCGCCCGCTTCACCCGGTTCTCCAGTTCGCGCACATTGCCCGGCCAGGCATGCGCGCCGATCGCCGCCACCGCCGCCTCGCTGAAGCCGCGCAGTGACCGGTTCATCTCCCGGTTGAACCGGTTGAGGAAGAATCGGGCCAGCAATATGGCGTCGCCCGGCCGTTCGCGCAGCGGCGGGATGCGGATGCTCACCGCGTTCAGCCGGTAGAACAGGTCGCCGCGGAAGCGGCCGCGTTCCACCTGTTCCTCGATCGCCACGTTGGTCGCCGACACCACCCGCACATCCACCGCAATGGGCGCCCGCCCGCCGATCCGCTCGATGGTCTGCTCCTGCAGGAAGCGCAGCAGCTTCACCTGCAGGGGCTGCGGCAGGTCGCCGATCTCGTCCAGGAACAGGGTGCCGCGGTGGGCGCTCTCGATCTTGCCGATGCTCTGTTTCACCGCCCCGGTGAAGGCGCCGCGTTCGTAGCCGAACAGCTCGCTTTCCAGCAGCGTTTCCGGAATGGCGCCGCAGTTGATCGCCACGAAGGGCTGGCGCGCGCGCGGGCTCAGCTCGTGCACCGCCTGCGCCAGCAATTCCTTGCCGGTGCCGCTTTCGCCCAGCAGCAGCACCGTCACGTTGGTCGGCGCCACCCGCTCGACGGTGCGGTTCACCTTCAGCATGGAATCGCTGCCGGTTACGATGCGCCGCAGCGGTGCCTGCACGCTCGCCTGCGCCAGAGTCCGGTTCTCTTCCTCCAGTTCGAACAGGCGCTGCGCCCGGTCCACCACCGTGCGCAGCACCGCGATCTCGATCGGCTTCTCGCAGAAATCATAGGCGCCGCCGGCCACGGCCCGCAGCGCATGGGTGCGGTCGCCATGGCTGGTCGCCACGATCACTTTCAGCTCCGGCGCAACCCGGCCGATCTGTTCCAGTGTCGCGAACCCTTCCGACACCCCGTCCGGGTCGGGCGGCAGGCCCAGATCCATGATGGCGAGGTTGGGCTGCTCGCGCTGCAGCATCGCCAGCGCCTGCGGGCGGCTATGCGCGAACAGCGTCTCGTAGCCGGGAAAGGCCCAGCGGTACTGGTTGCACAGCCCGACATCGTCCTCGATGATCAGCAGCTTCGGCCTGGCCACGTCATGCCCTCGTTCCGTCCGGTTCCATACGCCGTCCTGCCGGGGCGTGTCGCGGGCATCCTTGTCGGCGCATGGCGGTGCGGACGGGGAGGGGGCCTGTCAACGCACGGACCAGAAACAGCCGGTCCGAGACGGCCAGAAAATGTCTCTGGGCAGCCCGTGCCTGCTTACGTCGCCGGAAGCGCGGCCGCGTCCGCGGCCAGTGGCAGCAGCAGCCGCATCGTGGTGCCCTCGCCGGGCCGGCTCAGCACGATCAGGTCGCCGCCCGCCTCGCGCAGCAGCTCGCGTGCCTGGAAGGCGCCGATGCCGCTGCCCTTCTGCTTGGAGGTGCGGAACGGCCGGAACAACTCGTCGCGCACGAAGTCCGGCGTCATGCCGGGACCGCGGTCGATAATGTCCATCAGCACCCGGCGCTGGTCGTGGCGCAGCACGATGCGCAGCGGCGCGGCCGGGCCGGCCGCCTCCATTGCGTTGTCCAGCAGGTGGGTCACCACCGCGTCGAACGCGGCCGGGCCGATTGCCACGTCGCTGGTTGCCGTGTCACCGGCCTCCACCACCACGCGGGCGCCGTGCAGCCGGCGGCAGGTGGCGGCGATCGCCTCCACCCGGCCGAGCGGTTCCACCCGGCCGGGCGCCGTGCCGCCTGGCGGTTCCTGCAGCCGGCGCAGCAGGCCGCCGATCTTGCTTACCGAGGCGCGCACCGTTGCCAGCATGTCGCGCTGGAATTCGGGGTTGTCGATGTGGTGCTCGGCATTGGCCAGTAGCAGCGAAAGCTGGCTGGAGACGTTCTTGATGTCGTGCGCGACGAAGGCGAAGCGCTTGCCGAAGTCGCGCAACTGCCGCGCCTCCATCAGCGCCTGCAGGGCGCGCTGCTCGGCCAGGTAGGTGGCCACTTCGCGCGCCACCGTGCGCAGCAGGGCGAACACCTCGCCGTCCAGAGCGAAGGGCGCCCGCGGCTGCGCCACCAGAACGAAGCCGGCCGGCCCGCCGCCGGGGTGCGGCAGCGGCACTGCCAGCCACAGATTGGACAGGGCATCGAGGGGCGGGTGCAGGAGCGTGGCGGGATCGGGCACCGCGATGTTTTCGCCGGCGCCGAATCCCGCCAGCAGCGGATGCTCCGGCGGGACGGGCAGGGACAGCGCCGGCATGTTCCACGACCCGGCCCACTGGAACGACAAATCGTCCGGGCCGTGTCCCGACTCGCGCAGGAACAGCATGCCGGCCGGGCTGTCCACCACCTGCGCCACCGTGCGGATCACCCTGGTATGCAGCGGCGCCAGGCTGCCCGTACCCGTCCCCCCTGCGCCGGCCAGCATGTCGATGCAGCGCAGCCACTCGCGGCGGTAGTCGTAGCGTTCAGCGAAGAACGGATCGACCAGGGCGGCGCGGATATGCGACCGGCCGGCGCCGGAGGTCAGCAGCACCGCCACCCCGATCACGCCGGAGCAGATCAGCCCCACCTCGGCCACCGCCCCCCAGCGTGTGCCGAAGGCGCGGAACACCTCGCCCACGCCGGCGAGTATCACCAGCAGCACGCCGCTGGCCACCAGGCTGGCGCTGTGGAAGGCGGCGGTGCGCGACATCGCCAGCGCCGGCGCTTTCTGGATGCGCAGCGCGGCCAGCCCCAGCAGCGGCGCCACCAGCACGTTCGCCAGCGCCCGCCCGTCGGCCAGCACCGGCGAGGCATGGCGGAACAGGGCCGCGTCGGTGCACAGCAGGATATCGTAGACGGAAAGCGCGCCCAGGCTGATGCAGACCAGGGTGACGTTCCAGCGCGCCTCCTCCGGCGCGTTGCGCAGCAGGTTCTCCAGCAGCAGCACTTCGCTGATGGCCAGCATCAGCCGCGCCGCCACCCCGGCCGAGGCCAGCGAGGGCGCCCCGCCGGCCCGGCCGAGCCCCACCAGCATGGCGCCGCCGACCATCAGCGCGACCAGCGCGCCCATGACGATGAAGCTGCGGCCTGGCCCGGCCCGGTCCGTCACGAAACGGCGGTACAGGTGCAGGGTGACACCGTACCACGCCGCCAGCCGCGCCAGGTCGAGCGCCCCGGCCGGGCCGCCGAGCGGATTCGCCGCCGGCACGACGGCACCGGTGCCGGCCCAGAGCACGGTGAGCAGGCAGGCGGCCAGCAGGGGCGTGCGGGACGGGTTGGACCGGGTGCGCAGCAGCACGAAGACCGCCAGCGCGGCATAGGTCGCGGCGCAGAGGCCGTACAGAGTGCCGGTCATGGTTGTTCCATCGGCGGCCGCTCCCGGTACGGGCTCAGCGCGCCTGCCGCGGATGGTTCGCGTACCGCACCGTCCTGGCCGGGGTCAAGTGGAGGATGCCGGCGCGCGCCGCTGGCACGACCACGAGCGACTGAAATACGTTAACAAACGCTTGACGAAACGCTCCAGAAAAGAGAATATCTTTACATATCCGGTTCCCGGCGCGCCGGAATTTCGCCTGCCCGCAACCCCTCGCGTTCTGCCCCATCCAGATCGGGCGAGAAAGGTATCCCATGGCCTCTATAACCTGGACAGGCAAAGGCAGCGACGCGAACTGGACCACGGCAGCCGACTGGAATCCCACCAAGGCGGCGCCAGGCAGTAGCGACCTCGCCGTGTTGAACGCCACCCTGACTCCGCCGGGCGGCAGCTTCACTGTCTACGTCAACGGCACCACTGGTAACGTCACGGTCGGTGCCCTGCAATGGGTTACCAGCTCGACTGAGAGTGCAACGATTGACCTTTCTCAAGGTGCAACATTCACCATCAACACCCCGGCGACGGGCGTCGGAATCAGCGGCGCCAGCGCTTACGGTGTATTCGATCTCCACAATGCCAATTCCGGCAGCACGCTGCAGATAGGCAGCTCTGGCACCGCCTTCCGTATCAGTGGCGAACAGTACGTAGACTTCGCCAACGACGGTACCGGAATTGCCACTGTTTACTGGGATGCCCTTGCGTCAAATCTTACGTACAGTAAGCTCGATCTCGTCAATTTCGAAAGCAATGACCGCCTGGAACTGGCGAATACCTTCGGTGCTACCAGCACAAGCGTCAGCGTCAGCTATACGGGCAGCGCCTCGTCGGGCGTCCTGACCGTTTCCAACAACGGCACCGCGATCGAATCCGTCCATCTCACCAGCACCGACGGCCGAGACCTGACCAAAGCGGACTGGACGGCCAACGTCTCGGGCGGCGTCCTCGACATCACCAATCCCTGCTTCCTGCGCGGCACCCGCATCGCCACCCTGCGCGGCGAGGTCGCGGTGGAAGACCTGCACATCGGCGACCTGGTGGTCACCACCACCGCCGGCGCGCTGCCGGTCAAGTGGATCGGCACCCGCGGCTTCATCACCAAGCTGGTCAACGAACATCACCGCGTCGCCCTGCTGCCCGTCCGCATCGCCGCCGGCGCGCTCGGCGAAGCCAGTCCGGCACGCGATCTTTATGTCTCGCCCGAGCACATGCTGTGCCTCGACGACGTGCTGATCCCGGCCGAGAAGCTGCTCAACGGCACCACCATCACCCGCGCCGAAGGCTTCGACGTGGTGCAGTATTTCCACATCGAACTCCCCCGCCACGCGGTGCTCTACGCCGAAGGCGCGCCGGCCGAGAGCTTCCTCGACACCGGCAACCGCAATATGTTCACCAACGTGCTCAGCTACCTCGAGCTCGGCCACGATCTCGACGCGCCGCCACAACCCGCCTGCCTGCCGATCGTCACCGCGGGCGAGGCGCTGGCCGCCGTGCGCGCCCGTCTCGCCGCGCGCGCGGCGCAGCTCGGCCTGGCCACCACCGAGGACGACAACCTGCATCTGCGGGTGGACGGCATCGCGATCCGCCCCGAATCGTGCGTGGGCGACAGCGTGCGCTTCATCGTGCCGGCCGGCGCGCGGCAGGTCCGTATCGTCTCGCGCAGCGTCGTCCTCGCTGACCTCGACCCGGCCAGCGGCGACCACCGCAGGCTCGGCATCTGCCTGAGCGGCATGTCGGTGGCCGACAGCAACGTCCCGCTCGATCATGCCGGCTTCACGACCGGTTTTCATGCCGCCGAGGGAACGCATCGCTGGACCCAGGGCGACGCGCTGTTGCCCGAGAACCTGACCGCCGCGATGCCGGGCGGATTTGTCCTCGACCTGAAGCTGGTTCGCACCGGCTTGCGCTACGCGACCCCTCCCCAGGCGGACGTGATTTCCTTGCGCGCCCGGCGGCCCGTCGTTCGTAGCGCCGAGCGCCTGTCGGCCTGATCAGCCGGGGACCCATCCGGGCCGGCCTCCGCCTTGCGGCAGGGGCCGGCCCGGCGGTTGTGTGGGGGAGGGACGGCACCACCCGCCCCGTCCGCATGTGTCTGGCCACCTCTCGCCTCTGAGCCCGCCAAAAAACGAAGCCTTTTCCATTCCATGGAACCCGCGTAGATTTGGCTCCACGATCCGTGGCTATGCGCTGGCAGAGGTTATGCGCTGGCATCGGTGGACGGCCAGATGCGTGGAGGCACGAGTGCCGCTGGAGCATGTTCACGCCGGCCGGACTCGAGTGGCGTTGTGGCGGCGCAGGGCGTGGCATGACTCATCCGCGCAGACCATCGACTCTATGCAGGCCATCACGAAAACGCACGAGCTTCGGGTGGCAAGCGTGCGCCAATTGTTCCATCGCCACGTGTCGGGACTGACTGCCGCCAGCATCAGTTATATCCTCGACCAACTTGACGTATCCTGCACCTGGTGCCGTTCAGGGAAAACACGAGAGGAATATCGGAATGTTTTGCCGGCTCACTGAACAAATGCCGATTTCGAATGATTCCGGATCGTGGGCGACGAATCGGCTACTGATAGTCCCGTTTATGTTGTTTATTGCCGTATTAGGATTACATGGGTCAAGTATAGGTCTGTCGAACAGCTGGGACTCCCGGATGATTTTGGAAAATAGCATTCCCGCCATCCTGTCCGGCACATATGTGCCGAGCCGAAGCTACGGGAATCCACTCTACGAATTCATTGCCGCGTTTATTTATAATGATGGTGGCTATGTTTTGGTAAATTGCTTTTCTGTTGTTCTTTCTATGCTAAGTTTATTGTTGTTTGACACGCTGTTGTCGCCGAATATATCGAAGCTCCGCCGCGCGCTGGCTATCGGTGCCATCGCGTTCAGCCCCATGTTCCTTTCCCAATCGTCGGCCTTCACCGAGTGGATGTTGGCGGTTTTTTTAATGCTATGCCTGATCGTGTCTGTTCGGCAGTGGATCGACTGCCGAACATTGAGCGCGCTGGCATGCTACGGGCTGTTCAGTTCGCTTATGGTTCTGACGCGTCCGGACTGGGCCGTGGTGTGTTTTGGCTTGTGCCTGGCAACACTATGGCAGATTGGCTTTGTCTGGCGCGACAGCCTTCGTCTGCTGGGCGTCAGCCTGCTTGCAGGGGCGATGACACTGGCAGTATTTCTGACCATTAATCATGGGGCTGGGTTCCTGCAACAAGGAGTATCCGGCGTTGCTTCCTGGTCGCGGCGTATTGTTGTTGCTATAGTTGGAATGGTGACGATATTCGGCTTTCTTGGCGTGCCGCTGATGGTGCTGCTGACAATGGACGCCGGACGCCGGGCGCTAAGCCGCCGTTCCCTGCCCATCGGATTCTATGGCCGGCTTTTTTTGATCTTGCTGCCGGTGCTTTTCTTCCGTTTCACAATTTTGCCGGACAAGCTGGAGTACATCCTTCCGCTGACGATCTTTTTCGTATTGATGGTTGCCAACGAACCGTATCGGCTGAGTTGGCTTGCATTGGTGGCGGTCTCGATGACAGTCTCGTCGGTGGTGAACGTGTCGCTGTTTGAGCGGAGAGGTACAGACGATCACCTGTTATTCGGCGTCCATCTTCAGCCAGGGGCCCTCGTACAGGACTGGAGAATTGCACATTACGAGTTGCTGTCAATGGATCCGGCCTTCCTGGCCCGGATCGCTGCCGTGGTGTATCCGGATCTTCCTCAGCCACCTCGGGTCACCGGATCGCTGTACGGCCCGGGGCTGCTGAGCGATGCCGGCGACATGATCATCGGCCAGGATGAGGCTTATCGCCTCGACAATCCGCGGCAACGGCCAGTGTATCAGCGCAGTTTGTATCGGGCGATCTATATCTGCGACAGATCGGTTTTCCATGGCAATCTGGGTTGGCGATTGATGGAGGCACCGGTGCAGCGGCCATCCGTGAATCCTCTGACCGGGGAACTGGATCTGCACTGTCACCGCGAGAGTGCCGGGTCCGACCAGTGATGACGGAACATCCGGCATTGGCAGGGCAGGCGCGTAACAGGACCCCTGCACGGATGCCACCGGCCTGAAGCGGGCAGCGAGACAAAAATCGGGGCAGTATCGATTTTTTGGATTTCACCCGATGCGTGTACGAGTGCGCTAAAGAGATCGCTGTTCCATTCTCGCTCAGGGCAAGATACTAGCGAGGCCGTGTTCGGTACGGCATGCCGGCAATGAAAGATGGCCGGCACGCCGACAATGGTAAGGACGATGAAACTTCTGCTGATCAGCTTCTGGTTCCCACCCACCAACACGATCGGGGCCGTGCGGGTCGGCAAGTTGGCGAAATATCTTCACCAGGCCGGGCACGAGGTTCGCGTCCTCGCCGGACCGGAGATCGACGACCTCACCCTGCCGCTGGAAGTGCCGGCGCATCTCGTGATCCGGCCGTCCGGGAATGGCGGCACCGGCGGTGCCGCGCCGGCGCACTCGTCGTCGTCGGCACGGCTGCTGCGGCGGGTCATGCCGAACGGCAAGCCGGGCGTCGCGGGTCTGGAGAGCGCGCTCAAGCGTCACTACCGTGCCCTGCGCCACTTTCCCGACAAGCGCATCGGCTGGTTCGGTCCCGCGCTCGCCGGCGGGCGCGGCCTGTTGGCAACCTGGCGGCCCGATCTGATGATCGCCAGCGCGCCGCCCTTCACCGGGCTGATCGTGGCGGCCCGGCTGAGCCGGGAGTCGGGCATTCCCTGGATCGCGGATATCCGCGACCCCTGGGCGCATAATCCGTACAGCACCGAACCGGGCTGGCGGCTCTGGTGCGATCGTGTCCTGGAACGCCTGACGCTGCGCAGCGCTGCCGCCCTCGTAACCGTCTCCCCACCGGTCACCGAGGAGCTGCGGCAACGTTATGCCAAGCCGACCGCAATGTTCCTCAATGGCTACTCGCAAGAAGATCTGGTGGCGCCGCCGTCGCGGCCACCCTCGGAGGTGCTGTCGATCGTCTACACCGGCACGATCTATGCGGGCTTCCGCGATCCATCCGTTTTGTTCGCTGCCATGGCACTGCTGGATGAGCGGCGCAACCGGGTCGAGGTGGTCTTCTACGGCCCATCGGAGGACGATATCCGTCCCCAGGCCGAGCGGCACGGAGTGTGGGACCGTGTTTCAGTTCGCCCGAGCGTGCCGTACCGGCAATCCCTCGAGTGCCAGGCAACGGCCGACGTGCTGCTGCTGCTGCAGCACAACCTCATCAGCGACGAAGGCAACATCCCGGCCAAGTTCTTCGAGTATCTGGGCGCGCGCCGGCCGATCCTGCTGCTGGGCGGCGAAACCGGCTTCATGGCCGACATGATCCGTGAGCGGCAGGCCGGCTTTGTCTGCAACGACCCGGCCGCCATCGCCGTCCGGCTCGGCCAGTGGCTCGATGAGCTGCCGCGGGGAATCGCGACATTGTCGCCGGCGGTGCTGCAGGGTCTCAGCCGCACCGAGCAGTACGCCGCCTATGAAGCTTTCCTGCAGGCCCGGCTCCAGGATGGCCCGGAGCCCGGCGGCGTTGCCGGAACGCGGCAGAAGGGATCGATTTGAATATTTTGTCACCGTCACCAAACTAGCCGCCTCTTTCCCCGGATCAGTTATATCCTTGATGAATCATGACCCTGTCCCCGCCGAAATGTTGGTCTTTGCGGCGGTTGTTATCAGGCTTGCCGTCGCGGGGACCTTATGGAATTTGACCAACCGGGTTTTTTTCGTTTGTACGCCCCTCCAGAACGGCAGGTCGTGAGCACGACGAGGATCATGCCGACCAAGGCGCCACAGTGGCAACCGGTGCCTGAAACCTTGCAGGAGGGTGGGCTCTTCGGCGTCCCGCAACCGGCGGTTCCGCGGCCCGGAACGCGCCTCGGCACCGTCGTGATCGATGCCGAGGAGGATTTCGACTGGAACGTCCCGGTCCAGAGGTGCCGGATATCGACGACCAACCTGCGACAGGTCGTTGCCTTGCACGAAATACTGAGGAGCTGGCAGGCTGTCCCGACCTATCTGCTGACCTACCCGGTTCTCGAGGACTCCGACGCGGTACGCATCCTGCGTCGCCAGCTCGAGCTCGGGCAGTGCGCGGTCGGGCTGCAGCTTCACCCCTGGGTCACGCCACCGTTCGAGGAAGCCCCGTTGTTGCGCAATTCGTTCCTGGGGAATCTGGGCCTGGACCTCGAGGAGCGGAAGCTGGTTGCGCTCAAGACGCGCTTCGAGCAATGCTTCGGGTTCGCGCCGACCGTCTACCGGGCAGGGCGGTACGGTCTCAGCTGGCACACCGCCGGCCTGCTGGAGAAGCACGGCCTGCGGATCGACACCAGTCTCGCACCGCGAACAAGCTTCGCCGCCGAAAGCGGCCCGGACTACACGGCCTATGATTACGGGCTGTTCTGGTTCGGCCGGCAGCACTCCCTGCTCGAAGTGCCGCTGTGCCGCAGCATGGTCGGCTGGACACGTTCCTGGGCATCGCCGCTCTATCAGGCTCTGGCCGGACGACGCTGGACACGATCGCGCGTGCTGGGGCTCGTGACGCGGCTGCGCGGCGCCGAGCGGATGACGCTTTCGCCGGAGGGTAACGACACCGCGGCGATGCGCCGGCTGGTCCGTGGCCTGCAGGCGCGGGGCGAGAACGTGCTGGCGCTGAGCTTTCACAGCTCGTCGCTGCAGCCGGGCCAGAACCCGTACGTGCAGTCGAAGGCCGACCTGCATGTTTTCTATGACCGGCTGTCGGAAATCCTGGACCATCTGGTGACCACGATGCAGGTCCGGTTCGTCGCGATCGAGCGGGTGCCGGACCACCTGGAACCGTCGCCCGCGGTGCTCCCCCCGTGACGGACCGCGCCATCCTGCTGATCGCCAGCAATTTCCCGCCGGTGCGGGGCGGCTCGGCGGTGGTCTACGACAATCTGGCCCGCTGTCTGTGCGACCGCGTCGTCGTCCTGGCGCCGCAGGAAAGCTATATCGACGGCCTGCCACTGATCGGCTGGCGGGAGCATGACCGCGGCGCGCCGTACCGGGTCGTCCGGCTGCGCCTGCTGCGCACGCGGATCAGCCGCGATTGCGAAAATTGGCCGACCAGGCTGCTGCACCTTGCCTCCGACCTGATGATCCGCGGGCGTGTGGCGGCCGTCCTGGTCCGCCTGTTGCTGGCAACCGGAGCGCGCACGATCTGCGTGGGCGAGTTGCTCGCCAGCAGCTGGACCCTGCAGTTGTGCCGCTGGCTGCCGTGGGTACGCAGCGTCGCCTATGTGCACGGCGAGGAAATCACCACCGGAAACGCCTACGATCCGGACCGTCGCCACATCCTCGCGGCGCTGCGGGCGGCGGACCGGATCGTCGTGGTCAGCCGCTTTACCCGCGACACCGTCCGGGCGCTGCTGGGGCCGGCCACCGATGCCAAGACGATTCTGATCGAGAACGGCCTCGATACGCGGCGCTTCCGCCCGCTGGGAAAGCGGCCGGACCTCGTCGCGCTCTATCAGCTCCAGGACCGCTTCGTGTTCGTCTCCGTCTGTCGCCTGGTGGAAAAGAAAGGCATCGACAACACCATCCGTGCCTTCGCCGCGGTCCGGCGACACCATCCGGGCTGCCGCTATCTGGTGGTCGGCGGCGGACCCCACGCGGCCGCGCTGCACCAGATCGCCGCCGAAGCCGGCGTGGCCGACGGCGTCGTTTTCGCGGGCGATGTGACCGAGGCCGATCTGGTGGCCCATTATTGCCTGGGCGACGCCTTCGTCATGCCCAACCGCGCCCTGCCCAACGGCGACACCGAGGGGTTCGGCCTGGTGTTTCTGGAGGCCAACGGATGCGGGCTGCCGGTCATTGCCGGGCGCGACGGCGGTACCCGCGACGCGGTCCAGGATGGGGTGAACGGCCTGGTCGTGGACGGGCAATCGGTCGCCGCGATCGCGGCGGCCATGCTGGCCCTGATCGGGGATGCCGCCCTGCGCGCGCGGCTGGCCCGGCAGGGCCAGGCGATCGCGGCCGCGGCGGACTGGAGCGGCAAAGCGGTGACGTTCCTGACGGCGTGCGGGGAAAATGCCCGCCCGGCGGCACCGGATCAGGCTCCACCCGGGCCGGAACGGAGTGCGGCCGACACCGTGCCATGACACCGGCGCAACCCGGCGCCGGACCGGCCGACCGCGTGCTGGTGATTGTGCTCAACTTCAACGGCCTCGCCGATACGCTCGTCTGCCTGGAGAGCCTGCGCCGCCAGACCTGCCGGTGCTTCGATGTCCTGCTGATCGACAACGGCTCGCGGGCGGACGATCCCGCTACCGTCGCGGCGCAGTTCCCATCGACCGAGGTGATCGCGCTGACGGCGAATCTCGGCTGGGCCGGCGGCAACAATGTCGGTCTGCGGCTGGCGCTCGCGCGCGGCTACGGCTTCGTCTGCTTGCTTAACAATGATACGGTGCTGGAGCCGGCCGCGATTGCCGAGTTGCTCGCCGCCGCCGCCGCGATCGGTACGCCCTGTCTGCTGCATCCGGCGATTTTCTTCTACGACGAGCCGGCGCGGCCGCAGCTCTGCCCGGATGCGCCGGCCACCGCCGATCCGGTTTCCCGCCGCCTCGCCACGGCGCATGACGTGGTGGAGATGGGGTGGGCCTACGGCGCCTGCCTGCTCCTGCCCGCCGCCGTGCTGCACCGGGTCGGCCTGCTGGATGAGCGGTTCTTCCTGCAGCTCGAGGAACAGGACTATTACCGCCGCGCCGCCGCGATCGGCCTGCGCAGCTACTGCGCCCGCCGTGCCCGCATCCTGCACAAAGAATCGGCCAGTTTCGGCGGCCGCATGACCGCCACCAAGATCTACTACCTGGCGCGCAACAGCCTGCTGCTCGCCGAGAAACACGACGCCACGCCGGCCGGCATCCTGCGCAGCCTGCGCCAACTGTTCTGGTCGCTGCATAACAACGCGCGGGCGAGCGGTGCGACGGTATCCGGCTGGCCGGGGCTGCTGCGCTGGCTGCTCTCATCCGCTCCCCTGGCCCGCGCCGTGCGGCAAGGAATAAGCGACTATGCGCGGCGGCGCTTCGGGCCGCGCCCGCTGTCCCGCCCGTCCCGGCCATGAGCGCGCCCATGGAAGACTCCCTGCTCGCCAAAACGGCGAGAGGCGCGGGCTGGGTGGTTGGCTTCCGGCTGAGCACCCGCCTGCTCGGCCTGGCCAGCACGCTGACGCTGGTGCGCCTGCTGGTGCCGGGCGATTTCGGCCTGATCGCGCTGGCCAACAGCTTCGCCCAGACGGTCGATGCGGTATCCAACCTCAGCGTGCACGAGGCGATCATCCGCGAGCGCGCGCCCGACCGGCCAATGTACGACACCGCCTTCACCATGAGCCTGATCCGCGGCCTGCTCACCGCCGGCGTGGTGGCGGGGGCGGCCGGGCCGGTCGCCGGGTTCTTCCGCGAGCCGCGGCTGGCCCCTGTGCTGCTGGCGCTCGCCGCTGCCGCCCTGATCGGTGCGGTGGAGAACATCGCCACTGCCGACTTCATGCGCACCATGGCATTCGACCTGGAATTCCGGTTGTGGACGTTGCCGCGCCTGCTGCAGGTGGCCGCCACCATCGGCTTCGCGCTGCTCTGGCCGAGCTATTGGGCGCTGGTGTTCGGCATCGTCTTCGGTCGCCTCGTGCGCACCGCGATGAGCTACGCGATGTATCCCTACCTGCCGCGGCTGACGCTCGCGGCATGGCGACGGATCGTCGGGTTCACCGGCTGGTCCTGGGCGATCTATATGGTGGCCATGCTGCGCGACCGAACCGACACCGTGCTGGTCGGGCGGTTCTTCTCATCCGCGCGTGTCGGCATCTACGCGCTCGGCAACGAGATTGCGGCCCTGCCGACCAGCGAGCTGGTCGAGCCGCTGTGCCGCGCCTGCTTTCCGAGCTTCTCGCACCTGCGCCACGGCGGTCTGGAGGTGGGGCAGATCTATCTGCGCCTGCTCGCGGCAAGCGCGCTGTTCGTGCTGCCGGCGGGCATGGGAATCGCGCTGGTCGCCGACCCGCTGGTGAAGCTCGCCTTCGGCCCGCTATGGCTGGAGGCGGTGCCGATGATCCAGATTCTCGGCATCAGCTTCAGCATCACCGCGATCGGCAGCCTCAGCACCACGCTGTTCAGCGCCTACGGCATGTTGCGCACCATCTTTGCCATCGTTGCCGTGTCAACGGTCGCGCGGGTGGCCCTGCTGGCGATTTTTCTGCCGGGCGGCACGCTGGTGACCGCTGCGATCCTGTCGGCCCTGCTCAGTATGGCCGAGCAGGCGACCTACATCACGCTGACGTTGCGGCGGTTCGGCGTGTCGTTGCCCGGTCTGTTGCGCGCGGTCTGGCGCAGCCTGCTGGGCACCGCCGTGATGGCCACGGCGCTGATCTGGCTAGGGCTGGGTTTCGTGCCGGTCGCTGATGCCTATCTGGGACACCTGTTGGCCGATGCCGGGGCCGGGGTGGCGATCTATGCGGCGACCGTCACCTTGGCCTGGATCGCCGCCGGCCGTCCGGATGGCCCGGAGCGCGATCTGCTGACCCTTGGCCGATCGATCGGGCGGCGGATCGGCGCGATGCGCCCCGCCTGAGCAGGAACGATGACCATGCATGTTTGGCCGCATCAGCCCATCACGCCTTGATGGCGATCACCTCGATCTCCTCGCCCCAGCGGAACAGGCGATTGCCCGCATGCTCGATCAGGGACCACAGGCCAATCTGCCATTCATCCCGGAAAGAGCGTTCGATTGGCGCATGAAAGTTGCCGGCTCGTTGCAGGGCCATGACGTGCTCCTGCTCCTTGCGTGCCCGCCGGGGCAGGCTGCGGACCGTCAGCGACGTCCATGGCCCGATCTCGGAACAGAGCCGGTGCATGGCCGGCACGGAAAGAATGCACATATGACGGGGTGGTTCCAGGGCAAACCAGTTCCCGCCGGCGCGACGATGGATCAGGCTGTCGAAATTGGGTGTCTGCACATACAGGCTGCCGCCCGGGCACAGGAGCCGAACCGCCGCCCGCAGGAACGCCCGGGGATCAACCGTATGGCTCCAACGAACGAACTGCCCCACCGGTACGAGTTTTGCGACAAATCGTGAACATCAGGCCGCTTTGTCCAACGGCGCGGGTGGGGTCCGCAGTGGCCTCAACCCGTCGTTGATTTCCGACGCGCTCTGATCTGCGACCC
>CAIXDS010000257.1 GCA_903918195.1 uncultured Acetobacteraceae bacterium | reverse complement strand
GCGGAGGTCCAGGCTGCCCGGGCGGTCGCTGCAGATCAGGGCGAACAGCATCGGCTTTCCTTTGTCGGGGAGGAGTGACATTAGGGTAACGCGCCCTCCCTTCAAACCGCCATCCCGGACCGGTATTGTCCGCCGAAAGGACACGCCACGTGGACGCCCGCACCGCCAATCCGCCGCCGGCCGCCGGCCGCACCCTGCATCGCTTCGCCAATCCGGGACGCTTCCTGCGGATCTCCGGCCGCGTGCTGCCCGTGATGGCGGTGCTCGGGCTTGGGCTGACGCTGACCGGGTTCGTCTGGGGGCTGTTCTTCGCCCCGGCCGACTGGCAGCAGGGCGACGCGGTGCGGATCATGTATGTGCACGTCCCGTCGGCCTGGCTGGCCTCGTTCGGCTATCTGTCGCTGGCGATCTGTTCGGTGCTCTCGCTGGTCTGGCGGCATCCGCTGGCCGACCTGGCGGCGGCCGAGATCGGCCCGGTGGGGGCGGCCTTCACCGCGCTGTGCCTGGCCACCGGCAGCATCTGGGGCAAGCCGATGTGGGGCGCGTGGTGGGTGTGGGACGCACGGCTGACCTCGGTGCTGGTGCTGTTTTTTCTCTACCTGGGGCATGTCGCCCTGGTGCGCGCCTTCGACGACCCGCAGCGCGGCTACCGGGCCGGTGCCATCCTGGCGCTGATCGGGGTGGTCAACCTGCCGATCATCAAGTTCTCGGTCGATTGGTGGAACACGCTGCACCAGCCGGCGACCATCAAGTTCACCGGGTCGCCGACGATGTATGTCGGCATGCTGTGGCCGCTACTGCTGTGCGCGCTCGGCTTCACGTTCGGGTTCGCGGCGATCGTTCTGGCGCGCACCCGCGCCGCGGTGATGGAGCGGCGCATCCGCGGCCTGCTGATGGCCCGCGCCCAGGAGGCCGACGCGCGATGACCCATTTGACCTACATCATGGCGGCCTATGGGCTGGCGGTGCTGGTTGGCACCGTGTTCTCCGTCGATGCCTGGGCGCGCATGAGCCGGGCCCGGCGGCGGCTGGCCGCGATCGACCCCAGAGCCAACCGAGGATAGCGAACCGTGGATAGCGAACCCTAGATGACCCGCAAGCGCCGCCGCCTCATTCTGCTCGTTGCCTGTGGCCTTGGCCTCGGCACCGCCGCGACGCTGGTGCTGACGGCGTTCAGCGACAACATGGTGTTTTTCCTCGCCCCGTCAGACCTCGCTACCAAGGCGCCGCATAACGGCCGGGTGTTCCGGCTCGGCGGGCTGGTGCAGGCCGGCAGCGTCGAGCGGGTCCGCGAGGACAGCAAGCCGGTGGTGCGCTTCCGCATCACCGACGGGGCTGCGAATGTGGTGGTGAGTTATGCCGGCATCCTGCCGGACCTGTTCCGCGAGGGGCAGGGCGTGGTGACGCTCGGTGCCATGCAGGCGGACGGCACGTTCCGCGCCTCCGAGGTGCTGGCCAAGCACGACGAGACGTACATGCCCAAGGAAGTGGCCGACGCGCTGAAGCGGTCGGGCCATTGGGACCCCAAAGCGGGCGCGCCGCCGCCGGCATCCACCTGGAACACGCTGGTGCCGAAGGCCGGGAACGGCGGGTAAGCAAGGCCAGGGCTCTGCCCTGGACCCGCAAGGGGGCGGTGGCCCCCTTGACCCCAATCTTTAAGAAATCCGTAACTGCCCAGGTTCTCCTGTTGGGCTCAAGCGGCGCGGATGCTGGCGAGGAGAGCGGTCGGGCTTGCGTTGATGGTCTCGAGGAGGTTCCAGCCCTGTTTCTGCGCGGTTGCGAGCAGGGTGCGGATGATGGCGAAG
>CAIXDS010000256.1 GCA_903918195.1 uncultured Acetobacteraceae bacterium | reverse complement strand
TTTGAATGCCAGCTCGATCTGCCAGCGCAGGCGATAGACCGCCAACACCTCGTCCGCAGGAAACGCCGTGCCGGGCAGCGAGGTGGCCAGGACCAGGAAGCCGGCGGCAATCAGGCTGCGGTCGTCGAGCTTGGTCTGCTTTCTGCTCGCCTGCTGACGCAGCGCCTTATGCGCCGCTGCGGTCGCCTCCGGGGTTTTGCGCCGGACCACGAGACGGATCGGCACCGCCCTCTGCCGTTTACCCGATTGGACCCGCACCCGCGATCTCGTGCATTTCGCTCCCCGGCGGCAAAGCCTGAAGCAATTCGATCAGGCCCACCGGCTCGCCCGCCTCGTCAACCAGACGAACCGTGTTGCGGGGTAGTGGTCGATCGAGGCTGCTGATGCTGTCGGCATCCCAACCACGAATCCTACCCCCCCCGCGCCGGGTCAACAGCTAATCTTAGTGCCTATGGGGCAGAACCCCGGTTGCTGCCCCGATCAGCAGGGAGAGGATCAGGCCGGGTGGCGCTTCTCCTCGAAGACGGTGTGGGCGAGGTGCAGCAGGTGTTCGGCGGTGACGGCGTAGCCGGCACGGTCGGCATCCTGCGCGAGGCTGAGCAGCCGGTCGCAGAGCACGAGCGCGCTCGACGACACCTTGGGGATTTCGGTGATTTGAAGATGCAACATCGGAACGGTCCCTGTGTTCGGTTTTTTCCGGAACGGCACGGTGTCCAACTCGGGAGGCGGGCCAGCGTTTCTGGTCCAAACCGATTTGATCGCCGGTTGATTGCGAAAGTCTTAACGGGACCGCAGAAGCGCGTGCACGCGTAACGCAGAGGCAAGCGGGCGTTCGGGGCCGCGCCCGGCATCGATCTCGGCCACGAGAGCGGACAGGGCGCGGTCGTCGGCGGCCGCGAGGGCGGCCAGCGCGGTCCAGAATTCCGGCTCCAGCGCCACACTGGTACGGTGGCCGGCGAGCGTGAAGCTGCGTTTGACCAGGACGCTCATGGGACTGGCTGCAGCATGTCCTCCGGCCTGACCCAACGGTCGAAATCGGCCGGTGCGACAAGGCCGAGACGGGCGGCGGCCTCGCGCAAGGTGATGTCCTGGGCCAGCGCGGTCCGAGCGATGCTGGCGGCCTTGTCATAGCCGATATGCGGGTTGAGCGCGGTCACCAGCATCAGCGAGCGGGCGAGGGTGTCGGCGATGCGGGCGTGGTTCGGTGTCAGCTGATCGACCATGTTGGCGGCAAAACCGGCAGCCGCGTCGCCGAGCAGGCGGGCCGAGTGCAGCACGTTGTGGATGATCAGCGGCTTGAACACGTTGAGTTCGAGGAAGCTCTGCGCCGCCCCGATGGTGACCGCGACGTGGTTGCCCATGACCTGGGCGCAGACCATGGTCAGGGCCTCGCACTGCGTCGGGTTGGTTTTGCCCGGCATGATGGAGGAGGACAGCCCGTCGGCGGGGATGACCAGTTCGGCAATGCCGGCGCGCGGACCCGAGCCGAGCAAGCGGATGTCGTTGCCCAGCTTGTTGAGCGACACCGCGATCACGTTCAGCACGCCGGACAGTTCGACGAACACGTCATGCGCGCCGATGCCCTCGAATTTGTTCGGGTTGGGCGTGAAGGGCAGGGCGGTGAGCGCGGACAGACGGGCGCAGAAGGCGCGGTCGAAGCCGGGATGGGTGTTCAGCCCGGTGCCGACCGCGGTGCCGCCCTGCGGCACCGATAGCAGGCGGGGCAGCGCGCCGCGGAGCCGCTCGACGCCGAGTTCCACCTGGCGCGCCCAGGCGGCGAATTCCTGGCCGAGGGTGACCGGCACCGCGTCCATCATGTGGGTGCGGCCGATTTTTATGATGTCTTTCCAGGCCGCGGCGCGGGCTTCCAGCGCGTGCTGCAGGGTCTGCAGGCGGGGGATCAGCGCCTGCACCGCCTCGGCGGCGGCGATGTGCATCACCGTGGGGAAGGAATCGTTGGAGGACTGGCCGCGGTTGACGTGGTCGTTCGGGTGGATGGGGTCGCGCGCGCCCCGGGGATGGCCGAGGGCCACGTTGGCGCGGTTGGCGATCACCTCGTTGGCGTTCATGTTGGTCTGCGTGCCGGAGCCGGTCTGCCAGACCGGCAGCGGGAATTCCTCGTCCAGCAGGCCGGCAGCGATGTCGGCGGCGGCGGCGGCGATCGGGCGGGCGATGTCCCCCGGCAGTTCGCCGAGTGCCAGATTGGCTTCGGCGGCGGCCTGTTTCTGCAGACCGACGGCGCGGATCAGCAGACGCGGGAAACGGTCCGCGCCGATGCGGAACAGGCGGCGGGCGCGCTCGGTCTGCGGCCCCCACCAGTGCGCATCATCGATGTCGATGCTGCCCAGGCTGTCGGTCTCCGTGCGTATGGTCATTGGCGTTCCTCCCCCGCAAGCGCTCGATTGCCCAGGTGGCGGCCTCGGCTACCACCGGATCGGGGTCAAGCAAGAGATGGGCGGCCACCGGCACCAGCGAAAGGTCGCCCGTGTTGCCGATGGCGATCAGCACATTGCGCACGAAGCGGTGGCGGCCGATGCGCTTGACCGGCGAGCCGGCGAAGCGGGCGCGGAAGGCGGCGTCGTCAAGCGCGGCGAGGTCGGCGAGCGGCGGGGCGATCAGGTCGGGACGGGCCTGCAGTTTTGCCTCGCGGGTGGCGGCGGCGAAGCGGTTCCAGGGGCAGGCGGCGAGGCAGTCGTCGCAGCCATAGATGCGGTTGCCGAGGGCCGGGCGCAGCTCGGGCGGGATCGGGCCGGGGTGCTCGATAGTGAGGTAGGCGATGCAACGGGTGGCATCGAGCCGGTAGGGCGCGGGGAAGGCGTTGGTCGGGCAGGCGGCGAGGCAGCGCGTGCAGCTGCCACAGCGGTCCGCGTGCGGCGCGTCCGGCGGAATTTCCAGGCTGGAATAGATTTCGCCGAGGAACAGCCAGGAACCGTGGCGGCGGGAGACCAGGTTGGTGTGCTTGCCCTGCCAGCCCAGCCCGGCCTGTTGTGCCAGCGGCTTTTCCATCACCGGCGCGGTATCGACGAACACTTTCGCCGCTCCCCCGAAGCGGGAGACGATGAACTGGGCGAGGTGTTTGAGCCGGCCTTTGATCAGATCGTGGTAGTCGCGATGGCGTGCGTACACGGAGATGTTGCCGCGGGCGGGGTGGGCGAGCGTGGCGAGCGGGTCTTCCGCCGGCGCGTAGGACAGGCCGAGGCAGACGACACTGCGCGCCTCGGGCCAGAGGGATTGCGGGTGGCTGCGCTGCCCGGCCCGGTCGGCGAGCCAGGACATGGCGCCGTGCTGGCCGGCTTGCAGGAAGGCCTGCAGGCGGGTGCGGGCGACGGGGGCGAGGGCCGCGGGGGCGAAGCCAACGGCGTCGAAGCCGAGGGTGAGGGCTTTGGCGCGGATGGCGGCGGCGTCAGCCCCGGCCACGATACGGCGCGACGCCCTGGTCGGGAATCCAGGCGCCTTCGGGCGGGGTGCCGGTCTGCCAGAAGACGTCGATCGGAATGCCGCCGCGCGGATACCAGTAGCCGCCGATGCGCAGCCAGACCGGGTCGAGCAATCCCACCAGGCGCAGCGCCACATCGAGTGTGCACGCCTCGTGGAAGGCGCGGTGGTTGCGGAATGAGGACAGATACAGCTTCAGCGACTTGCTCTCGACGATCCAGCCGGCCGGGATGGTGTCGATGACCAGATGGGCGAAGTCGGGCTGGCCGGTGATCGGGCAGAGGGTGGTGAACTCGGGCACGGCGAAGCGCACCACGTAGTTGGCCCCCAGATGCGGGTTGGGCACGCGCTCCAGCACCGCCGCGTCCGGACTGGCGGGGAGGGCGGCGGGGTGGCCGAGCAGGGTCAGGCCTTCGATGGCGTGGGTCATCGCGCGTCGTCTCCTTCGGCCCAGCGCGCCCGCAGGGCGGCGGCGTGCGCTTCCAGCCGGCCCTGCAGGATGGCGGTGCGCAGGCCGCGCATCAGGTCCTGATAGTACTGGACGTTGTGCCAGGTCAGCAGCATGGGGCCGAGCATCTCCTCGCAGCGGAACAGGTGGTGCAGATAGGCACGCGCATGCCGGGTGCAGAGGGGGCAGCCACAATCCGGGTCGAGCGGGCGGGGATCGTCGGCGAAGCGGGCGTTGCGCAGGTTGAACACGCCGCGCGACACATAGGCGCGGCCGGTGCGGCCGGCGCGGGTGGGCATGACGCAATCGAACATGTCCACCCCGCGGGCGACCGCGCCCAGCAGGTCGTCCGGCGTGCCGACGCCCATCAGGTAGCGTGGCCGGTCGGCGGGCAAAGCGGGGGCGGTGTAGTCGAGCACGCTGAACATGGCGTCCTGACCCTCGCCCACGGCGAGGCCGCCGATGGCGTAGCCGTCGAAGCCGATGCCGGTCAGCGCCGCCACCGAGGCCAGCCGCAGGTCGCGCTGCGTGCTGCCCTGGACGATGCCGAACAGGCCGTAGCCTTCGCGGGGGACAAACGCGGCGCGGGAGCGGGCGGCCCAGCGCATGGACAAGGCCATCGAGTCGCGCGCCTGCTGGTCGGTGGCGGGGAACGGGGTGCATTCGTCCAGCGCCATGGTGACGGTGGCGTCCAGTTTCCGCTGAATGTCGATGGAGACCTCCGGCGTGAGCCGGTGCGGGCTGCCGTCCACGTGGGAGCGGAAGGTGACGCCGTCCTCGTCCAGTTTGCGCAGGCCGGACAGCGACATGACCTGAAAGCCGCCGGAATCGGTGAGGATCGGACCGGGCCAGTCCATCAGCCGGTGCAGGCCGCCAAGGGCCGCAACACGGTCGGCGCCGGGGCGGAGCATCAGATGGTAGGTGTTGCCGAGAACCATGCGCGCCCCGGTGGCGCGCACCGAATCCGCGGTCATGGCCTTGACCGTGCCGGCGGTGCCGACCGGCATGAACACCGGGGTCGGCACCTCGCCATGCGCGGTGTGCAGGGTGCCCGCGCGGGCGGCGCCGTCGGTGGCGGCGCACATCCAGGTGAGGGTCATGCGCGTTCCAGCAGGGTCGCGTCGCCATAGGAATAGAAGCGGTAGCCTGCGGCGATGGCGTGCGCATAGGCGTCGTGCATGCGCTGGGTGCCGGCGAAGGCGCAGACGAGGACGAACAGGGTCGAGCGGGGCAGGTGAAAATTGGTCATCAGCAGATCGGCGGAGCGGAACCTGTGGCCGGGGCGGATGAAAATATCGGTGTCGGCGGCGAAGGGATGGACCCGGCCCGCTTCGTCAGTGGAGGTTTCCAGCAGCCTCAGGCTGGTGGTGCCGATCGCGACGATGCGCCCGCCGGCGGCGCGGGCTTCGTTGATGGTGTCGGCGGCCGCGCGGGAAATGACGCCGCGTTCGCTGTGCAGCCGATATTCTTCCAGCGATTTTTCGCGCAGCGGCAGGAACGTGCCGGCGCCGACATGCAGGGTGATGGTGGTGCGGCGGATGCCGGCGGCGGCCAGGGCGTCGAGCAGAGACGGCGAAAAATGCAGGCCCGCCGTGGGCGCGGCAACCGCCCCCTCCTGCGACGCAAAAACGGTCTGGTAGTCCTGGGCATCCGCCGGTTCGGGGCCGGCCGGGCGGGCGATGTAGGGCGGCAGGGCGAGCGCACCGGCGCGGCCGAGCGCGGCGGTGAAGGCCTCTCCCGCGCGGTCGAAGCCGAGCACGACGCCGCCATCCGGGTCGCGGCGGTGCAGGGTGGCGCTCAGGCCGCCGGCGAAGGTGATGGTGTTACCGGGGCGCAGGCGGCGGGCGTTGCGTGCCAGGGCGTGCCAGGTGCCGTCGGCCAGCGGACGGTCGAGCGTGATGCCGATGCGGGCCTCGCCCCGGTTGCCCTCCAGTTGCGCCGGGATCACCCGCGTGTCGTTGGCGACCAGGATGTCGCCGGGCCGAAGCAGCAAGGGCAGATCGCGCACGGCGCGGTCGTGCCGCGCGTCGGTGGCGACGTGCAGCAACCGCGCGGCGTCGCGCGGCCGGGCGGGGTGCTGGGCGATGCGGTCCGGCGGGAGGTGAAAATCGAAGTCGCCGTCCTGCATCAGGCCGGCGCGGGCGCCAGGCGGCGGGCCAGATGGACCAGCGGGATGCTGATCAGCACCGCCCAGAATTTGCCGACGATCTGGCCGGCCAGGAAGTCCAGGCTGGCGAACGCCACCCACAGAAACACCACGGAATCGAGCACCAGCCCGACCACCGAGGATGCCAGCACGGCGCGCACCAGCCCGCGCCGCTGCAGCGGGGTATAAATGGCGAAATCGGCCAGTTCGCCGATCAGGAAGGCGATGCCGGCGGCGGCGGCCACGCGCGGATCGGCAAACGTGCTGGCGGCGAGGGTGCCGGCGAACACGGCGATCAATCCCGCCCTGGTGCCGAGGCAACGCTGCACGATGTCGCGCAGTACCAGCGCGAACCCGACGGCGGCGACACCGGAAGGCGCCAGCAATCCCGGCGCCACCGGCAGAAGGCACAGACCCTGCGGCAGACAGACCGTGCCGACGTGGAAGATCATCCAGTTGGCCAGCGGAATGCAGGCCAGGAAGGCGGCGAAGCAGACGTAGCCGACGGTACGGGTGCGCTCCAATTCTAGGCCCTCATATAGCTGCCAATCTCGATCAGATTGCCGTCGGGGTCGCGGCAATAGACCGAGGTCATGAACCCCAGCGCGCCCAGCCGTTCCACCGGGCCGACCTCGATCGTCACGCCGCAATTGTGCAGGTGCTCGATCACGTCGGGGATCGGCACCGCGCTGACGAAGCATAGATCGTTCGCCCCGGCCACCGGCGTCCGCGCGGCCACCCATTCCATCGCATCGGCGTCCAGCGGGCGGAGGTTGATCTTCTGGCCGCCGAACTTGAGGGCGGTGCGGTGGTCGCGGCCGAAGGTTTCCACCTCCATGCCCAGCACGCGCTGGAACCAGGAGGCGGCGATGTCGATGTCCTTGACGTTCAGCACCAGATGGTCGAGCCGATCCACGGCGAAGCGCATGTGCTTACTCCAGTCCGTCGTAGAAGTCGTTGCCCTTATCGTCGATGACGATGAAGGCCGGGAAATCCTCCACCTCGATGCGCCACACCGCTTCCATACCGAGTTCGGGGTATTCCAGCACCGTCACTTTGCGGATGCAGTCCTGTGCCAGCCGGGCGGCCGGGCCGCCGACGCTGCCCAGGTAGAAGCCGCCATGGGCCTTGCAGGATTCTTTCACCGCCCGGCCGCGGTTGCCCTTGGCCAGCATGACGAAGCTGCCGCCGGCTGCCTGGAAATCGGCGACGTAGCTGTCCATGCGGCCGGCCGTGGTGGGGCCGAAACTGCCGGTGGCCATGCCCGGCGGCGTTTTCGCCGGGCCGGCGTAATAGACCGGGTGGTTCTTCAGGTAGGACGGCAGCCCGCCGCCGGCATCGAGACGCTGTTTCAGCTTCGCATGCGCGATGTCGCGCGCCACCACCATGGTGCCGGTGAGCGAGAGCCGGGTGCGGACCGGGTATTGCGACAACTGGTGGCGGATGTCGTCCATGGGGCGGTTCAGGTTGATCTTCACCACCTCGCCGCCGAGGATGTCATCGGTGGCCTCGGGCAGGTATTTCGCCGGATCGGTTTCGAGCTGCTCGAGGAAGATGCCCTCCGGCGTGATCCTGGCCTTGATCTGGCGGTCGGCGCTGCAGGAGACGCCGATGCCGACCGGCAGGCTGGCGCCGTGCCGGGGCAGCCGCACCACCCGCACGTCATGGCAGAAATATTTCCCGCCGAACTGGGCGCCGATGCCGAGCCGGCGCGACAGCTCCAGCACCTGCCGCTCCATGTCCAGGTCGCGGAAGGCGTGGCCGGCCGGGCTGCCTTCGGTGGGCAGCGCATCCAGCCATTTGGTCGAGGCGAGTTTGACCGTTTTCAGGGTGGATTCCGCACTGGTGCCGCCGATCACGATGGCGAGATGGTAGGGCGGGCAGGCCGAGGTGCCGAGCGAGCGCAGCTTCCCCTCCAGGAAATGGAGGAGTTTTTCCGGCGTCAGGATCGCCCGGGTTTCCTGGAACAGGAAGGTCTTGTTGGCCGAGCCGCCACCCTTGGCGATGAACATGAGGTGGAACTCGTCGGCGTGGTGTTCGCCGGGCGCGGAAAAAATGTCGAACTGGACGGGCAGGTTATTGCCGGTGTTGACCTCGTCGAACATCGACAGCGGCGCCATCTGCGAATAGCGCAGATTGGCTTCCGTGTAGGTGCGGTGCACCCCCCAGCTCAGCGCCTCCTCCTCGTCGCCGTCCACCCAGACGCGCTGGCCCTTTTTGCCGAACACGATGGCGGTGCCGGTGTCCTGGCACATCGGCAGCACCCGGCCGGCGGAAATGGCCGCGTTCTTCAGCAGGTCGAGGGCGACGAAGCGGTCATTGGCCGAGGCTTCGGGGTCGTCGAGGATGGCGCGCAACTGGGCCAGATGGGCCGGGCGCAGCAGGTCGGCGACATCGCGGAACGCCTGGAAGGCCAGCTCGCTGAGCGCCTCCGGGGCGATTTTCAGCACCGTGCGGCCGTCGCAGGAAAAGGTCGACAGACCGGCGATGTCGAGCCGGCGCCAGGGCGTCGGGTTGCCGCTGCCGAGCGGAAACAGTGGTGTGTAGCGGAAGCCGGGCGGCCGGGACGGCAGATCGTTCATCGGCACGGCTCAGCTTTCTTTTGGCGGGGTGCGCCGGCGGAACGCGTCCAGGCTCACCACCTGGGGGGCGGGCGCGTCGGCCGATTCGGGGGGTGGTTCGGCGGCGGGCTCCGGCTCCGGCGGTGCCGCGGGGATGACGGCGCGGAAGCTCAGCCCGTAGCGCACCTGCGGGTCGGCGAAGGCGGTGATGGCGGAGAGCGGGATGCGCAGCGTGCTCGGCACACCGCCGAACGACAGCCCCACGGTCATCACATCCAGCGCCTCGTCCACCGTCAGGTCCCAGAACTGGTGCTGCAGGACGATGGTCATTTCCTGCGGGTACTGGGCCTTCAGGCGGGGCGGCAGGACGGTGCCGGGGTGGTCGGTGCGGAAGGTGACGTAGAAATGGTGGTTGCCCGGCAGGCCGTGCGCGGCCGCATGGTGCAGGGCGCGCACCATCACCTGGCGCAACGCCGCCTCGGTCCAGTCCTCGTAGGGGATCAGGCTCTCGGGCTGCGACCCGCCGTTTCCGGTAGGCCCGCCGTGTCCGGTCGGATCGTCTTCCATCGCTGCCTCGCGCGTGAGCGCCCCCCATTAGCGAAAGGGGCGGGACTGGGGAAGATGGGGCAGGAAGTAGGGGGGCTTCTGTTGCCCGGTGCCCCCCCGAACCGCGCTTATCGCTTATGCAGCGACAGCGAGCGCCATATTGTCGTTGGCACTTGTCATACGGCCCGATGACGGCGGTACCATGCCGGGCAAAAGATGGGTCTTTACCACGCGTGTCGAGACTGTTTCGCCCCCCCATACCTGTCCCCCGGTTGTCCGGAAGCCTGGTGGAGGCGCCGGGCACTGCCCCCGGGTCCACAACGCTTATTCCACGCACCGTTTATCGCCATAGCCGGCAAGCCGGCACCCCGAATATAGGGTAATGCGTGGCCGCAGAGAAGGGGTGACCTGAGATGAGCCTGACCGACGAGCAGCGCGCCGAGATCGAGGCGCAGCGGGCCGAGACCGCCCCGACCCGCCGGGTCACCGTGCCGGCACTGGAGGAAATTCTCTATCGCGCCATCCCGGTGCTCGACCACGGGTTCATCCGGGTGGTGGACTATATGGGCGATGACGGGGCGGTGGTGCAGGCCGCCCGGGTGTCGTACGGGCGCGGCACGCGGCGGGTGAGTGAGGATGCCGGGCTGATCCGCTATCTGATGCGCCATCGTCACACCACGCCGTTTGAGATGTGCGAAATCAAGTACCACGTGAAGCTGCCGATTTTTGTCGCACGGCAATGGATACGGCACCGCACGGCGAACGTGAACGAGTATTCCGCCCGCTATTCCATTCTTGATCGGGAATTCTACATCCCGGCGCCGGAACATCTGGCGGCGCAATCTGCCGTCAACCGGCAGGGCCGCGGCACCGTGCTGGAAGGCGAGGAGGCGGCGCAGGTGCTCGACCTGCTCCGCACCGACGCGGCGCAATGCCACGATCACTATGTCGCGATGCTGAACGAGGGCACCGACGGCACGCCCGCCGATCCCGCGCGGCTGGGGCTGGCGCGCGAGTTGGCGCGGATGAATTTGACCCTGAACACCTACACGCAGTGGTACTGGAAAACCGACCTGCACAATCTGCTGCATTTCCTCTCGCTGCGGGCGGATGCGCACGCGCAGTACGAAATCCGCGTCTATGCCGAGGCAATGCTGTCCACGCTGGAAGCCTGGGTGCCGACGACGTTCGCGGCGTTCCGCGACTACCGGTTGGGGGCGGTGAGTTTCTCGGCGGCGATGCTGAGGGTGCTGCGGCGGATGCTGGCGGGGGAGGCGGTGACGCAGGAGGGGAGCGGGCTGTCCAAGCGGGAGTTTGCCGAGATGATGGAGGTGTTGGCGCGGGAGGGGTAGGGGGCGGCGCCTATCCCGGCGGCGCTGCCGGGTGAGCGCTGTCCAACCGAGGTTTTTCGGGTCGGAAATTGAGATTGTGCAATGAATGTTAAAAAATCCTTAAACGTTTAATGCTCTCATCGGTGGAATACGCCCGATCATGCAGGGGACTCCGAGATGTCTGGCATTATCAGCATCGCAATGTCCGGTTTGAACGATGCTTCGCTGCGCGCCGCCAACGCGGCGAGCAACATTGCCAATGCTTCTTCAACGTCACCGCTGCCGGCGGCTGGCGGAACATATGGCGGCTTTCAGCCGCAGGATGTGGTTTCGCTTTCCGCTTCCGGCGGCGCGGCGGGGTCTGGCGTCAGCTCGACGCTGCAGCCGCGCGCGCCATCCTATGTGGCCACCGCCGGTTCCACCTCGCCGGACGCCAATACGAACGGCCTTGTCGCCACGCCAAATGTCGATCTTGGCCAAGAATTGATCGCGTTGCAGACGGCGCAGCTTTCGTACCGGGCTGACGCCACACTGATCAAGACCAGCGACAAGATGCAGAAGAACCTGCTGAATGCCGTGAGTTAGCAACCTGCCCTCCCGCCGTCGCGCGGTCAGTCCGCAGCAGACCCCGGCTGATCCGCCTCGAACAGGCTGGTAAGTTCCGCCGCCGCCTGCTGCGTCGTCTGGATCATCGCTTTTTCATCCCGATAGATCGCATGCGTTTCGGCCAGCAGCCGCTCGTCGTGCGTCCGGAACAGTTCCACCGCGCGGGCGGCGCGTTCGGGCGGGACGTGCAGCGCCTCCAGCACCAGCTCCGACAGGCGCAGGCTGGAATGGAACGTGTCGCGCACGATGCCGTCGAGGCCGCGGTCCATCAGCAAATGCACATGGCGGCGGTTGCGGGCGCGCGACACAATCGCGAGATCGGGAAAGGTGCGGCGCGCCACCTCCACCACTTTCAGCGCCTCCTCCATGCCGTCGATCGCCACCACCAGCACGCGCGCGTGCTCGGCGCCGGCGGCGCGCAGCAGGTCGGCGCGGGCGGGGTCGCCGAAATACACCTTGCTGCCGAAGCGCCGCACCACCTCCACCTGCCCCGGGTCCTGCTCCAGCGCGGTGAAGCGGATGCCCTGCATGCGCAGCACCCGGCCGACGATCTGCCCGACACGGCCGAAACCGGCGATGATCACCGGGGCGTGGTCGTCGGCGATCGGGTCGTATTGCGGCGCCTCGGCCCGGCGCAGGCGCGGCACCAGCACCGCCTCGCTGGCGGCGAACAGCAGCGGGGTGGCGACCATGGACAGCGCCACCACCAGCGTGGCGGCCTCGGCGGAAGCGGCGGAAAGCGCGCCGACGCCGACGGCGGCGGCGAACATCACGAAGGAAAACTCGCTGGCCTGCGGCAGGGCGACCGCCAGGCGCAGCGCATTGAGGGCATCGCACCGCCCGAGCCGGCCGAGCGCGAAGACCACCGCGATCTTGGCGGCCAGCAGGGCGCCAACGGACTCCAGAATCCCGAGCGGATCGTGCACCAGCAGATCGAGCCGCGCCGACATGCCGACCGAAATGAAGAAAAAGCCGAGCAGCAGACCCTCGAACGGCTCGATATCGGCCTGCAGCTCGTGGCGATACTCGCTGCCGGACAGCAGCACGCCGGCCAGGAAGGCGCCGAGCGACATGGACAGTCCCGCCGCATTGGCCAGCGCGGCGGCGCCGACCACCGTCAGCAGGGCCAGGGTGGTGAACATCTCCGGCGTGCGCGCGCCGCCGATGGCGCGGAACGCCGGGCGGATGAGAAACCGTCCGCCGATCAGGATGGCGGCGATGGCCCCGCCGCCGCGCGCCACGTCGAGCCAGGGCACGTGGTCCGGCACATCGGCGCCGCCGAGCAGCGGCACCAGGGCGACCAGCGGGATAAAGGCGAGATCCTGGAACAGCAGCACGGCGAAGGCGTCCCGGCCGGCCGGGGTGCCGAGCAGGTCGCGCTCGGCCAGCATCGGCAGCACGATGGCGGTGGAGGACATGGCGAAGCCGGTGCCAAGCACGGCCGCGCCCGCCCACGCCATGCCGGCCGCGTGCGCGAGCGCCGCCAGCACGGCGGCGCACACGGCCACCTGGGCGGTGCCGAGGCCGAACACCGCGCGCCGCATGACCCACAGGCGCTGCGGTCGCAGCTCCAGCCCGATCAGAAACAGCAGCATGACCACGCCGAGTTCCGACACATGGGCGATGTCGCCGAGGTCGGTCACCAGGCGCAGCCCGGACGGGCCGATGGCAACGCCGGCGAGCAGGTAGCCGAGCACGCTGCCGAAACCGGCGCGGCGGGAGAGGGGGACTGCGATGGCGGCGGCGGCCAGGAGGGCGACTAGGGTTTCCAGCATGGGTGAAAAGTAGCGCAGGGAAGAAAGAAGGCCAGGGGCTCTGCCCCTGGACCCCGCCAAGGGCCGAGAGGCCCTTGGAACCCATTAGTTTAAGTGATGGGGTCCAGGGGCCTCGCGGCCCTTGGCGGGTCCAGGGCAGAGCCCTGGCCTTCCTTCACTTCCGCCCCACATCACAGGCTGACGGAGGGACCCCCATGGATACCGACACCAGCACCGAAGCCGACTGGCAACAGCGTCTGACCCCCGAGCAGTTCCGCGTGCTGCGCAAGCACGGCACCGAGCGTGCCGACACCAGCCCCCTGAACGCCGAGAAGCGCCCCGGCACGTTCGTGTGCGCCGGCTGCGGCCAGAAGCTGTTTTCTCACGACACGAAATACGAGAGCGGCACCGGCTGGCCCAGCTTCTGGGCGCCGCTTGAGGGCGCGGTGGAAACCAGCACCGACAAGTCCTGGTTCACCACCCGCACCGAAGTGCATTGCAAGAACTGCCAGGGCCACCTCGGCCACGTGTTCGACGACGGCCCCAAGCCGACCGGGCTGCGCTACTGCATGAACGGCGTGGCGATGGGGTTCAAGCCGGACGGGGAGACCTGATCAAAGGGCGAGGCGGGCGCGGGCGGCGCGGTATTCCCGCGCCAGCCGCGCCACCAGTTCGGCTGCCGGCACCACCGCGCGCACCGCGCCGATGCCCTGGCCCGAGCCCCAGATGTCTTTCCACGCTTTTGCCGCACTGCCGGAGAAATCCATCTTCGAGGGGTCGGAACCCGGCAGATTGTCCGGATCGAGCCCGGCGTGGCGAAGGCTGGGCTTGAGGTAGTTGCCGTGCACCCCGGTGATCAGGTTGGTGTAGACGATGTCGGAGGCAGCGGAGTCGACGATCGCCTGCTTATAGTCGGCGGCGGCATTGGCTTCCTCGGTGGCGATGAAGGCCGAGCCGATATAGGCGAAATCGGCCCCCATGGCCTGCGCCGCCAGCACCGCGCCGCCGGTGGCGATGGCGCCGGACAGCGCCAGCGGGCCGCCGAACCAGGCGCGGATTTCCTGCACGAGGGCGAAGGGTGAAATTGTGCCGGCATGGCCGCCGGCGCCGGCCGCCACCGCGATCAGCCCGTCCGCGCCCTTCTCGATCGCCTTGCGGGCGAATGCATCGGTGATGACGTCGTGCAGCACCACACCGCCATAGGAATGCGCCGCCTGGTAGACGTCTTCGCGGGCACCGAGCGAGGTGATCATGATCGGCACCTGGTGACGCACGCAGGTTTCCATGTCGTGCTGCAGCCGCGCGTTGGAACGGTGCACGATCTGATTGACCGCGAAGGGCGCGGCCGGGCGGTTGGGATGTTTCGCGCTGTGCTCGCCGAGTTCGCCGGCGATGCGGCGCAGCCATTCGTCCAGCTGCTCCGCGGGACGGGCATTCAGCGCCGGAAAACTGCCGACGATGCCGGCCTTGCACTGGGCAATCACCAGCTCCGGCGTTGACACGATGAACATCGGCGCGCCGAACACCGGCAGCGCCAGACCCTGCAGCACGGCGGGGAGCGACATGGGGCGGGATTCCCGGAGAACGGAGGCGTGTTGACGGTACATCTGCCCGATCGCAACACTGCGATTGAACCACTCCGCAGGCGCCGCCGGACGCAGGAGGAAGGCATGGACCTGAGCTTCACGCCAGAAGAATTTGCCGCCCCTGCCGCGGGTTCATAGCGCGAATGGCAGCCAGGCCCCGCCGAACACGCCGACCAGGCACGCGAAGATAATCCACGAAACCCTGTCCCTTGCTGCATATACGATCGGATCATCGTGCATCTGGCCGCGCCCTGTTGCCAGCCATAGCCAGCATTGCCAGAATAACAACAGCGGCATAGTGCTCCAAAGTACGTTGGGATGTCTGTAGGCTTGCAGGGCGGTGTCGCTCTGCACATAAAGCGACAGCACGATCGCCGAGGCGAATGTTGCCGCGCAGCCGAACATCTGTAGCATAGCCAGATCCTCGACCACGTAGCCGCGTCGCATCGCCCGCCGATTTTCGCCCGACGCTGCGAGGCGCTGCAGTTCTGAGACCCGCTTGATCAGAGCGAGGCTGAGAAACAGGAACGACGAGAATCCGAGCAGCCACTGCGACACAAGATGACCGCTCGCATCACCGCCGCCGAACAGGCGGATGGTGTACAAGCCGGCCAGCACAAAAACGTCGATCAGCGGAAGTTCCTTCAGCCACATACTGTAGGAAAGCGAGAGGGCGAGATATAAAACAAGCACTATGAGCGCGCCATCGGCCCAGGCCAGCGCGAGGGCGGCCAGCAATAGCACTGGAGACAGAATCACTCCGACCGTAATTGGAAGGTCGCCGCTGGCGAACGGACGCCGCAACTTGCGCGGATGGGCACGGTCGGCAGCGAGGTCAGAGATGTCGTTGAGCAGGTAAATGCCGGAGGCAGCCAGGCAGAAAGCCAAGGCAATAATCAGTGCACCTGCCCAGGCGCCCGCATTGGTAAAGTCGGCGGCGGCGATCGGCGGGATCAGGCACAGAGCGTTCTTAACCCATTGATACGGTCGCATCGCACGCAGTGTGGCGCGCACCATACCAGAGCGTTCGTTGAGGACGGTGGTGACAGGATGGCGCGCCTGCGCCGTACGACAGACTGCCGCGGACGCGTTGACCACGACCGCAGCAGCGGCGCAGTCCCAAACCGCGTGGTCGGTTGCGTCGTTGCCGGCATATACGAAGCCGTTCCGGCCAAAGCGACGACACAGGAGTTCAGCCTTGGCGGCGCCGCGCAGGTTGACCGTACCCTCGGTCGCGATCACCTCATCGAACAGACCGAGGTGCTGCGCCACCCGATCGGCAATGTCGCGATGCGCGGCGGTGCATAATACCAGGCGCCGCCCAGCGGCGCGTTGCGTGCGCAGATACTCCAGCAATGTCGGGTTATAGGGCAGCGTCACCACATCGAAGGTCCAGCGCCGCGCCAACTCCTGCTTCACCCGCGCTTTCCCATCGGCTATCCAGATCGGCAGGTGAAACGCTACCCGCCAATCAGTGAGTACTGCGAAGAAAACAGCCTCATGCAATGTGTCGATACGCAGGAGCGTGCCATCCATGTCCACGCATAGAGGCAGATCCTGGTTTTCGGCAATTCCGGTTGATATTTGCGTATCTGCGGCCGGAATTCCAGCCTCAATACCATCATTCCTAAAAATTGACATGTGCCCAACCATGCATTGAGATGGATCGGATGCAGTTTCTTGTGTCGAGGAGAAATTTCAAGGTTTTGCGGCAAGCAACAGCGACGCCGCCGCAATCGCATTCGTAGACCAACTTGCGAAGGGAATTGCCGCGAAAGTACTCCAGGATGGTCCTGGTGGGATAGGGTTCGGGCGCATCCGCCGGCGCTGGACAAAGCAGCCGGTCAGCGAGGACCAAAGATAATGCAACGTCACGAACCAATGGCTCTACCTCTCTCCATCCGCGATTATCGCCCGAGCGCTGCCGGCGCCGAGCAGCCGGTTTGTGACATCGTAAAACGTCTGGGATGTAAATGCGTAACGCAGTAAAATTGCAAGGAGCGCTGCTACCACCCACCACCATAGCAGCTCAAAGCTCATCCAACCGAGAAAACTTACTCCATTTTGAAACCTTCCAAACACATCGCGAACCAATCGTTGGACTGGCATTTCGAACATCAGCAAAAGCGAAATGCACCCGGTCAAGCGGGTTACCCATGCAACCCGAAGGGACGGGGACGTCCGCGCCATGGCAAAGAGCCCTGGCAACGCCAACAGGAGAAAGACCCCGCGGTAAAATTGGCTGGTCCCCGCGAAGAAGCAGCCGCAGATCACCGCGGCTCCGCTCAGCAGACACAATGACTCGCGCATCGTCAGTCCGATCAACGCGAACCCGAAACTCTCCGATGCCGCAATTCGAATCGCGATGAAGCATGTGGCACCGAGCATCACCAGATAGGTCGCGATGTACCAAACAGGGCTGCTCTCCAAACCGGTTGCAACTCCGGAGCCGACATCAGGCGCGCGCGTAAGGTGCGCCATGAGCGTGCCCATTGCGTCGGGCAATCGGCTTGCTCCGAACCCAAAAGCAAATGTCGCAGGAATCGGGAGGTTCGCCATTGCTGCAAGTAATTCGTGACGATGGCTCAAGCCATACCCAAATATGATCCCAACAGCACCCACCATCACCACGAGGAATGTCCGGAAGTGTTCGCGAAGCAGCAGGATCAACAGCACAACAGGGTATATTTTCAGGAGAGTTGCGACGACGATCGCAGCGTATCCCAGCAACCGGGCAGCGATCGATCGTTCCAGCAGAAGGATCGCAATGATAATGAGGACAAAAATGATAAGGTCCTGGTTCGCCCGTTCGAGTGCGAAGATGAAGCTTGACGAAATGAGGAACATTAAGACTGGAATCGCGTCACGTGCGCAGCGCGGTGGTGGGAGCGCCATAAGAGACAACAAAAAGACGCTGTCGATCGTCAGTCCGAGAATGTTTGTCCAATTTTTGTCCGATGGCCAGAAGGGAAGATGCAGCCAGATAGGCGGCAAATTCTGTACGCGCTCCAAGGCATCACAGGGGTTTGCCACATAAACATCAACGCCTTTGCGCCAGCATTCTATCTGCGTGGACGTGTATTCGGCATCAATGAAAGGATAGTCGAACGGAACGAAGGACCAGAGGTCGATGACGCTATGATATGTCTTTGGGCTCACGATGAACAGCGCGGCAAAACCGATCAGGACAGCGAAGCCGCATGTCATCGCAAGGACATTCATCGGCTTCGGGCCGGTCAACGGCCCGGCTTCGCGGGGAAAGCTGTGCCGGGTCGTGCCAACGGCAGCCCGGTCGGAGCCGTGCATTGTCATCGATCAGCCCTGCCGATGTGGTTTAGTGCCATTGCGGAACTCACATCATCCAAAAATATCGGCGATAGCAACGCATTATCCAAACCATTTTTTGTGGCGCAGGCAGTCGCTGGTGCCCATTCCCAACGAACACTTACTGACGGGATGTCTCCGGCTCTGGAGTTTCTCGCAACAGCGCCGCGGCTGACAGGCTCGGCGATGGCGCCGGTCTTTCGATCAGGTTGCCGAGCATCAACCCGAGAAGAATCCATGCGCCGATGAATACATGGGCCCGAATCAAGCCTGCTCCGGGTGACGTCGGGTCGACCAGGTGACTCAGAGGAACAGCCGTCATAAGAAATGAAGCGCCGAGCGCTATCAGCGCACCCCAACGGCCGGCGCCCTCCTCGCGGTCGAGGATCAGTTTCAGTACGACGACATATCCGGGAAGCAGGATGCCATAATGGTGTAGCCAGGATATAGGCGAGGCCATGGTGAACAGTGTCGACGCAAAACAAATCGACAGCATCCTCGACAGTGGAGTTTCATGCGCCCGTGCCACGCGCGTATCACGCCAGGCCTGAACAAGAAATGGGATGGCAATCATTGCGATGCTGGTCAGCAACGTTGTGTAATAAACAACTGGTATGTAAGGAGGAAACATCGATTGGACGATCGGTCCCTGTGGGTCGATGTCCAGAGGCGGGCCGTCGTATACGAGGCGGCCCACGATGCCATTGATGGACTGGTTCGATTGTTCGAATTCGCCATGAAGCGATAGGAACTTCAGCACTGGTAAATAATTGAAGAAAGCGTTCAAGCCATACCGGGACACCGACGCCAAGAACCCCGATGTTACAAGGACTGTCAATCCCCCAAGGAAGCGCCAGTCCCGGTGGAGAAGGGCCAGCAAGCCAAGCGGCAGGAATTGCGGCTTGACCAGCGCGGCCGCGCCGATAAGGCAGCCGGCAATGAATCGACGTTCAAACAGCAACGCGAGGCAGGATAGTACAAACAGCAGGTTGAGCCAAACCTGGACTTGGCCAAGATAAAAAGCATCTTCGTTGGGATAGAACCGCAATGTAACCAGGAACGCCAGCGGACCGACCGGGATTCGAATGCCAAGGAAACGAAGTGGGCCAAGCGTGCGAACGGCGATGGCGGCGAGAGCGAGACCGGCCACAATCATCAAGCCGGCATTGAGCGCGTTGCAATCCGCCGAACTACGGACGCCGAGGCCTTGCAGCAGATCAAGAAACAACACACCGCTCGGCGGATACTGAAATTTGACGTGCTGTGAAAAGAACAGGGTTTGATAAACCTGGTCTGGATTCGGTCCACGCATGAAATCCAGCGCGTGGATCATCGGGTACCACGAATCTTCGCCCAGGGATCGCGCTTTGTTAATGTCCTTGACCGCTTTGACGATGCAAGCCGCCGTGCAGGCAGCCCATACCACCCAGCCAGCAAATTCCACCAAGCCGGGACGTGATGTCACGGCATCCGGTGGGGGAACGTTGACTGGTTCGTTCCGAATCATCGAAGATCTTTCAAAATGGGCTCGGTTGGTAGTGGGGCCATAAGGTCGAAACAACGCAAATTTTAACTTCAAGGCCCTGCCGGGCACAGCCCTGCGAATCGGAGTTCACGATATCGTGTTGACGTTGACACCTTTCTGCACAAACCATCTTGGACCGGACACGGATCATTAAGCCTAGCACAGCGAGTCCGATTTGGCGACCACAGGCGGCGGCCGGCGAACCGGTGCGGAGGTGCGGTTTCGAATCCTGGAGAGATGGTGCTCCAGGAGCGGCGGTGGCCAGAGGTGGTTGGGTATGTGCCGCCGCCGAGCGAGAAAGCGGCCATTACCGCGGCCTGTGAGAAGCTCGTGAGTGAATGCTCAGACCCTGTCAAAACAGGTCAGTAGCAACCCGGCGGAGCGGAGAAGAAACGTGCAAACGATCGAGGCGGACAGCATCGTTGTCGGCGCCGGCTCGGCCGGCTGCGTGGTGGCGGCGCGGCTGAGCGAGGACCCGGCCCGGCAGGTGGTCGTTCTGGAGGCCGGCGGGTCGGACCGGCATCTGTGGATTCACGTGCCGCTGGGCTACGGCCGCACCATCGCCGACAGGCGGGTCAACTGGATGTACGAAACCGAGCCCGACCCGGGCATGCACAACCGTCGCTTCTTCTGGCCGCGCGGAAAAGTGCTGGGCGGCTCGTCATCCATCAACGGGCTGCTGTATGTGCGCGGCCAGCCGGAAGATTTCGATCACTGGCGCCAGCTCGGCAATGTCGGTTGGGCCTATGAGGATGTGCTGCCGTATTTCCGGCGCAGCGAGGGGCGCGTGGGGCCGGGCGACGACGCCCTGCGCGGGCGCGACGGACCGCTGACGGTGTCCGACATCAGCCACCCGAATCCGCTCAGCGCGGCCTATCTGCAGGCGGCCACCGCCACCGGCCTGCCACTCAATCCCGACTATAACGGACAGATGCAGGAGGGAACGGCGTATTTCCAGACCACGTCGCGCAACGGCCGGCGCTGCTCGGCGGCGGTGGCGTTTCTGACACCAGCGATGCGGCGGCCGAACCTGCGCGTACTGACCCACGCGCACGCCGAACGCGTGCTGTTCGAGGGGCGCCGCGCGGTGGGCGTGGTGGTCAACCGGGCCGGGCAACAGGTAACCGTGCGGGCGCGCCGCGAGGTGATTCTGTGCGGGGGCGCGATCAACTCGCCGCAACTGCTGCTGCTGTCCGGCGTGGGGCCGGCGGCTTCCCTGCAGGCGATGGGCATTCCGGTGCTGCACGACCTGCCCGGCGTCGGGCGCAACCTGCAGGATCATTTCCAGACCCGCTTCACCTATCGCTGCCGCTTCCCCATCACCGTGAACGACATCATGATGAGCCGCTGGAAGATGGCGCGCATGGCGGCGCAGTATGCGGTGTTCCGCACCGGGCCGCTGACGGTCAGCGCCGGCGAGGTGGCGATCTTCGCGAAGACGCGCCCGGACCTGCCGACGCCGGACGTGCAGTTCCACTATATCGGTTTCTCCGCCGACCGCCCGGCCGAGGGTCTGCACAAGCATTCCGGCTTCACCCAGCACGTCTGCCAGTTGCGGCCGGAAAGCCGGGGGGAAATCACCCTGAAAACGCCCGATCCGCTGGCGGCTCCGGCCATCCATCCGAACTATCTGGCGACCGAACTGGACCGGCAGACGCTGCTGGCGGGCCTGCGCCTGGGCCGGCGCATCGCCGCGCAGCCCGCGCTGCGGCAGTTCATCGCCAGCGAGCATATGCCCGGCGAGCAGGTGCAAAATGATGCTGAGTTGCTGGATTACGCGAAAGCGTTCGGTGCCACGCTGTTTCATCCGGTCGGCACCTGCAAGATGGGGCGGGATGCCCTGGCGGTGGTGAACGACCGGCTGGAGGTGCACGGACTCACCGGCCTGCTGGTGGCGGACGGGTCGATCATGCCGACGCTGGTGTCCGGCAACACCAATGCGGCCTGCATCATGATCGGCGAGAAAGCCGCCGATCTCGTGCGCGGGCGGACGCTGGCACGGGCGGCGTGAGTGGCCCATTCTTGCGCACCAGTATCGCCTGACCGATGTTCGGCGCCTGAATCGACGGACGGAAGATGGACTATCGCTCAGCGCCCGAACCACCCGCCCGCCTGACGGCCACCGTGCAGCCGGCGGTGAACGCGGCGCTGTGGCACAACCATGTGCCGGTGCTCACCGATCTGGTCTTCACCGCCGCGCCCACGCAGGCGCCGGGCGATGTGGTGATCGACCTCGCCTGCACGCCGCCGGTCATCCGCCCGCAGGCGTGGCGGCTGCAGGGTGTGGGCGCAGGACAGGCGCGCGCCGTTGCCGATCCCGATATCGAGCTCGACGGCGCCATGCTCGCCGGGCTGACCGAGGCGATTCGCGCCGAGGCGGTGCTCACCGCCCGCCGCGATGCGCCGGACGGCGCGGTGCTGGCCGTTTTGCGCACCGGCATCCGGGTGCTGGCGGCCAATGAATGGGGCGGCACCGGCGGCATCCCCGACCTGCTGGCCGCCTTCGTCGAGCCCAACGATCCGGCGGTGGCCCCGCTGCTGCGGCTGGCCTCGGACCACCTGCGGGCGGACCGCCGTCGGGATGGGCTGGAGGGGGCCCAGGCCACCACCAAGGCCCGCATCTGGGAACAAATGGAGGCGCTCTGGCGGGCGGTGTGCGGGCTCGACATCCGCTACGTAAACCCGCCGCCTTCGTTCGAGCAGACCGGCCAGCGCATCCGCCCGCCGCGCCAGGTGGTGGCCGACCGTCTGGCGACCTGTCTCGATCTGTCGGTGCTGTTCGCCGCCTGCATCGAGGCGATGGGGCTGCATCCGGTGATCGTGGTGACGCAGGCGCACGCCTTCGCCGGGCTGTGGCTGGCGCGGCACGATTTCGGCGGCTCGGTCGCCGACGATGCGCCCGGCCTGCGCACGCGGCTGGCCCTGCACGATCTGCTGCTGTTCGAAACCACGCTGGTCTGCGGAACCGGCCGCACCGGGTTCACCCGCGCCTGCGAGGCCGGCCGCGAGAACATCGCGCCGGAGAAAGACAACGCCTTTGAGGTCGTCATCGACATCAGCCGCGCCCGCCAGCGCCGTATCCGTCCGCTGTCGGCCGCCGCCGTCGCGCCGCCACCGGTGCCCGCCGCCCTGCCGGCGCTGCCGCGGGAGGCGCCACCGAGGCTGAACGAGGAAACGTTCCTGGCGCCGGAGGAAGTGCCGGCCACGCCCGCCGATCGGCTGGAAATCTGGCGCAAGCGGCTGCTCGACCTGTCCGGGCGCAACCGGTTGCTGAACCTGCGCACCGGCGGCAAGCAGGCGCTCGCCATCGACTGCCCCGAGCCCGCCCGGCTGGAGGACATGCTGGCGCAGATGCGCGGCTCGGCCCGCTCCGCGCCGCTGCGCTTCCGGCCCTGGCCGGCGCTGATGACCGGCGCCGATCCGCGCAGCGCCGGCCTGCATCGCGCCCGCTTGCAGGAACCGGCCGACCGTGCCTTCGCGCAGGACGCCCTGGCGCGGCGGGAGCTGGTCGCCGGGCAGGACGAAGCGTCGCTGACCGCGGTGCTGACCGAAATCTACCGCACCGCCCGCGCCGCCCAGCAGGAAGGCGGCGCCAACACGCTGTTCCTGACCATCGGCGCGCTGCTCTGGCGTCCGAAGGGCAAGGACACCCCCTATCGCGCCCCAGTCTATCGCGCCTCAGTCATCCTGGTGCCGGTGGTGCTGGAGCGGCCGAGTTTGCGCTCCGGCTTCTCGTTGCGGGTGCATGACGACGAGACCCGCATCAACACCACCCTGCTGGAGCTGCTCAGGCAGGATTTCGCCCTCCGCTTCCCGGCGCTGGAAGCGGAACGGCCGCCCGAGGATGAGTCTGGCCTGGACGTGCAGGGCGTGCTCGACACTCTGCGCGCGAAGCTGCGCGACCTGCCGGGCTGGGAGGTCACCGACGATGTCGCCCTGACCAACCTGTCGTTCACGAAATTCCTGATGTGGAAGGACCTCGGCGACCGCGCCGATGCGCTGCGCCAGAGCGAGGTGGCAAGCCGGCTGATGGACGGCCCCGCCGGCGCTGCCCCGCAAACCGCGCCGCCGTCGCCGGACATCGATGCTGCCATGGCCGACCTGGTCTGCCCCCTGGAAGCCGATTCCTCCCAGCTCCACGCAGTCGCCACGGCGGCGGCTGGCAACAGCTTCGTGCTGATCGGCCCGCCCGGCACCGGCAAAAGCCAGACCATCGCCAACATCATCGTCAACACCCTCGCGCAGGGCCGCAGCGTGCTGTTCGTGGCCGAGAAACGGGCGGCGCTGGAGGTGGTGCAGCGCCGCCTGCAGCAGGTCGGGCTGGGCGATTTCTGCCTCGACCTGTTTTCCGCCCGGACCAGCAAGGTGGCCGTGCTGGAGCAGCTGAACCGCGCCCAGCTTGCGGGGGAGGCGTTCGATCCGCAGGTGTGGCACAGCGCCAACGAGGCCGCCGCCGCGCTGCGCACCGAGCTGAACGGCTACGTGCAGGACCTGCATCGCCGGGGCCGCAACGGCTGGACACCGTTCCGCGCCATTGGCTGCGTGCTGCGTGCCGAGGCCGGCGCCGTGCCGGAGATCGCCTTCGCCTGGCCGGACGGCGACACCCACGATGCCGGCGACCTCCAGCGCCTGGCCGAACAGGTCGAGGAGGCCGCCGCCACACGGGTGCAGCTTGGTGATGTTGTGTGCTCGCCGGCGCTGGCGGGCATCGCGGCGACCGAGTGGACGTCGTCCTGGCAGGCCAGTCTGCTGGCGGCCGCCGGGGCTGCCGCTGACCGTCTCTCGGCGCTGCCCGCCGCCGCCGCCGCGGCGGCGCGGGCGCTCGGGCTGGCGGTGCCGCCGCCGTCGCGTCCGGCGATCGCGGCGCTCGACACCCTGGCCGGCATCCTGCTGGAGCCGGCCGCCGCCGAGGCCGCCTGGGCGCTCGCCGCGGAGGCCGATGCCACGCTGGAGGCGGTCCGGACCGCGGCGGCACAGGCGATGCGCCACCGCGACCTGCGCGGTGCGCTGCAAGCCACTTGGCAGCCGGACGTGATGGCGCTGCCGCTCGCGGCGCTTGAAGCGGCGTGGCGGCGGACAGAAACCTATTGGGCGATCCGCCGCCTGCTTGCGCGCCGGACGCTGCGCCAGCGCCTCGCCGCCGCGGCGATCGGGAAGATTCCGCGTGACTGCGTCGCCGAACTGGGGCGGCTGGTTGAGCTGCAGCAGATCGAGGCCGCGGTGTCGGCGTCGGGCGCCCGCCTCGCCGCCCTGTTCGGACCACGCTGGGCCGGGTTGGCCACCGATTTCGCCCGCCTCGAGGCCCAGCATGCCTGGGCACGTCGCTTGCGCACTGCCGCCGCTGCCTGCGCGCCCGATCCGGCTTCCCTGATGGCGTTGCGCGCGCATCTGCGCCGGATGCTCGGCGAGGCGGCCGATCTGCTGGCGCCGGCCGGGCCGGTGGGCGCGGCGCTCGGCCGGTTGCGGGCCGCTCGGGCGGAGCTGCGGGCGGCGCTGCGGGTGCTGGCACCGCTCTGCGGGTCGGACCCGTCCGCCATTCTCGACCCGGCAAGATCCGACTGGGCGCCCGCCCTGGCCGCGCATTTGCGGGGCTGGGACGGAAGTGCGGCGATGCTGCGCGACTGGTGTACCTGGCGCGGCGTTGCCCGGCGCATGGAGGCGGCCGGGCTCACCCCGATGTTGCGGGCGCTGGAAACCGGCAGCGTCGCTCCCGGCGACGCCGCCCTGGTGTTCGAGGCGAATTACGCGCGCTGGTGGATCGGCCGCGCGGTTGCCAACGCCCCCCGGCTGCGCCGCTTCGTCGCCGCCCAGCACCAGACCCGCATCGAGCGGTTCCGCGCGCTTGATACGCGGCTGCTGGGGCTGGCGTCGCTTCTGGCGCGGGCGCGGCTGGCCGGCGGCATTCCGGATGCGGCCCAGCGCGGGCGCGATCCGGAATACGCCGTGCTGGCGCGCGAACTGGCCAAGCGCCAGCGGCATCTGCCGGTGCGCCAGCTCGCCGCGCGCATGCCACGGGCGCTGCGGCGGCTGACGCCGTGCCTGATGATGAGCCCGCTTTCGGTCGCCCAGTACCTGCCCGCCGAGGCCGAGCCGTTCGACCTCGTCATCTTCGACGAGGCCTCGCAGATTCCCACCTGGGACGCGATTGGGGTGATCGGCCGCGGCCGGCAGGTGGTGGTGGTCGGCGATCCGAAACAATTGCCGCCGACGCGCTTCTTCGAACGCCAGTTGCCCGAGGAAGCCGGCGGCGGCGAGACGGTCGAGATCGAGGACCTGGAATCCATCCTCGATGAATGCCTCGGCGCCGGCATCCCGGCGGTCGAACTGACCTGGCATTACCGCAGCCGCCACGAGAGCCTGATCGCCTTCTCCAACCAGGCCTATTACGGCGGCCGGCTGGTGACCTTCCCCTCGCCGGTGACGCGCGACACCGCGGTGTCGTTCCGCCATGTGCCGGATGGCGTCTATGCCCGCGCCGGGGCACGCACCAACGAGGTGGAAGCGCGCGCGGTGGTCGCCGAGACGCTGGCGGTGCTGCGCCAGGGCCTCACCGGCGGGCCGGCGCGCTCGGTCGGTATCGTCACCTTCAACGCCGAGCAGCAACGGCTGATCGAGGACATGCTGGACGCCGCCCGCCGCGACGACCCGTCGCTGGAGCCGTGCTTCGCCGAGGACGCGCCCGAGCCGGTGCTGGTGAAGAACCTTGAAGGCGTGCAGGGCGAGGAACGCGACACCATGCTGTTCTCGCTCACCTATGGGCCGGACGCGACGGGACGGGTGGCGCTGAATTTCGGCCCGCTGAACCAGTCCGGCGGCGAGCGGCGGCTGAACGTGGCGATCACGCGCGCGCGGCAGTCGCTGGTGGTGTTCGGCAGCCTGCTGCCGGACCAGATCGATCTGGCGCGCACCTCGGCGCTCGGCGTAGCCCACCTGAAACGATTTCTCGCCTTTGCCGGGCAGGGCGCGCGTGTTCTCGCTACCGCTGCAACGGCACCGCCCGGCGCGCCCGAGAGCCTGTTCGAGGCTTCGGTGGCGGACCGGCTGCGCGCGCGCGGCTGGGTGGTGCATCCGCAGATCGGCGTCTCCGGCTTTCGGATCGATCTCGGCGTGGTGGACCCGGACGCGCCCGACAGCTTCCTGGCCGGCGTGGAATGCGACGGCGCTACCTATCACCGCAGCGCCTCCGCCCGCGACCGCGACCGGCTGCGCCAAATCGTGCTGGAGGGTCTGGGCTGGCGCATCCTGCGGGTGTGGTCGCTCGACTGGTGGACCCGGGCGGGGCGCGAGGCGGACCGGTTGCATGACGCGCTGGAGGCCGCGCTGGCCGAGGCGCGGGCCCTGCGGGCGGGCGTGGCCCCGGCGGCGGCGGAGCTGGAACGGTTCACCGAGGACAGCTACGGCCCGCGCCTGACCGCGATGATCCAGGCGACGGTTTTGGCGCAGGGGCCGCTGCTGCAGAGCCAGCTGATTCAGATCATCGCGCGGGCACACGGGTTTCGGCGGGCCGGGCGGGACATCCAGGCGCGCATCATCGCCGCCATCCCGCCCGACTGTGCCCAAAGCCGCGAGGATGTCGGGATTTTCGTCTGGCCGGCCGGCGCGGCCCCGGCCGCGTGGGACCGTTTTCGCCGACCGCCATCCGGGCAGTCGCGCGATCCGGCGGAAATACCTCTGGAAGAATTGATCGCGCTCGCGCGCGAATGCCTGCGCGATGCCACGGACGACGATGCGGCGCTGGCGGCGATGCGCGCCGGCTGCGGATTGCAACGGTTACGCGAAGCGGCGCGGGAGCGCTGCCGGCGGGCGATCGCGGCAGCCCGCACCGCTTGAGGAATGGGGTCCAGGGCAGAGCTCTAGCCTTCCTTCCATCGAGCCAGCAATAATCGCCCATTATTCGTTTGGCCCCCGTTTGGATTCGATGGCCCATTGTTTGACCTACATCAATGCCCTTCTGCTGCCGCCTGTGGCAACGAAAGTACACGTCGCTTTCCCACTTCAGAGGGGTTCAAGCCGATGTTCAAATTCTCGGAAAACTCAACCTATAATATGCCGGCCCATTTCGGTGGCACGGAAGGGCCTCCGAGACCAGCGCCCTACCATGATGTCACATCCATTTCGATTTTTTATGAGACGGATGGTGAAGCACTGGCACAATATATCCCTGAAGCGTTCCAGCTTACGGAGCCGGTCATATCAATCCAATGCGCATTCAGTCGGGGCATCGACTGGATGAATGGAGGCAGCTACAGCCTGATTTCCATACAGGTGCCGGTGGCGTACGTTCATGGCCGGGAACGTATGGACGGGTATTATGCCCTTGTCATATGGGAAAACAAGGCAACCCCTATCATATCGGGTAGAGAGCAGTCCGGCATGCCGAAGACCTTCGCAAACATCGAAGATTATCATCAGGTTGGCGATCGGGTCTTCACCAATGCCAGCTACGAGGGGCGAACATTCCTCGAGATCGACTTTCAGAAGACGGCAAAAATGAATGCTGAAGAATTGAGCCTATTCAATCAGAAATACGGCAAAGTGAACTGGTTCGGTTGGCGCTACATTCCCAATATTGGACGATCTGGTGCCGCCTTGAGCCATGCAACCGTTTTTCCGCAGGAGGCGCCCTGTACCGCAGGCTGGCGGGGAAACGGCACGGTACGATGGCAGGCCCTTACCCCGGAGCAACATCCCACACAGGCCCATATCATTCGGGCGCTCAGCCAACTTCCGATCAGGGCTTACCGCGATTGCGCGATGACCCTTGGCAGCCTGATCCTGAGAAACGACACTGCGAGGCAGCTCCCCTGAACGGGGATGCCCTTGGTTTAGACATGCATGTCGTCAATACGGGCAAATAACTTCAGGAGCAAGACATGAACATCGACGATATCCGCCATGTGCTCGTAATCGGCGGGGGCACCATGGGTCGGCAGATTGCATTCCGGTGTGCCGTGCAGGGTTATGACGTGACCGTCTATGACGTCTCGCCCGACGCACTGAAGAACGCCGCCGCGAAGATGAAAGCCGACGCGGCCCAACGGGTCGATGAGAAGCGCCTGACCCAGGAGGAAGCGAACGCCTCCCTCGCCCGCGTCCGCTTTTCCAACAACCCTGAAGACGCGGCCGACGCGGATTTGGTGAGCGAGTCGGTTCCCGAGGACCCCGACCTGAAGGCAAAAGTGTTCGCCCAGTTCAACGCCATCTGCCCGCCACGCACGATCTTCGCGACCAACACGTCCACGTTGCTTCCCTCCATGTTTGCAACGGCCACGGGTCGTCCGGACCGGTTCGCGGCCATGCATTTCTACAATGTGTGGGATGCGAAGCTGGCGGACATCATGCCGCACCCCGGCACCAACCCGGAGACCGTGCAGTTGCTGCAGGCCTTCGCGAAGCGACTCGGCCAGCTTCCGCTCGTTCTCAAGAAGGAGAACCCCAGCTATGTCGGTAATGTCCTGATTAACGCGATGAGCAATGTGGCGTTTCGGCTTTTCAAAGATGGCGTTGCATCGGCCGAGGACATTGATCGCGCGGCAATGATTGTCATGGGGACGCGCATGGGACCCTTCGGCCTCTGGGATTTCGACGGGCTCGATACGATATGGCAAATCGCGCAAACCAATGCGCGGATATCCGGCGATCCCGAAGCCCAGGCAAACGCCGACTGGTTCAAGAAAGAATACATCGACAAGGGGTGGTTGGGTGTGAAGTCCGGAAGGGGATTCTATACGTATCCCGATCCGGCCTTCAGCCGCCCCGGCTTCCTGACCGGCGAACCCGACGCCGCCAAGACCTGATCACCGGGACACGCAATGGAACCCGTCACCGAGGGTCCCGAGAACCGCGGCGCCGCGGCTCAACCCCATCATCAACAACGTGTGGAAAGTGAGCCGCCGCCGCGTAGCGTCCTGCAACTGATCGCGCTTGGGGTGAGTATGATCCTGGCGCTGTCGGCGATCGCGTCGCTGCTGTTCACGCTGTGGAGCTACAACCGCAATGCGCAGGCCCAGGTGCAACTCCTGGCGCTCAACAGCCTGCAACACGATCTCGACCTCGCCTTGGAACACCCGGATCTGGCAACCCGGGGCGATGATCAGCCGGTCGATCCCAGATATGGCTGGTTTGCCGCGGAGGCGATGAATACCGCGCAGATTCTTTGGATGCTGGTTGGGCAGCAGGCGGACTGGCAGCGGTCCATCGATGCCATCGTTCGGCGGAATCGCTCCTTTCTGCGTTCAGGCGCTTTTGTGTGCGATGATTTCTCGCCTGACTTCGTCGGCTACCTGCGGAAAAGGGTTTCGGCGCTCAAATGCGCGGAATTGGGAAACGCACAATGATCTTGTGAGACCCGCTCGCCGGTTCGGTTTGTGAAGGAAGGCCCATTGCCGGACGGCAAAGCATATGGGACCCACTGTGACGAATAAGCCGTAGGACCCCCGCCCCCGGGCATGTGCCTGGGGACGGCTCGGTTGTTGCGTTAGCGGCATGCGGATGATGGGGCCGTCTGCCGGCCCAATTTGGCATTGACAGCACCACAATGCGATGGCAAGAGAACTGGTATCGAAGATGCCAATTAAGCCTTGCCGCCCAGAGTTCCCGATGAAACGGACAACCGTCCCCGACACGAAGACCACCGGCGGCTGGTGTCTGATAAGAACAACAACGATCAATCCAAATCAGAGCGAGTGTAACCGTCACGGCTGTTCGGCGGGTGCGTTCGCTTGTTCAGCTTCTGCGCCAGACGTCCCACCCCTCAAGGAAATGCGCCTCATGTTCTGCCACCAATGCGAACAGACCGAACGATCCAGTGAAGGCGACGGCTGCGCCTCAGTCAAAGGCATGTGCGGCAAGGACGCCGCCACCGCCGATCTGCAGGACCTGCTGCTCTATGCCGTCGAGGGCGTGGCGCAACATGCCAGCGCCGCCCGGCAACTCGGCGTGGTGGACAAGGAGGCCAGCCACTTCATTCTGCATGCCGTGTTCAGCACGCTGACCAACGTCAACTTCGATGCCGCCCGCTTCATCCCCCTGATCCAGCAGGCCGCTGCAATCCGCGACCGTCTGCGCGATGCCGTCGCGGCGCAGGCGCAACTTCTCGGCGGAACGCCCGAGGTCCTGACCGGTCCGGCCGGCTTCGAACCGGCCGCCGACCTGAACGGCATGCTGGCACAGGCGGCAGGTGTTGGCGTCCTGGCGGGCCGGGAGGTGGTCGGGGACGACATCATCGGCCTGCGCGCGCTAGTTCTGTTCGGGCTCAAGGGCGTCTGCGCCTATGCCTATCACGCCCAGGTGCTCGGCTTCGAGCGCGACGACATCCATGCCGGGGTGGAACAGGCGCTGGTTTTCCTCGCCGGCGGCCCGACCGACAGCGAAGCGTTGCTCGAACAGGCGCTGGAACTCGGCCGGCTTAATCTGACGGTGATGGAAACCCTCGACGCCGCCAACACCGGCACATTCGGCATTCCCGAGCCTACGGTGGTGCGCATGACGCCGGTGCGCGGCAAGGCGATCCTGGCTTCCGGCCACGACCTGAAAGACCTGCTCGCCCTGCTGGAAGCGACCGCCGGCCAGGGGATCAACGTTTACACCCATGGCGAACTGCTGCCGGCGAATGCCTACCCGACGCTCAAAGCCTATCCGCACCTGGCCGGCAACTATGGTGGCGCCTGGCAGGATCAACGGGTGGAGTTCGCGCATTTTCCCGGCCCGATCGTGATGACGTCGAACTGCATCATCCGCCCCCATTCGTCGTACAGCGCGCGTATCTATACGCTCGGCCCGGTGGGCTGGCCTGGCGTGAACCATCTGGCCGAAAATGATTTCGCCCCCGTCCTGGCGGCCGCACGCGCGCTGCCGGGGTTCACGGAGGATGCGCCGGCCGAGACAGTCACGATCGGCTTTGCCCGCAACGCCGTGCTCGGCGTGGCCGACAAGGTGGTCGCGGCGGTGAAGACCGGGGCGATCCGCCATTTCTTCCTGGTCGGCGGCTGCGACGGTGCCGCCTCCGGCCGCAATTACTTCACCGAGTTCGCCGAAGCCGTGCCGGACGACAGCGTTGTGCTGACGCTCGGCTGCGGCAAGTACCGCTTCAACCGGCATGCGTTCGGCACTATCGGCGGCATTCCGCGGCTGCTTGATCTCGGCCAGTGCAACGACAGCTATTCGGCGATTGCCATCGCCGCCGCGCTGGCCGGCGCCTTCAACTGCGGCGTCAACGAGTTGCCGCTGTCGCTGGTGATCTCCTGGTTCGAGCAGAAGGCCGTCGCCGTGCTGCTGACGCTGATGGCGCTCGGGGTGCGCAACATCCGTCTCGGCCCGACCCTGCCGGCCTTCCTCACCCCCGCGCTCATCGGGGTTTTGGTGGAACGGTTCGGCATCCAGCCGATTACCGATGCGAGTGCGGACATCGCGGCCTCGCTGAGGCGCCAGGCGGCCTGACCGCCTGGTCCGTCACCAAGGTTCGCACCGGGATAGGGCGATCCGCCCGTCCCGGTGTCCTCTTTCCCGATGGGCAGCACCACCTCCGAACAGTCAGCCTCGTCAAGCGCAACGAGCCGCCAACATGGCTGGTTTTGGATCCCCCGCACTGCATCGTCCCCCTCAACGGAAGACGCAGGGCGCAGCGCCAGCACGCCGCCGGTGCCCGCCCGCTGGAACCCCTGTTCTGTTGCGTTTATAAAGGTATATGTGCGATCGGTAGCGCCGGCGCATCGACCGCCCAGTTCCTCATGTTGCCCTTTACAAGGGGCTAAAGATACGGTTCCATTGCGAACCAAACCGTTGGTATGGCCTGGGACGGCGACGACTGTCCAAGGTGGTGGTGCCGACGCCATGACGTGCCGACCTTATCTCGTGTGTTCATGACAGCCCACGGTACATGCAGATGCCGACCCCCACCACGCTTGCCAGCTTCAACGAAACGCGTACTCCTCTGGCAATCCGATCGCCGCCGCCGCCGAGAACCTCTTCGGCACGACAAAATCATGGTCCTGTTAAGACGGCAGCGAGTGATCTCTCCTGAGAGGGAGGCACCAGTGAGGGGTCGTCCAAGATCGAAAACTTGGATGGCTAGTTCAGTAGACGTGAGGATATAAAATGGCAACCGTAACTCAGCAATATGGGTTTTATGCCTATAACGGATGGAGAATTGCGAACAATGTTTGGAACCAAGGCAGTCTCGTATACGGTACAGACTATTTACAGGAAATAGACTACACCCCAGGCGACCCATCGTCAGATGTTCAGATGATTTGGTCTTTCCCTGATGACACAGATCCCATTACTGTCCATTCATACCCTGAGGTGTTTTACGGTCCCAGTCCGTGGTGGCAGGGTGTCGATCCAACAGATAGCCAGCATCCGTTCCCGATTCAAGTTAAACAGATTCAAGGGCTAGGAGCGTCGTTCGATCTGACTGCCGCCGGGAATACAACGGGCTACGACGTCGCATTCGACATATGGCTCACCAAACAGCCTTCGGGCGGCCCCACTTCTGTTACGAATGAGATCATGATTTGGCTTCATAGGGGGGCATTTAACCCTGCTGGAACCATGGTCGCCAACTATAGCGACTCATTTTTTTCTGGCGAAATTTATTACCAACAAGTTATGGGTGACAATTCCGGTCAGAATCCTGAGACATGGAAATACACCGCATTCGTTGCAAATAGCGACACACTAAAAGGTCAAGTAAATATTGCGTCTATGTTAGGAAAAATGAAAAGTCTTGGTTTAATATCTGGAAACGAATACCTGTCTGATGTCGAGCTTGGCGCTGAGGTTGCGTATGGGTCTGGATCATTGACCGTCAATCACTTGACGATCAATCTACAGCCGGTTGGGCAGAAAAATGTCGTCATCGCACCTCCGACGCCGTTGGTAACGACAGTCGTTGCCTCGCCGGACATGGGCGATGTGACCACCGGTAGCTTGGTGACGCTGACACTCACCATAACCGAGCCTGTGACGGTTTCTGGCGGCGCCCCGACATTGCAGCTCAACGACGGCGGCAGCGCGACTTACGATGCGGCGAAGTCGAGCGGGACGGCGCTGGTGTTCGACTACACGGTGCAGTCCGGCCAGACCACGGCAGATCTGGCGGTGATCGGGTTCAACGCAAATGAGGCGGTGATCCAGGACACAACGGGGACTAGCGCCAACCTCGCGGGAGCACTGATTACCTTCATCGGCTTGGGAATCAACGCCCCACTTATTAGCAATTTAAATGTTAATCGGCAGCTTGATCTGATCTATATTGGATATTTTAACCGCGCAGCTGATAGTGGTGGGTTCAGCTTTTGGGGCGGGCAAAACACGACAGCGCAGAACGGCGGCCAGAGCGCCGCGGTGGCGTTGACCAACATCGCCAACTCGTTCGCGCCACAGCAGGAAACCGACGCGCTCTACCCGATCCTGAGCACCCCCAATCTGAACCTGCAAAGCGCCGGCGCCCAGACCGCCCTCGGCACCTTCCTCGACAATGTGTACAGTAATC
>CAIXDS010000255.1 GCA_903918195.1 uncultured Acetobacteraceae bacterium | reverse complement strand
GCCCCCTCCCTCAAGGGGAGGGGGCCGGGGGGAGGGGCCCGGGCCGGGTCACAGCATGTGCGGCTCAGGCCGCCAGCGCTGCCAACCCGTCGAACAGCGGCTTGCCGTCGGTGCCGCCCATCAGCGGGTCGACCAGATCCTCGGGGTGCGGCATCAGCCCGAGCACACGCAGATCGGGGGAATAGATGCCGGCGATGTTGCGCGCGCTGCCGTTGCGGTTGGCTTCCGGCACCACCGCGCCCTCCGGCGTTACGTAGCGGAAGGCCACCAGACCCTCGCCCTCCAGCCGGTCCAGCGTGGCGTCATCGGCGAAATAATTGCCGTCGCCATGCGCCATCGGGCTGCGGAAAACCTCGCCGGGCCGGTAGCGCTGCGTGAAGGCGGTGTCGCCGCGTTCCACCCGCAGCCAGCAATCCATCGAGAGAAACCGCAGCGACGCGTTGCGCAGCAAGGCGCCGGGCAGCAGCCCGGCCTCGGTGAGGATTTGAAAGCCGTTGCACACGCCCAGGATGTGGCCGCCGCGCGCGGCATGGTCGCGGATGGCGCCCATGACCGGCGACTGCGCCGCCATGGCGCCGCAGCGCAGGTAGTCGCCATAGGAGAACCCGCCCGGAATCACCACAAGGTCAAGCCCGGCGAGGTCGGTCTCGTGGTGCCAGACCATGCGCGGCTTGCGACCGGTCGAGCGCTCCAGGGCGATCGCCATGTCGCGTTCGCGGTTGATGCCGGGGAAGACGACGATGCCGGCCTTCATGCCGCCCCCACCTTCCTCATGCGACTTCCACCCGGAAGCTCTCGATCACCGTGTTGGCGAGCAGGCGGCGGGCCATGTCCTCGGCCTGGGCGCGGGCGGCGTCGGGGTCGGTCTCGCTCAGCTCCAGCTCGATCACCTTGCCGGCCCGCACCTCGCCCACGCCGGCAAAGCCGAGATTGTGCAGCGCCTGGCCGATGGCCTTGCCTTGCGGGTCGAGCACGCCCGCTTTCAGCATCACTGTAACGATGGCTTTCATTGCCCCCATTCCTACTGCATCGTCTCCGGACCCTTGAGGTCGCGCGTGCCCGCCTCGGGCAGAATGCCCAGCCGGCGCGCCACTTCCTGGTAGGCTTCCTCCACCTTGCCGAGGTCGCGGCGGAACCGGTCCTTGTCCATCTTCTCGTTGGTCTTGACGTCCCAGAGGCGGCAATTGTCCGGGCTGATCTCGTCGGCCAGCACGATGCGCATCTCCTCGTTTTCCCACAGCCGGCCGAACTCCAGCTTGAAGTCCACCAGGATGATGCCGACGCCGAGGAACAGGCCGGTGAGGAAGTCGTTGATCCGCAACGTCAGTGCCACCATGTCGTCGAGGTCCTGGGTGGCCGCCCAGCCGAAGGCGGTGATGTGCTCCTCGGCCACCATCGGGTCGTTGAGCTGGTCGTTTTTGTAATAGTACTCGATGATCGACCGGGGCAGGCGGGTGCCCTCCGGAATGCCGAGCCGGGTGGACAGGCTGCCGGCCGCGACGTTGCGCACCACCACCTCGACCGGGATGATCTCCACCTCGCGGATCAGTTGCTCGCGCATGTTCAGCCGGCGGACGAAATGGGTCGGCACGCCGATCTCGCCCAGCCGCGTCATCAGGTATTCGCTGATGCGGTTATTCAGCACGCCTTTGCCGGTGATGATGCCCTTCTTCTGGGCGTTGAAGGCGGAGGCATCGTCCTTGAAGTACTGCACGAGCGTGCCGGGCTCGGGTCCCTCGAACAGGATCTTTGCTTTGCCTTCATAGAGTTGACGGCGGCGGGCCATGGTCGGTTCCTTCCGGGCAGCCGCGGGCGCGTGACACCCCGCGGGGCACGCGTTCGCGCGACACCGCCGGGTGTCCCCGGGGCGCGAGGGGGGTATAGCAGCCGTGTGGCCGGCATGCCACGCCCCTGGGCCGCCATCCTGGGCTGCCCCCCCTTGGTCGCGCTGGTCAGCCCTCCCCGAACACCCGCGCGAACACCGCATCCACCTGCGCGAGGTGCAGCCGCGCATCCATCGCAGCGTCCAGCGCCGTCGCCGGCACTCGCCCGGCCACGTCCGGATCGGCGGCCAGATTGTCGCGGAAACTGCGGCCTTCCGGGGTGCCCAGCTTCTCCCAGGTCGCCATCGCGTTGCGCTGGACGATCCGGTAGGACTCCTCGCGCGAGATGCCGGCGCGGGCGAGCACCAGCAGCACCTCGCCCGAATGCACCACCCCGCCCAGGCTCTCCAGGTTGGCCGCCATCCGCTCCGGATGGACGGTCAGCTTTTCCATCATCCCGGCCAGCCGGGCCAACGCGAAATCGAGCGTCACGGTGGCGTCCGGCCCGATCACGCGCTCCACGCTGGAATGGCTGATGTCGCGCTCGTGCCACAGGGTCACGTTTTCCAGCGCCGGCACCACCGCCGCCCGCACGATGCGCGCGAGCCCGGTGAGGTTCTCGCTCAGCACCGGGTTGCGCTTGTGCGGCATGGCGGACGAGCCCTTCTGGCCCGGGTGGAAGAACTCCTCCGCCTCCCGCACTTCGCTGCGCTGCAGATGGCGCACCTCGGTTGCCAGCCGCTCCACCCCGGAGGCGATGACGGCGAGCGTGCAGAAATACGCCGCATGGCGGTCGCGCGGGATCACCTGGGTGGAGACCGGCTCCACTGCCAATCCCAGCTTTTCCGCGACATACGCCTCCACCGCCGGGTCGATATGGGCAAACGTGCCGACGGCGCCGCTGATGGCACACACCGCCACTTCCGCCCGCGCCGCCTGCAGCCGTTGGCGGTTGCGGGCGAACTCGGCGTAGTGGCCCGCCAGCTTGAGGCCGAAGCTGGTCGGCTCGGCGTGGATGCCGTGGCTGCGGCCGATGGTCAGGGTGTGCTTGTGCTCGAAGGCGCGGGCCTTCAGCGCCGCCAGCACGGCGTCGAGATCGGCCAGCAGCAGGTCGGCGGCCTGCACGAGCTGCACGGACAGGCAGGTGTCCAGCACGTCGCTGCTGGTCATGCCCAGATGCACGAACCGGCTGTCCGGCCCGATATGCTCCGCCAGCCAGGTCAGGAAGGCGATGACGTCGTGGCGCGTCTCGCGTTCGATGGCGTCGATGCGTTCCAGATCGTCGGGCGAGAAGGCGGCCAGCGCCGGCGCCCCGCGTTCACGGATGGTCGCCGCGGCACTGGCGGGAATCGCACCGGTGCGGGCCATGCCTTCGGCCGCCAGCGCCTCGATCTCGAACCAGATACGAAAACGGTTCTCCGGCGACCAGATGGCGGCCATTGCCGGACGGGTGTAACGGGGGACCATGGGCGCTCCAGTCGCCTCCACCAGGGGCGACCCCATCTAGGCCGGAGCCGGGCCGCGGGCAAGAAAGGCGCATGGACGTGACGCTGCAGGAGTGGTCGGCGCTGCTGCAGGTGCTGATGGTGGACATCACGCTGGCCGGCGACAACGCGGTGGTGGTGGGCATGGCGGTGGCCGGCCTGCCGCGCCGGCAGAAGCGTCCGGCCATCATCGTGGGCATCGGGGCGGCCGCCGTGCTGCGTATTCTGCTCGGCACGGTCACCCTGCAGCTTCTGCATGTCGTCGGCCTGTTGCTGGCCGGCGGCATTCTGCTGCTGTGGGTGTGCTGGAAAATGTACCACGAGCTGCGCCGGCCATCGGCCGCTGAGGCGGCGGGTCAGCCGGTGGAAGAAAAAAGCCTGCGCGACTCGATCCTGCAGATCGTGGTGGCCGACCTGTCCATGAGTCTCGACAACGTGCTGGCCGTCGCCGGCGCCGCCGAGGGCCATACCTGGGTGTTGGTGGCGGGGCTGTCGGTGTCGGTGGTGCTGATGGGGGTCGCGGCCTCGTTCATCGCCGGGCTGCTGGAGCGGTTTCGCTGGATCGCCTGGGTCGGCCTGCTGATCGTGCTTTATATCGCGCTCAAACTGATCTGGCAGGGCAGCGACCAGGTCATAGACACCGCTTGGCCGGGCCTGCTGCACCCGGCGTATCACATGCGCTGATCGGCCCCGGCCTCAGGGGACGGCGATTGGGGGCCGTGCTTTCCGGTTGGCGATGCTCAGGCCCTCACCAGCTTGCAGCCGCCCGCGTCCAGCGGGCGAAACGCCTGGTCGGCCGGCGTGGTGGCCAGGAGTTTGTAATAATCCCAGGGTCCCTTGCTCTCGGCCGGCTGCTTCACCTCGAACAGGTAGCTCGGATGCAGCTTGCGGCCATCCACCCGGATGCTGCCGCGGCCGAAGCAATCATCCTCGGTCGGCATCGCCTTCAGCCGTGCCACCGTGGCCGCGCCATCGGCGCGCGCCTGCGCCACCCCCATGTCGGCCACCGCCTTCAGGTAGTGCAGGCCGCTGGAATACACGCCCGCCTGCACCATGGTCGGCCGCCGCCCCGGCATGCGGCTGGTGAACTTGTCCGCAAAACGCCGGGTGCTGTCGTTCATATCCCAATAGAAGCTCTCGGTCAGCGCCAGCCCACCGCACATGTCCAGGCCGAGCGAATGCACGTCGGTCAGGAAGATCAGCAGCCCTGCGGTCCGCATGGTGATGCCAAATTCCCTGGCCTGCTTGATCGTGTTGATCACGTCGGTGCCGGCGTTCGCCAACCCCAGGACCTTGGCCCCCGAGGCCTGCGCATCAATCAGACATGAGGAGAAGTCGGTGGTGTTCGGGAAGGGGTAGCGCACCGTGCCCAGCACTTTGCCGCCGGCGTTGCGCACGAAATCGCTGGTGTCGCTCTGCAGTTTTTTGCCGAAGGCATAGTCGGCGACGATGAAAAACCAGGTGTCGCCGCCGGTTTTTACCATCGCCGCACCGCTCGAGCGCGCCAGCATATAAGTATCGTATACCCAGTGGATGGTGTTGGCGTTGCACTGCGCCCCGGTCAGGTCGGACGACGCTGCTCCGGAATTGATGTAGACTTTGTTTTTATCCTTCGCGATTCCGGCCACCGCCAGTGCCACTCCGGAGTTGACCACCTCCAGAATGATGTCCACGCCTTCGCGATCGTACCATTCCCGCGCGATGCCGGCGCCGAAATCGGCTTTGTTCCGGTGGTCCGCCCACAGGATTTCCGCATTCACGCCGCGCGCGGTGATGCCGGACTCCGCCACTGCCAGGCGCGCCGCCTCGACTGCGCCCGGGCCGGCGAGGTCGTGGTAGGGGCCGGAAAGGTCGGTTAGCACGCCGATTTTTACGGTGGGGTTCTGCGCCCGTCCGGGCCGGGCGGGCAATGCGGTCGCGGCGGCAGTTCCAAGCAAGGTGCGGCGTGAAAGTCGCATCGTTGGTCCTCCCGGTGTCCGGTCTTTTGACCGGCGGTTGATTGGCAGCGAGCCGTCTCACAAGAAAACCAAGAAATATCAAGATCTACCGTTGCGACCCGTCACAGGCGAAATGTCAAATACAGAGTACTCTTTCCCCAAAAATGGTCAATATCCGGAATGGAATTTCGCCACGGGAGGTGATTAAATTAGTTATGTAATTATAATCTTGACGGCAAGGGCCGATCCGCCAATGCAACACTTGCACAATGACCAAAGCATGGGGTCCAGGGCCGCGCCCCGGCAGCTACCAAACCCCAGGCACCAGCCTGTATCGCACTTTTCCTGCGTATGCCGCGTATCCCGGCAGCTCCAAAATCAGCAAGCGCTCCTCCAGCACAGCCCGCAGTGCGAGCACCGCCATCAGCGCCGGCACGAAGGCCAACCCCCACCACGAGCCCAGCAGCAACGGCAGGCCGGCAAAGAAGAACAGCGCGCCGGCATACATGGGATGGCGCACCACCGCGTAGGGTCCGCCGGTCGCCACCGCATGGCCGCGCGACGCCTGCAGCTTCACCACAGGTGCCGCGAACCGGTTGGCCCGGAACACCAGGCAGGACAGCCAGACCGAGGCCACCGGTCCGGTGGCCCCCACGATCTGCAGCCACCCCGGCATGTGGGAGAGATGCCAGCGCCCGGCGTCCAGCGCCATCGCCGCCAGCCAGGCGACGACCAGCAGCGCCACCGCGGCCAGCAGCATTTTGTCCCAGCGCTGCTGGCCGGGCTGCCACAAGGGCGACAGGCGCTCGGCCAGCAATTCCGGGTCGTGCCGCGCCAGCCAGGCGCCGACGCCCAGCGACAGCACGCCCATCAGGCCCAGAAACGCCCAGGCCCCCGGCCAGTCCCAGGTTTCCGCCACGCCGAACAGCAGCGCGCCCATTCCGGCGAGCCAGGCGGCGGTCCGGCCGGCCATGCGCGCCAGCATCGATCAGGTTCTTTCCCCCAGGAAGTCGCGGGCCGCCGCCGTGTAATCGTCTTTGCGGGTCACCTGCCGCATCAGCGCCGCCGAGGGCTGGTTGGTCAGTGCTTTCGGCGGCGTGCCGTCGCGCAGGGCGGCCAGCGTTTCCTGCATGGCGCGCACCGCCGCCATGAAAGGATGGTGGCCCTGCAGCGCGATCCGCGCTCCGGCGGCGGCCAGTGCCTCGCGGCTGAACTCGCCGTCGGTGCCGCCGAGGATGATCGGCTTGCCGGTGGCCTCGTGCAGGGCCTGCACCTGTTCCAGCGACGCGACCCCGGTGAAGAACAGCGCATCGGCGCCGGCTTCGGCATAGGCGACGGCACGCGCCATCGCCTCGTCCAGCCCGCCGGCCTGTAGCGCACTGGTGCGGCCGACGATCACCAGCTCGGACTCCATCCGCGCCGCCAGCGCCGCCCGGACCTTGCCCAGCCCCTCCTCGCGCGGCAGCAGATGCAGCTTGCCGTTGCCATAGGGAAGCGGCAGCGCCGTGTCCTCGATGGTCAGCGCCGCGGCGCCGGCGACCTCCAGTTCCTGCACCGTGCGCATGACGCTGAGCGCGTTGCCATAGCCGTGGTCGGCGTCCACCAGCAGCGGCAGCCAGTTGGTGGCGCGCGTCATCCGGCGGACCTGCTCGGCGAATTCGGTCAGCGTCAGCACCACCAGATCGGGCGCGCCGAGCACCGCGAGCGAGGCGACCGACCCGGCGAACATGCCGGCCTCGAACCCCAGATCCTCGGCGACGCGCGCCGAGATCGCGTCGAACACCGATGCCGGATGGATGCAATCGGGCCCTGCGAGAATAGCGCGGAAGGCATGCCGGCGACCAGTCCAGCTCATTGGTATCTTCCCGTATCGTCGTCCGGCGCTACTTTGCCCTTCTTTGCGGGACAGCGGGAGAGGTTCATGGGGGAATGCCTGGCCGGTGCCGGCGTGACGCCGCCGGATTTTGACACGCCGGGCCTCGCCGCCCGGCTGGAGATGCTTTCGCCGTCAGAGCTGGACCGGCTGGATTTTGCCGCCGTCCGGGTGGATGCGGCGGGGGTGGTGCGGGCGATCAACCGCGCCGCCGCTTCGCTGCCCGGCTTTCATGGCGACGCGGCGGTTGGCCGGTCCTTCTACGGCGAGGTGGCGCCGTCGCTGGCCAATGCCGAGGTGCGCGGCCGTATCGAGCGGGCGCTGGAGCGCGGCGCGATCGATCTGGAACTCGGGCACGGTTCGGGTTTCACCGACCCGCTGCACGGTTTGCGTGGGCGCATGCAGCCGGCCGGGGGCGGCGGGTTCTGGCTGTTCCTGCGGCCGGTTACCTGACTCAGGGCCTTTCGTCGTCGGTCGGGGTCAGGCCGTAGGGGGCCACCAGCGACCACACATGCGCCGGCACCATGTGGCGCAGCCGGCGCGGTTCCTGGCGGCGGAGGTGCAGGATGGTCTCGACCGCCTTCATCTCCAGCCGGGCGCGGGCGAATTCCAGGCCGCGCGGTCCGACCTTCGGCATCAGCCAGCCGACCAGCGGACGCAGGAAGTTCGGCATGCCGCGCACCGGCAGGCCGCCGGCGGCGCGTTCGGTGTTCTTCAGGAACCCCTTCACCGGCGCCTGCCGCTTGCCCGCGCTGCCCGGCGCGGCGGTGCGGACCTCGCCGCCGAGCAGGGCCAGCAATTCCTCGCCGCGCGCATTGCGCACCAGCAGCCATTGCTCGCCCTGGCCGCCCATGTAGCCCACCGTGATGTCGGCCAGGCTGTTGGTATAGTCCACACAGGTGCGGCAGGTGAGCGGGAAGAAATCGCCGGGCAGTTTCGACAAGGGCAGCAGTAGGAACGGGATGCGCCGGTGGCGGCCGTCGGTGAAGCGCAGTTCCACGTGATAGTCGGCGCAGAATTCCAGATAGGTGATGCTGGCGGGATCGTCGGCCAGCAGCGCCAGGAATTCGTGGAACCGCTCGGTGGTGGTGTTGTCCGAGCAGGGCGTGCCGATGACGTACAGCCGCTCCAGCCCCAGTTCCTGTTCCAGCGCGCGTAACGCATAGATCTGGCAGGGAACGCCGATGACGGCGAGGCGGCGGTAGCCTTTGGCGATCGCCGGTTCCAGCAGGGCGAGCAGCGGCGCGTAGCCCATGCGCATGCCGCGGCACTGCGCCATGCCGGCGGCCTCGGTGACCAGCACCGGGCGTGGCCGCCAGCGGTCGTTCGGGTCGGCGGCCATGGCGAGCACCGCGTCCACCGCGCCGGTTTCCAGCAGGCGGGCGGCGATGCGGGTGGTGATACCGGTCCATTGCGCGCCCTCGGCCGGCGGCACGAGGGCGGCACGCAGCATGCGGCGGTAAGGGCCGAAGAACGCCTCGTCCTCGCGGCCGGGGTCGCGGGTGCGGCCGTGCACGCGGGTTTCCATCGCCGGGTAGTCCGGCCGGATGAACTGGCAGGCATGGCCGCAGCGCTTGTGGTCGGCGGTGCGCGAAATGCCGCAATCGGTGCAGAGCGAGCGGGGCGCGGCGTCGGCGAGCGGCGGCGTCCAGACCGGGGCGGTTTTGTCCTGCTGGAGTGTCACGATGCGCGGTCCTTGTCGGCGACCCGGGATGGGGTGGGGCGGCAAGGTAACGGCGGCCGGGGTGGTGGGGGAGGGGGGATTGCGGCGGGACTGGGATGCGGGGGGGCGGTCGGTCAGGACCCGGTCTCGCTGGCGATCACCAGGCGCGCCCCACGGGCGAGCAGGGATGACCGGCTCACGCCCGTGCGCCGGGCCACGTCATCGATGCGCGCCAGCAGGCTTTCATCGAGGCTGACATTGACCCGCAGCGCGCGGCCCGCCGTTTCCACCGGCACCAGCAATGCCCGCGGATCGTGGGTGTGGCTGCGGTCATAGTCCGGGATGGCGTCATCCTCGATGGAAGGGGGCAGCGCCTCGCCCTCCCGCTCCATGTCCTCGACCGCCGAGGCCAGCGCATCCCTGGCCTGACGCATCACATCGGCGAACCGCTCGGCAACCGAGGTCACGCCGGGGAAGGCCGGCAGGAGGATCGACCAGTTCGCCTCGCCGGGCAGCCGGTCGGCGATGGCGAGGTAGTATTTGGTGGCCATGGCCCTGTTCTCCTCAGCGCTGTGGCGGGAACTCCCAGCCGGCCTGGGCGCAGATGGCGCGCAGCGTGCCGGTGGGGATGTCGCCGGCATGACGGGAGATAACGACGCGCTGGGTGCCCTTGCGGAAGATGACGTGGGAACCTTTGCCCTGACGCTCGACCCAGCCTTCCCGTTGCAGCCGGTTCATGGCTTCGCGCGGTGTCATGCCACGGTGCTCCGCGCTTGCTGCAGGGGCGAAGATAGGTGATCTGGGTTTTGGAGGGAAGGGCGGTTGCGCAAGAGTGTGTAGCGCGGTCTCGGGTGCGCTGGCAATAGACGGCCAGCAAATCGGCAGAATGCGAAACGCATTTCGCCATTTCCAGACAAGGGGGGGCGCGGCAGGGCATCTCGTCGTCGGCAGGGGCGTTAGATCGAAAGGCCGCCCAACGGCCGCCGACGAGATACGCCCCACGTTCGCGCCCTACTCGGGCTGGTCAGAGGTCCGGTCCTGGCCGGGAGCGGAACGGCGGCTTTCGGGAGCTCGACGCGGCGAAGAAGAAGCAGTTATCGGGCAAGGGCTCCCGCAACTGTCGACCCGGAGCGGCCGAAAACCAGACGCGATAACGAACCCCTTATCGCGCCTGATGGCACGCCGCCACATTCGCCCGGCTACCTGGGGCGGGTTGAAGATACACGTTTATGCCGATTTCGACATAAACGTGTATCTTCAACCCACCCCGGAAATCATTGCAAGTATTCGTGAAGTCCAACTTGATTCAAAATCTTCAAAATTGCGCTGCTGACATTCACGCGCTCGTCTTTGCGCCTCCGTTATTTTCCACGGCGGCATCTTTGCAGCAATAATGTCGCGCATCTTCACTGCATCGCCATCTCCTAACGCGCCGGCAAGATTAAACCACATGTGCGCGCGAACGTAATCCTGCTTGACGCCACGCCCGGCGGCATACATCCGGCCGAGACTGCATTGTGCTTGCGCATCTCTCTGTGCCGCTGCCAGTCGATACCACTTGACAGCCTCTATGTAATCTTGCTTAGCACCGTGCCCGTCGTAATACATCCTACCCAGATTGCGTTGAGCAGCCGCATCCCCCTCCGCCGCCGCCAGTCGATACCACTTGATCGCCTCTGCGTAATCTTGCGTGACGCCTTGCCCGTCGTAATACCTCCTACCAAGATTGCGTTGGGCAGCCAAATCCCCCTGTGCCGCCGCCAGTCGATACCACTTGACCGCCTCTGCGCAATCTTGCGTCACGCCTTGCCCGTAGTCATACAACACGCCGAGATTGTATTGTGCTCGCGCATCCCCCTGCGCCGCCGCAAGTTTATACCACTTCACTGCCTTTGCGTAATCTTGCGTAACGCCTTCTCCCTTGTCATACAACACGCCGAGATTGTATTGTGCTTCCGCATCCCCCTGCGCCGCCGCCAGTCGAGACCATTTGAACGCCTCTGCATAATCTTGCGTGACGCCTTGCCCTTCGTAATACATCACTCCGAGATCGTATTGTGCTCGCGCATTCCCCTGCGCCGCCGCCAGTTTATTCCACTTTACGGCCTCTGCGTAATCTTGCTTGGTACCGCGCCCCTCGTAATACATTCTGCCAAGATTGTATTGCGCTCGCGCATCACCCTGCAACGCCGCCAGTCTATACCATTTGACCGCCTCCGCGTAATCTCGCGTAATGCCTTCTCCGTTGTAATACATCCGGCCGATATTGCATTGTGCTCCCGAAATTCCAGCCGCCGCCGCCAGTCGAGACCACCTAAACGCCTCAGTGTAATCTTTCGTGGCGCCGCGCCCTTCGGCGTACAACACGCCAAGATTACTTTGGGCTCGCGCGTGTCCCGCCGTCGCCGCCAGTCCGAATAGCCTGAATGCCTCTACGTAATCTTGCTTGATGCCGCGCCCTTCGGCATACATCCTGCCGAGATAGAATTGGGCATCCGCCTCCCCCTGTGCCGCCGCCAGTTTATACCACTTGACCGCCTCTCCATAATCTTGCTTGAAACCTTCCCCGCTGTCATACATCCGACCGAGCCTAAATTGCGCATTTGCATGGCCTTTTGCAGCTAGTGAAGACAAATCCTCCAATTTTGTCGTGTAGTCACCTTGGGATTCGGCCATTTTAGAATGGTCTTCGCATGCAGAATTAGGTGAGCCAATAATCGCGTTTGGTTCGTTATCCAAATGAGTGGAAATACCCATTCCGCTGCGCGCTGAAATGTGACACCACTTGTCTGCTTCTGCGCAATCTTGGGTGACGCCTTTCCCACTGGCATACATTTCGCCGAGGTGGTGTTGTGCCCTCGCATATCCTTGCTCAGCCGCCAGTCGATACCACTTGAATGCCTCCACGTAATCTTGTGTGACGCCTTTCCCGTCGTAATACATCCCGCCAAGAAGGAATTGCGATATTGCATTTCCCTGATTTGCTGACAGTCGATACCACTTAACTGCCTCTCCATAATCTTGCTTGACACCTTTTCCGTTATAATACATCCAGCCAATCTTATTTTGCGCAGCCTCATTCTCCTGCTGAATTAATAGTGCCAATATTCGCAATGCGGCCCCATAATCACCTTGGGCGCATGCTGAATCCGCATCTGCCAAATCGGCTATGGACGGAAAATTGGGCGATGCCATCATGGTGCTCCGCACTGGGTAAAGATGAAAAGATGCGCTCGTTCTGTCTCTCTCTGCGAGGCCGCCTTGAAGTCCGGGGGAGATGAATTGGCGACGCGTATTTTCGGCGACGTAGGCATTCCTCTGCCTGCGCGCGGCCTGCGGCAATCCCAAACTAAGACCAGGCGAATCAATTCTCTCAGAACAGGCCAAGCTGGGTCGCAATAGAAATATGCTTCTGCATTTCTACAATTCCAACCATCGTTACAGAACACGGTTGTCCATCACCGACTTTTTGCGGACCGCACTGAACCTGATTCACGATCTTCTGGACATCATTTTGATTGGAAATCATAACAACTTGCACTTTTCCGTCATTGAAACTCTTCAGAGTGTAGTCTCCTTCTAATCGTAATTCCTTGGTTAACGCCGCTACCACTTGGTTTGGAGTGGGAATTGTCTTACCGGAAACAAGCTTGGAGCCTTTCTTGTAGTCGGTGAATTGTAACGATACGCAAATGCGTTGGTGGTGTGTGTTGTAGAATTTATTCCATGGTAACTTTGCCATTTAAACCTCCTGATAGAAGCAGCATGCGTGGGGTGCAATGCCCTTGCATTGCACCACTTTCTTCGATGGCGCCGGATGGTGCAACGCTTGGCGGCATTGCACGATCTTATCCATACGCCGGCCGAAACGGCCGCCTCCTTCCCCTTGCGGACATCCGATCCGAGATACTCCTCCGGGGCGAGCAATCGCCGCCACGGAGGAAAGGCCGCATCGCCGCAGCACCTACCCGTAATTCACCATGATCGTCTTCTTATGGGTAAAATGCTCCAGCATCGATTCCAGGCTGGCCTCCTTGCCAAGCCCGGACGACTTCACCCCGCCATAGGAAAGATTGGCCTGCACGACCAGATTCTGGTTGATCTGCACCAGCCCCGCCTCCAGCCGGTGCGCCAGATCAAGCCCGAGCTTGAGGTTGTTGGTCCAGACCGAGGCGGCCAGGCCGTATTCGCTGTCGTTGGCCGCGGCCAGCACCGCTTCGGCGTCGTCGAACGGGAACACCACCGTCACCGGGCCGAAGATTTCTTCCTGCACCAGCCGCGAGGACTCCGGCAGGCCGGTGAAAATCACCGGCTGGACGAACTTGCCGCCGGCCAGGGCCGGATCGTCAGGCAGCTTGGAGCAGACATGCGCGGTGGCGCCGGGTGTGGCGCGTCCCTCGGCGATGAAGGCGCGCACCTTGGCGAACTGGCCGTCGCTGATGATGGTGCCGATGTCGGTTTTTTCGTCCAGCGGGTCGCCCATCACCATGGCATCCACCCGCGCCGCCAGCGCCGCGACGAAACGGTCGAAAATCGGCCGCTCGACATAGATGCGGCTGGCCGCGGTGCAGGACTGGCCCTGGCGGGTGAACCGCATGGAGGTGATGGCGCCGGTGACGGTGCGCTCGAAATCGCAATCGGCGAAGACCAGCATGGGCGATTTTCCGCCCAGTTCCAGCGTCACCGGAATGAGTTTGTCGGCCGCCGCGCGGGCGACGATCTTGCCCACCTCGACGCTGCCGGTGAACGTCACTTTCTTCACCAACGGATGCGCCACCAGCGGGCCGCCGCAGTCCGGGCCGAAGCCGGACAGGATGTTGAAACAGCCCGGCGGCAGCACCCGGTTGATCAGCTCGGCGACGCGCAGCACGGTCAGCGGCGCCTCCTCGGCCGACTTCACCACCACCGTGTTGCCGGCCACCAGCGCCGGGGCGATCTTCAGCGCCATCAGCAGCATCGGCACGTTCCAGGGAATGATGGCGCCGACCACGCCGAGCGGCTCGCGCACCGTCACGCTCAGCACGTCGGGGGCGAAGGGCACGCTCTCGCCCTTCAGCTCGCCGCCGAGGCCGCCGAAGAATTCCAGGATGTCGGCGACGTTCTGCGCTTCGATCCGGCTTTCGGTGCGGATCGCCTTGCCGGTTTCCAGCGTGATCAGCCGGGCCAGTTCCTCGGTATGGGCGCGCAGCACGGCGCCGCATTGCGCCACCAGGGCACCGCGCTTGCGAGCGGGCATCCGCGCCCAGGCCTTCTGCGCCCGGGCGGCATCCTGCACCGCGGCCTCGACATCGGCGGCGTCGCCCTCGGCGGCGCGGGCGATTTCCACCCCGGTGGCCGGGTTGACCACCGCGAAACTGGCGCCGGTGGCGGCCGGGACGAAGCGGCCACCGATCAGGTGGCGGCCGGACAGGGCGCGGGCGAGGGCGCGCTCGTCCAGGGTGGGGGCCAGCGGCGGGGCAGTGGCCTCGGGCTCAACGGTCGGATGGTCTGGCATCTTGGTTGCGCTCCCTGACGGCTGTCGTTATGCGCGGCGCATAGACCCAACCAACCGCCCCGGGCAAGACCACCGCATGAGCACGCCTCCCGATGCCGCCGCGCCCGCCGGACCGCTCGCCGGATTGCGGGTGCTCGATCTGACGCGGGTGCTGGCCGGGCCGGCCTGCACCCAGATGCTGGGCGATCTCGGCGCCGAGGTGATCAAGATCGAGCGTCCCGGCGCCGGCGACGACACCCGCGGCTTCCGCCCGCCGGTGATGCCCGGCACCGACGAGAGCGCCTATTTCGTCGGTGTGAACCGCAACAAGCTGTCGGTCACGCTGGACATCGCCAAGCAAGAGGGGCAGGCGATCGTTCGCCGTCTGCTGGCGCAGTGCGACATCCTGGTGGAGAATTTCAAGGTCGGCACGCTGGCCAGGTACGGGCTGGGCTGGGAGCAGGTGCACGCCGATTTCCCGGGCGTGGTCTATTGCAGCATTACCGGCTTCGGGCAGACCGGCCCGTATGCGGCGCGGCCGGGCTACGATGCGCTGATCCAGGCGTTCGGCGGCGTGATGAGCCTGACCGGCGAGCCGGACGGGCTGCCGCAGAAGGTGGGGGTGCCGGTCGCCGACATGTTCGCCGGGCTGTACGGCTGCATCGGCGTGCTGGCCGCGCTGCGCCACCGCGAGCGCACCGGCGAGGGCCAGCACATCGATATCGGCATGCTGGACACGCATGTGGCCTGGCTCGCCAACCAGGCGATGAACTATCTGGCGACCGGCGAGAACCCGCCGCGGCTGGGCAACCAGCACCCGAATATCGCGCCCTATCAGGTGTTTCCGACCGCCGACGGGCATATCGTGCTGTCGGTCGCCAATGATCCGACCTTCCGGCGGTTCTGCGCGGCGTTCGGGCTGGACGCGCTGGCGGATGATCCGCGCTTTGCCACCAACGCGGCCCGGGTGACCCACCGCCAGGCGGTGACCGAGGCGCTGACGCCGGTGATGCAGCGCTTGACCACCCGGGAATGGGTGGAGCGGCTGGAGGCGCTGAAGATCGGTTGCGGCCCGATCAACCGGCTGTCCGAGGTGTTCGCCGACCCGCATGTGCAGGCGCGCGGCATGGTGGTGGAAATGCCGCACGAGCAGGCCGCGGGCGGCGCGGTGAAACTGGTCGCCAACCCGGTGAAATTGTCGGCGACCCCGGCGGCTTACCGGATCACCCCGCCCGCCCTGGGCGAGCACACCGCGCAGGTGCTGCGCGGGCTGCTCGGCATGGACCCGGCGGAAATTGCGGCGCTGCAGCAAAAGGGGATAGTCTGACCGGCGCGGACGGGCCATGCTGCGCTTGCGTATCTTGCCGCGCGTGATATGAGGCTTGGCCTCGGACCGGTTCGCGCTTTGGTGCGCAGCCGCGCCCTGCGTATGTGACTTCGTGACTGCTACCGCTACGATCGACCCGCTCCAAGCTCTAAGGATCAGCCGCCATGACAAGCGATGTCGTCGCCTCGTCCCGCCCCCCGCTGTCACTGCTTCTGGTGACCGCGTTGCTCGGCTGGGCCGTCGCGGGTTATGCCTTCTACTCCGCGGGCAGCGATCGGAGTGGCATCGAGGCCAAGCTGGCGCAGACCGAGACCGCACGGGCCGGGCTGGCGAGCGAACTCGAGCAGCAGCGCGCCGCCGCCGGGCAGGTTGACGAGCTGCGCCAGAAGCTCACCGCGGCGCAGGCCGACCTGGCCCAGAGCCAGGCGCGCGCCGCCGACGCCACGCAGCACGTTACCGCGCTGACCGCCGATCTGGCCACCCGCACGAAGGAGCGCGATGCGCTGCAGGCGAAGCTGGAAGCGGCCCAAGGCAGCGCGGCTCCGGCGCACGGCGCTGCTGCGAAGCCGACGACGCACAAGTAGCGCATCGTCGCGGCGGGGGCGGCCGGGTCCAGGCCAGAAGCCTGCGGCGTGTCACGCCGAGGGGCGTTGCTCCTCGCGCGCCCCGGGATATTTTCACCAGGACGATGTCGATCTGTGGTGGTAAATATCCACCGCAGCCTGCGGAAATGCACCGCGCCGTTCAATCGGATTCCTTCTGCGCCTGGATCTTCTGCAGCAGCAGTACCAGCAGGAAGAGCTGGAACGGCGCATCGAACCCTGCCGGCAGGTTCATTTGCAGCGTACGGGTGAAGGTTTTCTCCCGGCCGACCGAGCCCAGCGATTCGTCGCTGCCCTGACGGTAAAGCTGATAGGGCCGGAAGACGACTGAGTATGAGGGCTGGCGGAACGCAAACACCGCATGGCCCCGGCTGACCGCGAAGCCCGGGTCCAACATGCCCGTCTTGACCGCCAGGTCCGCCTGCGCCAGCACTTGGCCGCTCGCATCCTTGAGCGCCCAAGGGTTGGCAGGGGGCTTTTCCCCGCCCTTCGACATGCGGATCAGGGCCTGATACACCCGCTCCACCGGCTGATCGGTCAACCGATCCACCGTGCAGGCGCGGCCGTCGATGGTGAACGCGCCTTGCCCGGTCCGGCGCTTGAATTCAAGGCTGCCGACCTGCTTGTCCGCATGAAAAATATCGTACCACCATTCGAGGCTGACGAGGCCCGGCTTTTCCTCGTTGGTCGGACGCGCGGTCAGCATGGAGAGTTCTCCCGATTCGAATTCCCCGAATCTCGTCCTGTCGCCTCTCGCCTTGTTATGCGACCGGGGAATTATGTTGATGACCAAACAATAGGTCCGGCTTATAATCCCCGCAACCATTTGATTGCGGGGATAAAAAATGCTCAGGTGCCAACCGGGACACGCCGCGCTGACGGTGCTGATCGCTGCGGCACTCCCCGGCACGGCCTTCGCAGCGGATGCCCCCTCGGTATTCGAGGCCTGCATGAATGGTGCTCAGTCCACGCCAGAATATACCGAATGTTCCAGGGTCGAGATTGCAAGACAAGATAAAATTCTTAACGATGTCTGGCGTCATGTGTCCGAAAAAATGAAGGCATTTGATACGCGTGCCTTCGATTCCCTGCTGAACGAGCAGCGGAAATGGATACAATGGAAAGAATCGGCGTGCCAGTACTATCAGAATGGTTTCGGGAGCGAAGGAAAATCGCTTAGATATCCAATGTGTTTCATCGGGATTCTGCGCGATCGGATTACCCACCTGAGCGCGCTGGCTGACGAATTGTAGACGCCGCTTCTGCCCGTCGCGCGAAGGCAGCAACCCCTCGCAGTGCCTCCATCCCGCGGTGACTCCCCCAAGCCGGCGCCGCGTGCTAGGAACTGTTCGCGACGCCAGACCACAAGCCACCTTCCGCCCGCTTCCGGGCCGGGAGCCGAACCTGAATCGAGACCGACGTGAGCGACACGCCCCTGGACCCGCCCCCGGATGGAACCGGCCCCTCATCCGACATGGTGCCGGTGACGCTGGAGGAGGAGATGCGGCGCTCCTACCTCGACTACGCCATGTCCGTCATCGTCAGCCGCGCCCTGCCGGATGCGCGCGACGGGCTGAAGCCGGTGCACCGGCGCATTCTGTTCGCCATGCAGGAGGCCGGCTACACCCCCGACAAGCCATATCGCAAATCGGCCCGCGTGGTCGGCGACGTGATGGGTAAATACCACCCGCACGGCGACGCGGCGATCTACGACGCCATGGTGCGCATGGCGCAGTCGTTCAGCATGCGGGTGCCGCTGATCGACGGCCAGGGCAATTTCGGCTCGGTGGACGGCGATCCGCCGGCGGCGATGCGCTACACGGAGGTGCGGCTGGCCCGCGCCAGCATGTTCATGCTGGAGGACATCGACAAGGACACCGTCGATTTTCAGCCCAATTACGACGAGACCGCCGAGGAACCGCGGGTTCTGCCGGCGATCTTCCCCAACCTGCTGATCAACGGCGCCAGCGGCATCGCCGTCGGCATGGCGACCAATATCCCGCCGCACAACCCGGCCGAGATCATCGATGCCGCGCTGGCGCTGGTGGACGACCCCTCGCTGACCCTTGAGGCGCTGATGAAAATCGTGCCCGGGCCGGATTTTCCCACCGGGGCGATGATCCTGGGGCGGGCCGGCATCCGCCAGGCCTTCGAGACCGGGCGCGGCTCGGTGGTGCTGCGCGCGCGGGCGGAGTTCGAGAAGATCGGCCGCGGCGGCGAGCGCATGCAGATCGTGGTGACGGAAATCCCGTACCAGGTGAACAAGGCGACCCTGCTGGAACGCATCGCCGACCTGGTGCGCGAGAAGCAGGTCGAGGGCATTGGCGACATGCGCGACGAGAGCGACCGCTCCGGCATGCGCATCGTCATCGAGCTGCGGCGTGATGCTACCCCCGAGGTGGTGCTGAACCAGCTGTTCCGCTTCACCGCGTTGCAGACCAGCTTCGGGGTGAATTTCCTGGCACTGGATGGCGGCCGGCCGCGCCTGATGGGGCTGAAGGACGCGCTGCAGGTCTTCATCCGGTTCCGCGAGGACGTGATCCTGCGCCGCTCGCGCCACGAGCTGAGCAAGGCGCGCGACCGGGCGCATCTGCTGGTCGGGCTGGCCATCGCGGTCGCCAATATCGACGAGGTGATCCGGCTGATCCGCGCCAGCCCCGATGCCGCTACCGCGCGGGTGGCGCTGATGGAGCGCGCCTGGCCGGCCGCCGACGTGCTGCCGCTGCTGGCGCTCATTGAGGACGTGCGCAACCTGGTGGCCGATGACGGCAGCGTGCGCCTGACCGAGGAGCAGGCACGCGGCATCCTTGACCTGCGCCTGCAGCGCCTGACCGGGCTGGAGCGCGAAAAGATCAACGAGGAAATGGCCGAGGTCGCGGCGAAGATTGCCGACCTGCTGGACATCCTCGCCAGCCATCCGCGGCGCATGGAGGTGATGCGCGGCGAATTGCTGAAGGCGCGGGCGTCGATCGCCTCGCCGCGGCTGACCGAAATCGTCGAGGCGGTGGCCGACCAGGACGACGAGAGCCTGATCGAGCCCGGCCAGATGGTGGTGACCATCACCCGCGACGGCTTCATCAAGCGGACCCCGCTGGAGACGTTCCGCCAGCAGAACCGCGGCGGGCGCGGGCGCAGTGCCGCCGGCACCCGCGGCGATGACATCGTGACGCGCAGCTTCAACGCACATACCCACCAATGGGTGCTGTTTTTCTCCTCGGGCGGCAAAGCGTTCCGCGAGAAGGTGTGGCGCCTGCCCGAAGCGGGTCCGACCGCCAAGGGCCGCGCCCTGGTGAACCTGCTGCCCGAACTCGGATCGGACACCATCACCACGGTGCTGCCGCTGCCGCAGGACGAGACGCTGTGGGAGAATCTGCACCTAGTGTTCGCCACCGCCCACGGCAATGTGCGGCGCAATCGGCTGTCGGATTTCCGCAACGTCCGCGCCAGCGGCCTGATCGCCATGAAACTGGACGAAGGCGGCCCGGGTGGGGCCGACCGGCTGATTGGGGTGGCGACCTGCCGCGAGGGCGGCGACGATATGCTGCTGGCGACCCGGCTGGGCCGCTGCATCCGCTTCCAGATCACCGAGGACAATCTGCGCGTGTTCGCCGGCCGTGACAGTTCGGGCGTGCGTGGGGTGAAGCTGCAGGAAGGCCGCGCGCGCGATGAGGTTGTCAGTCTGGCGGTGCTGCGCCATGTGGAGGCGAGCGTGGATGAGCGCGCCACTTACCTGAAGCTGGCGGCGATTCGCCGTCGCGCCGCCGGGGAAGATGCGGATGCGCCGGTTGAAGTGGAGGAGGAGGGGGCGCAGGAAGTCCCGATGCCGCCTGAGCGCATTGACGAGTTGGCCGAGCGCGAACAGTTCCTGCTGACGGTGACCGACCAAGGCTTCGGCAAGCGGAGTTCAGCCTATGAGTATCGTGTGACCGGCCGCGGCGGGCAGGGCATTGTGAACATCACGCTGACCGCGCGCACCGGCGCGGCGGTGGCTGGCACGCTGCCGGTGCGCCCGGGCGATGGCGTCATGCTGGTGACCGATGCCGGGCGGCTGATCCGTCTGCCGGTTGATCAGGTGCGGCTGACCGGCCGCTCCGCCATGGGCGTGACCCTGTTCCGGCTGGATTCCGGCGAACGGGTGACCAGCGTGTTCCCGGTGGTGGAGGATGCGGCGGACGGGACCGGCGACGACCGGCCGGCGCCGCCAGAAGGAGACGTCGAGGATGTCTGATGCGGGCGTCGCGGGGACGGGAGGCGCGGGGACAAGACGCGCCGGCCCCCGGGTCGGGTTGTATCCGGGCACTTTCGACCCGGTGACCAACGGCCATCTGGACGTGGTCGGCCGGGCGGCGCGGCTGCTCGACCGGTTGGTCGTGGGGGTGGCGATGAACGCGGGCAAGGGTCCGCTGTTCCCGCTGGAGGAGCGCGTGGAGCTGGTGCGCGACGAGATGGCGGCGGTGTCGGCACGCACCGGCACGCTGATCGAGGTGCAGCCGTTCGACGGGCTGCTGATGCATTTTGCCCAGCATGTCGGCGCCGCCGTGATCGTGCGGGGGCTGCGCGCGGTGTCGGATTTCGACTACGAATTCGCCATGGCCGGCATGAACTACCGCCTCGATTCCGCCATCGAGACCGTGTTCCTGATGGCCAGCGAGCGCCACCAGTTCATCCAGTCGCGTTTCGTCAAGGAGATCGCGCAGCTCGGCGGCGATATTTCGCCCTTCGTGCCGGCGCTGACCTTGGAGCGGACGCAGGCCCGGCTGGCACGGGACCGGCTGGCGCGAACGGAGAGTGACGGGTGAATTTTCCCGTGATGCGGAGTGAGACGATGCGCAGACGAGCGTTGATGGTGGCCTTTCTTGCAACCCCTTGCGTGGTGACGAGCAGCATGAGCGAAGCCCAGACGGCCGCCGATCCCGAGAACACGATCTATCTGGACCTGAAGGACGGTCGGGTGGTGATCCAGTTGCTGCCCGAGCTGGCGCCGAAGCATGTGGCGCGGGTGAAGGAGCTGGCCCGCAAAGGCTTCTACGACGGCGCCCCGTTCCACCGGGTCATCGAGGGCTTCATGGCCCAGGGTGGCGACCCGACGGGAACGGGCACGGGTGGCAGCGGCCTGGGGACCCTGCCGGCCGAGTTCACCAACAAGCGGCGCTTCCTGCGCGGTACGGTGGGAGCGGCGCGGACGAACAACCCGAACACGGCGGACAGCCAGTTCTTCATCATGTTCGCGCCGGCGCCGAATCTGGACGGGCAGTACACGATCTGGGGCCAGGTGGTGTCGGGCATGGAGTTTGTGGACAAGATCAAGCGTGGGGCAGGCGGGAGTGGCGTGGTGACCGCGCCGGACCGGATTGTGCATCTGCGGGTTGCGGCCGACGTGAAGTAGCTGGCCGATTCGACCGGGTTGCCTTGACTGCATTGGCTTGACTGGGGCCGCGCCTTGGCGTTCAAGGCGCGGCGTGGAGCCCGTAGCTCAGTCGGTAGAGCACGAGACTTTTAATCTTGGGGTCGTGGGTTCGATTCCCACCGGGCTCACCAATAAATCGAGGACTTAGGCGGACCGACCGCCAAATGCTGGATCGCCTGACCGGACAACATCATCACCCCGGCGCGACATACGGGGCGGCGCGGCAGCAGGGGACCCTTCGTTTTCGCCGCACGGAGACTCCCGGAACGGGCAAGAACCACGCAGGCAGGGGCGAATGGAGCTGCTCGGCGGCCCAAACCCACCCCCCTCGCCGGAAAAGAGGTGTCGAAACGCGGGCACATCCTCGCGTGGCACTCATTCCGTGATGGATCTGCCCGGCTTCAACCCGACCCGCTTCAACCTTATCCCCCTGGCGCCGCTGGCTGGCTGCGCCTGTGGTGGGAAGCTGGCGTGTGTTTGCCCTGGCCACCTGGGTGCTGTGGCTCTACGGCGATATGCTTGGTTGAAACTTGCGGGGCCGGTCACTGGCGCGGCCCACGAATAACGCTGTGGCGGCCTGCAGCACGCGCAGCCGGTAGGCCTGGTGCAGCGTCGGCGTGTGCGAATGGTAGTCGCCCACCGCGGTCATCAGGTCGCCATGCGCTTCATCGAGATAGGTGCGCAGGATCACCCCCGCCGCGGCGATGTTGAAGCACCCGTCATCGATCAGGCGCGCTCGCACCGTGGTGGGAGGCAGGCTGGTCAGTGTGGCGAGCGGCTGGACCCAGCGCGTGTTGATCTGCATTACGCCGAGATCTTCCGAGCCGTCGGTGTTGGGGCTCACGCTGCCGATCTGGCCGCCCTCGACGCGCTGGATCGACGGCAGCACGCGCGGCGGCAGGTGGTAGTACGACGCGGTGGCCACCATGCAGGCCAGCAACGGAATCGGCATGGGTGGCGCTCAGGGATTGCAGATCGTGCCGGTCGCCGCCGGTGTGCCGCCCGGCCCGTTCGAGCACAAATCGTAGTCGTGGCCGCTGCGGCTTGACGGGCTGCGGTAGGTGTACGGATGGTTCCACGGATCGACCGGCTCGTTGCCCTTGAGGTAGGGGCCGTTCCACAGAGCGACCCCGGTCGGCGGCGCCACCAGCGCGCGCAACCCCTCCTCCGTGGTGGGATAGGTGCCGACATCGAGCTTGTACATATCAAGCACGGAGCCGATCCGCTCGATCGATTGCCGGGCCACCGACAGGCGCGCGCCGCCCAATTGGCGCAGCGCCGCCGGGGCAACCAGCCCGATCAGCAGGCCGAGGATGGCGATGACGACGAGGATTTCGAGCAGCGTGAAGCCGCCTTCGTTGCGGGCGCGATCGGTTTGGGAGGGGCGCATGTTCGGCGATGCTCCTGGGCGCGGGCGGCGCGCGCGGGTTCATACGGACCATGGTACCCACTGGCAAGTGCCGGACAGCCCGATGGAGGCATCAGGTCGGCGCGCCACGTTATCTCTTGTTCAACCCAGCAAAGAATTCTTCGGATCGTAACGTTCCTGTGCGTGCTGCGGTGACCGAAGGCAGCAAGACTGCTGTCGAACGCGCCGGACCTGACAGCCGGCGTGCGATGTTCGCCGGCCGGCGGGCCAGGAAAGCGGAAAAAGGGTTCACATGACTCGTAAGCAAGCGTACAGGACATCCTGCGCGGTGGTGGCGATTGTCGCCATGTTGCAGAACGCGGCGGTGGCGGCGGAGCCGACGTTCGGCGGCTTCCTGGTTCCTGCCGGTGCGACCGATAGCGACGGCGCGATGCAATACCGCAACATCGGCTTCACCAACAACGGGTCGTTGCGGACCAAGCTGGAGCTGCTGCGCAAGCGGGTAAAATACGTCTTCGTCATCTTCCAGGAAAACCGGTCGTTCGACCATTATTTCGGCACCTATCCCGGTGCCGACGGGCTGTTCGACAACCGCGGCCGGCTGATCACCAGCAACCTCGGCTCGACCCAGGCAATCCGCAACACCGACGGCACCTACGGGACGATCTCGCCGTTCCTGATCCCGACGACGGTGAACGACGGCGCCGTGCCGATCTATCCGGAGGCGACCGCCTCGGTCGATCACTCGCACACCGGCATGGTCTACAGCGCGCATTTCAAGGAATGGACCCTCCCATCGTACTCCTCCACCCCACCGACGGAGTCCGGCAAGCCGCATACGGCGCAGAACAATGGCTACGCGCTCGATGAGCAAGGGCTGGCCTACGCTGACGGCACGACCTCGGCGATCGTGAGCCAATCCACCGGCGCAGCGCCGACCGCGAACCCGACCCTGGCGCAGAAGCAGAAGGCCGAGCTGACGATGGGTCATCTGGACTGCAACACCATCCCGTTCCTGTGGAACTATGCCGACCGCTTCACCCTGTTCGACAATTTCCACCAGACCACGATCGGACCGTCCACGCCGAACGCGATCGCCATGATCGCCGGCCAGACGGGCGAGACCCAGTGGGCGCTGCACCCGTCGCAGGGCGCGTTTAACATCATGCCGGTGACCGGCGACAGCGCCCCGTGGGCCGGCTCCAACAGCGACACCTCGAAGGTCAAGCCGGCCTGGGGCCCGGATGAGAGCCTGACCGGCCCGAACCCCAACCTGACCTTCGCTTCCCTGCCGCTGTCCTTCATGGGCCACAAGATCAACCAGATCACCAAGGCCGACCAGAATCCGGCCGCCGACCTGCTGGACGTGAAGGAAGATATCGCCGAGATCGCCAGCTCGAACCCGAACGTGAACTGGGGCTGGTACCAGCAGGGCTTCGGCGAGGAATCGTTCGATAACACCAACCAGATGGGCGGCGGCAATTACTACGGTGGTTGCGCCGGCAACTACAATGGCAACATCGCCAACCCCGATGGCTGCAGCTGGTCGCCGCACGCCTCCTACATTGTGCACCACAACGGCCCGCAGTACTTTGGCTATCTCGGTGACAACACGACCGAGCAGGGCAACATGCATGGGCTGTCGCAGTTCTTCAGCGACGTTTCCAACAAGAAATTGCCGGCCCAGGGCGGCGTGTTCTACGTGCGCGGCGGCTATGCCAACAACGACAATCTGCAACCGCTGGTGCCGACCAACCTCACCACGCCGCACCAGACATCGTATTTTGTCGGCAATGACGACCACCCGGCCTATTCGGACGCGATGATCTCCGAGGCGCAGGTGGCCGACACGGTAAATGCCATCGCCAACAGTCCGTACTGGAACGAAAGCGCGATCATCATCACCTACGACGAGACGGACGGGATGTATGACCATGCGCCGCTCAACGTCCGTTCCTGGGATCCGGCTGGCTACCCGCTGGCCGGCGGTCCGCGCATCCCGGCGATCGTGATCTCGCCCTACAGCGCCGCCCACACGATCTCGCACACCTACAGCGAGCACAGCTCGGTGATCCGGTTCATCGATGAGCTGTTCGGCCTGGTGCCGCTGGCCGACCTGCCGGACGAAAAGAAGGCACGCACGCTCGGCCAAACCGAACTCGGCCAGAGCAATTTGGGTCCGGCGGACGATCAGGTGAACCCGATGGGCGACCTGCTGGAGGCGTTCGACATCGAACGTCTGATCGGCATCGCGCCGGCGCTGCCGGCGAGCTACGCCACGATCGCCAAGTCAACCGTTATGAGCCTGCCGCACTACGACCGGAAGGGCTGCGCGGCGCTGCACATTACGCCGACCGACTACCCGCACGGGCTGAAAAACCCGCCATCCGATCCGGCGCCGAGCGACTTCAACCCGCGGCCCAGCACGGCCCCGGGCACGCCGACCTCGGGTACGTGGTCGCCGTAAGCTCGACCAGATACGCCTGCGAGGGGACGGAGCCGGCGGCTCCGTCCCCTGATTTTTTCGTCAAGACGTCAAGGTGTACGGAATGCAACTCGACTGGCGAAGCGCCCTGCTGGTGGCGGCGGGACTTGCCGGCATGACGGCGGACGCAAAGGCCGGCGCCACACTCGACGCCATCCGCCATGCGGGCACGGTCGGCTGCGGCGTGGTCACAGAAATCCCCGAATACAACAAGCAGGATCGGCACGGCGGGCTCGCTGCGCTGGACCTGGAGATCTGCAAGGCGATCGCCGTCGCGGCGCTGGGCGACGCGGCGCAGATGAAGCCGAAATCCTTTCCGGTCGAGCGCGAGGCGTTGCTCGCGCTGCAGAAGGGCGAGGTCGACGTGGTCGTGGGCGTGACACCGAGCGCCAGCGGCGTCTGGGCCTATGGCGTGCAGTTCGGCCCACCGGTGTTTTACGATGGCCTGGGCATCATGGTGCACCGCGAGTCCGGTATCCACACCCCGGCCGATCTGGCGAAACGGGACATCTGCTTCATCGACGACACCGACACGCAGGCGGTGCTGGATGCGGCGCTGCGCAGCCACGGCATCGCCTATTCCCCCTTCCCGTTCCAGGAGGAAGGGGAGATGGATGCCGCCCTGGTGGTCGGCCGCTGCGAGTCGATGAGTGCCGATCTTTCGCACCTCGCCGAAAAGCGGGCCAGCTTCCAGGGCAGGGCCGGCGAGTTCGTGCTGCTGGGGGAAACCTTCACCCTCGACCCGATGGCCCCCGCTTATCGGCAGGGCGATGCGCAATGGGGTGCCATCGTCGACTGGACGGTGCACGCCCTGGTGCAGGCCGAGGCGAGCGGTGTTACCCAGGCCAATGTGGTGGCGATGCATGACAGCGCCGATCCGGCCGTTCAGCGGCTGCTGGGCATCGACTTCGCCGCTGGCCGCGCGCTTGGCCTCGACCACGACTGGGCGGCGCGCATGATCGCCGCGGTCGGCAATTACGGCGAGATCTACGAACGCACCGCCGGCGGAGGTTCGCCGCTGCGCCTGCCGAGGGGCCTCAATGCGCTGTGGACCAGCGGCGGGCTGATGCATCCGATGCCGGTGCAATGATACCGGCGCGTTGACCAAAAAACCGCAAACGGAATGGGTTCCAAGGGCCTCCCGGCCCTTGGTTGGGTCCAGGGGCAAAGCCCCTGGCCTTCCTACACGCGCTCGATCAGCGCCGCGATCCCCTGGCCGACGCCGATGCACATGGTGGCAATAGCGCGTCGCCCGCCGGTTGTTTCCAGCGCGTTCACGGCCGTCATTGCCAGCCGCGCTCCGGACGCGCCGAGCGGGTGTCCGAGCGCAATGGCGCCGCCGTTCGGGTTCACGTGCCCAGCGTCGTCGGGCAGGCCGAGCTGGCGCAGCACGGCCAGTGCCTGGGCGGCGAAGGCCTCGTTCAGCTCGATGATGTCGATGGCGCCGAGGGGCAAGCCGGTGCGTTCCAGCAGCTTGCGTACGGCGGGGACCGGCCCGATGCCCATGATACGTGGCGGCACGCCGGCGGACGCCATCGCCACCACGCGGGCGCGGGGCGTCAGCCCATGCTTTTTTGCCGCTTCCTCGCTGGCCAGCAGCAGTGCCGCCGCGCCGTCGTTCACCCCCGAGGCGTTGCCGGCGGTCACCGTTCCGGGCGTGCGGAACGGGGTTTTCAGCCTGGCCAGCGCCTCCGGCGTGATGTCGGGGCGGGGGTGCTCGTCGGTGTCCACCATGGTGTCGCCCTTGCGGTCGCTGAGGATCACCGGTGCGATCTCGCGGACGAAAAAGCCCGATTGCCGGGCGCGGGCGGCGCGCTGCTGGCTCCGCCAGGCGAACGCGTCCTGGTCGGCGCGCGAGATCTGGAATTCCTCGGCGACGTTCTCGGCGGTTTCCGGCATGGAATCGATGCCGTAGCTGGCCTGCATCGCCGGGTTGACGAAGCGCCAGCCGATCGTGGTGTCGTGGATCTCGGTGCTGCGGCTGAACGCCTCGGTGGCCTTGCCCATGACGAACGGGGCACGGGTCATGCTTTCGGCGCCGCCAGCCAGGATCAGCGATGCCTCGCCCGCGCGGATGGCGCGCGCGGCGGTGCCGACCGCGTCCAGGCCCGAGCCGCACAGCCGGTTGAGGGTGGCGCCGGGCACCTCGACCGGGAAGCCGGCCAGCAGACTGGCCATGTGGGCAACGTTGCGGTTGTCCTCGCCGGCCTGGTTGGCACAGCCCAGGATCACGTCGTCCAGCGCGGCCCAGTTCACCCGCGGATTGCGCTCGCGCAGCACGCGCAGCGGGTGGGCGGCCAGATCGTCGGTGCGCAGATCCTTCAGGCAGCCGCCGTAGCGGCCGATCGGCGTGCGTGCGAAGTCGCAGATATAAGCCTCGGCCATGCTGTGCTGCCTCCCTTCAGGTGAGGCTAGGCGCGGCCCCAAAGGGCTTCAAGATGGCTCAGAACGGCATGATGACGTCGAGCACCTGCTGGCCCCAGCGCGGTGTCTGCACATCGGTCACCTGACCGCGTCCGCCGTAGGAGATGCGGGCCTCGGCCATGCGGTCGTGGGTTACGGTATTGTCGCTGGCGATGTCCTGCGGACGGACCACACCGGTTACCTGAAGGTCACGCAGCTCGCTGTTCACCCGCATCTCCTGGTGCGCCGACACCACCAGGTTGCCGTTCGGCAGCACCTGGGTGATGACCCCGGCCAGCCGCAGCGCGACGGTTTCGTTGCGCTTGAGCGTTGCCTGGCCGGTATTGCCATTGCCGCTGCTGGTCGAGACCAGGGTGGAAGGGTTGGCGCCTGACAGGATCCTCGAGATTTGCGACTCGAAGCCGAACATGTTCGGCATGCCCATGCTTTCGTTGCCGGTGCGGTTGGTGTTGGTGTTGTCTTCCACGTCGGCGCTGTCGGTGGTGCTGATCACCACGGTGACGATGTCGCCCACCTGGGCGGCCCGCTGGTCCTTGAAGAAGGCCCGGCTGCCCGGCCGCCACAGCGCGTTGGCCTGCGGGGCGGCGATCTGGGCGGCCGGCATGGGCATGCTCAGCGGCCGCCAGGCCGGGTCCTTGGTGGGATCGGAAGTGGGGGTCATCTCCGGTGGCTTGCCAACTTCGGACAGCCGCTGCAGCGAGCCGCAGCCGCTCAGCAGCGCCGGCACCAACAGCGCGGGCACCAGCAGCGCCTGGGCCGCGCGCCTCATCGCACCGCGACCTGAGCGCGGCCGGTGCTTTGCAGCGGCATGCTTCCGGGCGTGACGAGCACCCGGTCGGGTCCGATCACTTCTACCTCCAGGATCGCGCGCGAGGTGGCGTTCAGCACGCGAATGCGATCGCCGTCCCCCCCCGAATCCAGCGCCACGCCCTGGTCGCTCAAGGCCAGCCCGGGGACGGACAGCTCCAGCATGACCCGCGCGCCCTTCTGCACCAGGGCCGGGCGTATCAGGTCGGCTGTCGTCAGCGGCTGGCCGGCCATCGCCGGGCGCCGCAGTGCCTGCCCGACCGCGTCGCCGATGTGGCGCACCGTGTCGTCGCGCAGCGCACCGGCGCGCAGCCGCGTGGTCTGCAGATCACTTTGCTGCAGCACGCTGCCGACTGGCAGGCGGTGCACCAGCACCGGCAGTTCCACCATTTCCTGCAGTTGCCCGGACAGCCGCATGCGTTCGATCGGTATGCCGGTGCCGATGATTGCCAGCGTGGCGGTGAACCGTCCGGAGGCGCCGTCGTAATCCACCTGCTCGATCGCCGCATCTGTGCGGCCTTCCGCTGGCACCGTCGGCGCGGCAAAGCCGGGCAGCTCCAGGTCGCTGTCGGCCGGCGCGCCCATCCCGGTGAGCGCGGTGCGCAGCGCGGCCAGCACCTGCTCGCGCGGCAGCAGCCGGCCCGGCCGGTCCAGCACGGTGCGGTCGGCCGACGAGGTCGGCCGCCAGTCCACCCCGAACTGCCGGGCGATGGCGGCCAGCTGTGCCGCCTCCACCACGATGCGCGCTCCCGGCGCCGGTCCGGGGCCCAGCACGCGGTCGGCGCGCGGCCCGGCATCGTCGAACAGGTCGGACAGCCGTACCACCGCGGTTTCCAGCGTGGTGACGTTGCGCAGCGTTGCCGCGGCGGCTGGCCCGGCGGTCAACAAACCATGGCCCGGGAGACCCGTGCCCAGAAGGCCGGCACCCAAAAGACCGGTGGCCAGGGCGGGCAGGAACGGTTTCATGGCACGCCTCAGTGCATGTTGGTGAGGGTGGAGAGCATCTGGTCGGAGGTGGTGATCACCCGGCTGTTCATCTCGTAGGCGCGCTGGGCGGTGATCAGGTTGGTGATTTCGGTGACGACGTTGACATTGCTGGTCTCGACGAAGCCCTGCATGACCGTGCCGAAGCCGGGGGCGCCGGGTACGCCGGTCGCCGGAGCGCCGCTGGCCGCGCTTTGCAGCAGCAGGTTGTTGCCCTGAGCATCCAGCCCCGCCTCGTTGGGGAAGGTGGCGAGCTGCAGTGTGCCCACTGTGTTCGGCGCGGTCTGGCCGCTGAGCGTGACCTGCACCGCACCGCTGGCGTTGATCGCGACCGAGGTGGCGTTGCCGGGGACGGTGATGCCGGGTTGCACCGTGTAGCCGTCCGCGGTGACGATCTCCCCGGTGGGCGACAGGCCGAAGGTGCCGTCGCGGGTGTAGGCGGTCTCGCCGGAGGGCAGCGTGACCTGGAAATAGCCGTTGCCGCTGATCGCGAGGTCGAGGGTGTTGGAGGTCTGCTGCAGGTTGCCCTGCTCGTTGATGCGGTAGATCGCGGCCGTGCGGACCCCCAGGCCGACCTGCGCGCCGGCCGGCACCACCGAGCCGGAATCGGACGAATTCGACCCGACCCGGCGCAGGTTCTGGTAGATCAGATCCTGGAACTCGGCTTGCCGCCGCTTGTAGCCGGTGGTGCTCATGTTGGCGATGTTGTTGGAAATGACTTCGACGTTGGTCTGCTGCGCCTGCATGCCCGTGGCAGCGATGTCGAGTGAACGCATTTTCTTTCTCCAGCGGCGAGAGTTCGTGAAGCAATCGATGCCATTTTACAGAAGAATCGTTCTTCCAATTCGGCTTGATATTGATTGCTCATGACCAGCCGAAAATTTCGGTGAAGGACATGGGCCATAATGGAATCGATTACATCGTGGTGCTTCCCATCGTCCGGCGGCACGCTGGCATTCGTTTGCGAACGATCAAGAGCGCTGCTGGGTGATCTTGTCGATGGCGCCCTGCTGGCGGTCGGCCTCGGCCTGGATGAACTGCGAGACCATCTGGAAAGTGCGCAGATCGTTCATCATGCGGGTGACCTCGGCCGTTGCTTCGACGTTGCTCGCCTCCACCGAACCCTGGACGATTCGCGGCGCGGCGACCGGGGTGGTGGAGGTGCTGTCGGCGTTCAGCAGACGGCCGCCCTCCGACTGCATCTGGTTGGGGTCGCTGGCGGACACGATGCCGATTTTGCCGATCTGGCCGTTCTCGCTGGAGACGGTGCCATCGCCGGCCACCGTGATGTGAGTGTCGGCAGTGGCGAGCTGGAGCTTCTTGCCCGTGGTGTCGAGCAGCGCGTTGCCCTGCTCGTCGACCACGGTGCCATCCTGGCCGAGGGTGAAATGACCGGCGCGGGTCAGCCGCGGCCCGCCGGGGCTTTGCACGGTGAAGAACCCGTCGCCGGAGATGGCGAGATCGAGCGGGTTGGCGGTGGCGGTGAGCTGGCCTGCCTGGCGGTCGCGGTAGGTGGAACGATCCTGGGTGAAGACGATGTTGCCGCCACCCGGCGGCGTGCCGCCGTGCTGGCGCGACAGCCAGTCACTGAACAGCATCCGTTCGGCCCGGTAGCCCGGCGTGGACGCGTTCGCCAGGTTGGCGGCGGTCACATCCATGGCGCGGGTTTGCGCGACCAGAAACGAGAGGGCGACATTGGTGGCGTTGTCCATCGGCGGGCTCCGGTGCGGCCCGGGCGCGGGGCTGGTCCTGTGCCAACCGCGCGCCGGGTGTCTGCCGGAGAGCACCGCAAGCCGCATGCCACCGTCGCGGATGGCGGAAATCCGCCGCCGGGACCGGTTTCATCGGGGCTGCCCCGGCACGCCGTGCCGGGTTCCGGCGGTCGTCACCCGGCAGGATCAGCCGCCGCTTCAAACCTTCCTTAACCGGTTCCGGTCAGCATGGGCGCAGCCGGGCAGGGGCCTGCGCGGCGTGTCTGTTTCCCACAAACCTGGGCACCCCCCCACAAACCTGGGCACCCACTGTATCGGCGCGGGAGAGCGGCGACATGAGCACGGCGGCGGTTGCAGACAGTGCGACGGGGCCGGCAAAGCCGGGCGGGCGTCGGCGTCTGCTGTTGCTTGGGATTCCGGTGCTGCTCGCCGGTACCGGCGCCGTCCTGTGGTTCAGCGGCGTGCTGCCGCCGCTGCTCGGCCGGGGTCACCCTGCCGACACGCATGGAGCGGGCGAAAAGCCGGGCGATCCGGTCGAGGGCAGCCATGCCGCGTCGGCGGCGAAATCCGCCACGTTCCTGGACCTGCCAGAGATGGTGGCCAACCTAAATTCCCCTGCCGGCCGCCGGTCGAGCTTCGTCAAGCTGCGCGCCCGCATCGAGCTGGTTCGCCCCGAGGACGCCGCCATCGCGCAGGCCGGCATGCCGCGCCTGCTCGACATGTTCCAGACCTATCTGCGTGAGATGCGGCCCGACGAGCTACGCGGCTCGGCCGGCACCTGGCGCTTGCGCGAGGAGCTGATCAACCGTGCCAATATCGCCATCGCCCCCGCCCGCATCACCGACGTGCTGTTCACCGAACTGCTGATCCAATGAGCGGTTCGGAGGACGACCTCGCCGCCGCCTGGGGGGCGGAAACCGACGCCGCCGGATCGGACAGTGCTCCGCCGGCGCAGGCGCAACGCGTGCTCAACCAAGCCGAGATCGACAGCCTGCTCGGCTTCGACGACGGCCCTGCCGGCGGCGAGAATCGCACCGGCATGCAGAAGATCATCAGCTCCGGCCTGGTCAGCTACGAACGGCTGCCCATGCTGGAGATCGTGTTCGACCGGCTGGTGCGCATCATGTCGACCTCTTTGCGCAACTTCACCAGCGACAACGTCGAGGTCGGCATTGACAACATTCTCTCGCTGCGCTTCGGCGACTATCTCAATTCGATTCCGCTGCCGGCAATGCTGGCGGTGTTCAAGGCTGAGGAGTGGGACAATTACGGCCTCATGGTGGTCGATTCCGCCATGATCTACTCGATCGTCGATGTGCTGCTGGGTGGCCGCCGCGGCACTGCCGCCATGCGCATCGAGGGCCGTCCCTACACCACCATCGAGCGAACTTTGGTCGAACGGCTGATTCAGGTCGTGCTCACCGACCTCGCCGCCAGCTTCGACCCGCTCTGCCCCGTGACCTTCCGCTTCGAGCGGCTGGAGGTGAATCCGCGTTTCGCCACCATCAGCCGGCTGTCCAACGCGGCCGTGCTGGCCCGGCTGCGCATCGACATGGAGGATCGTGGCGGCCGCCTGGAGTTGCTGCTCCCCTACGCCACGCTCGAACCCGTGCGTGAGCTGCTGCTTCAGCAGTTCATGGGGGAAAAATTCGGCCGCGATTCGATCTGGGAAACCCATCTGGCCGAGGAGCTGTGGAGCACCGATGTGGACCTCGCAGTCGTGCTCGACGAGCAGGTCATGCAGCTGTCCGAGATCATGGCCCTCAAGCCAGGCAGCCGCATCGTCCTCAATTGCGGACCCGGTGCCTCGGTGCAGCTGCGGTGCGGCGCCACCCCGCTGTTCGAGGCCAAGGTCGGGCGACGGAAAAACCGGGTCGCCGTGCGTATCGAACGCGAGGTGCCACGCATCGCACCGGCGGACCGGTGAGCTGCATGTGCCCGTACGAGTGCCAGAACCGGCAACAGGACCCCGATGATGGAATGGCTGCTCGAGACCGCGCTGCTCGTGCTGCTGGCCGCCACGTTGTTCCATGCGATGCGTCTGGAGCGGGCGCTGGGCGTGCTGAAAAGCGACCGCGCCGCGCTGGAGGAGTTGGTGGCCAGCTTCAACAGCAGTACCCGCGCGGCCGAACAGGGCATCGAACGACTGCGGGCCACGGCCGAGGGGGCCGGGCGGCAGATGCAGCGCCAGGTGGACGTGGCCGGGGGGCTGAAGGACGACCTGCTGTTCCTGACCGAGCGTGGCGAGCGCCTGGCCGACCGGCTCGACCTGCTGGTGCGCGCGGCCCGTCCGCTGGCGCAGGACCCGCCGCCGGAGCCGGCGCCGCGCGCCCCCGAGCGCCCGCGCCCCGAGCGCCCACACGCCGAGCGCCCACACGCCGAACGCCTGCACACGGACGACCCCGATCCGTCCGCTCCGCGCCTGCGCAGCCAGGCCGAGCGCGACCTCCTGCGAGCGCTGCGCACGGCACGCTGACATGAAACTCTCCCTTCCGGTCCCCCGCCTGCTGCCGGTCACCATCGCGGCCATGGCAGCGCTGCTGGCGGTCAAGTCGGTGGCTCTGGTGCGCGCCGCCGTGCCGGCCGAGGCGGCCCAGGCAGCCGCGCCGGTCTCTGCCGCTGCGGACCCCGCCCCGGCATCCCGCCCCGAAATAGTGAGCCCCGAGGCGGCGCGTCCCGATCCGACCCGCGATCCGGTACGCCCCGAGCCGGCGCGTGCCGAACCGGCCCTGCCGGCCGAACCGGCCAGGCCAGCCGTGCCGCCGATTTCGGACAGCGAGCGGGCGCTGCTGCTCGACCTGCGCAGCCGCCGCGCCGAACTGGAAGTGCAGACCGCCGCGCTCGCGGCGCGCGAGGCGGCGCTGAGTGCCACCCAGCAGCGGCTGGCCGGCCGCATCGGCGAACTCAGCGATCTGCAGAAACGACTGGAAGCGCTGGAGGCCGATCGTCGGGCGCATGACGAGGCCAACTGGCACGGCCTGGTGAAAATGTACGAAAGCATGAAGCCGCGAGATGCCGCGGCGATCTTTAACGACCTCGACCTGCCGGTCCTGCTGCCCGTGCTCGACCGGATGAAGGAAGCCAAGGCGGCGCAGGTGCTCGCCGCCATGCAGCCCGAGCGCGCCCGTCAGATCACTGCCGAGCTGGCCCAGTTGCGCACCCGCGCCATCACGCCGGCCAGGCCCGCGCCCACCGAGGAGAACCGATGACCATGGACAAATCGATGAACGTGTTGATCGTCGACGATTACAAGACGATGTTGCGGATCATCCGCAATCTGCTCAAGCAGATCGATTTCAACAATGTCGAGGAGGCGACCGACGGTGGTGAGGCGCTGTCCAAGCTGCGTGCCGGCAGTTTCGGCCTGGTGATCAGCGACTGGAACATGCAGCCGATGACCGGCCTGCAACTGCTGCAGGAGGTGCGCGCCGACGCCCGCCTGAAAACGACGCCGTTCATCATGATCACGGCCGAGAGCAAAACCGAGAACGTTGTTGCGGCAAAGCAGGCAGGTGTATCAAACTACATCGTTAAGCCCTTCAACGCCGAAACCTTGCGTGACAAGATCGAGAAAGTGCTGGGACATGCCTGATACGCCGCTGGCAGGCGAAGCTGCATTGCGGGCACGCCTCGACCGTATCCGGACCCGTCATCCCGATCCGGCCCCCGAGGCGGTCGCCGAGGTGGTCCGTGCGGTGCTGGCGACCCTGGAGGGCGATCTCACTGCGACCGAAACGGCGTTGCTCGGCGAAGTGGCCGAGCTCGGTCGCACCATCGCTGCCGCCAAGGCCGAGATCGCGGCACTGCGCGTGCAAGACATCAATGTCAACCACATCCCTTCGGCCACCGATGAGCTGGACGCCATCGTGGCGCACACCGCCGAGGCGACCGAGTCGATCCTGGAGACCTGCGAGACGCTGGACCGTGTGGCCGGCAAGCTGGCGGTGGAGACGCAGCGCGAACTGTCGGCGCAGCTGCAGGACGCCACCACGCGCATCTATGAGGCCTGCAGCTTCCAGGACATTACCGGCCAGCGCATCACCAAGGTGGTGGCGACGCTGAAGACGATCGAGGCCAAGGTGGCCCATATCATCGCCGCCTTCGGCGATCGCCGCCGCGATGCCGAGTCAGGGCCGCTGCCTGAGGAGCCGCCGGTCGAGGAGTTGCTGCACGGTCCGCAGCTTCCGGCCAACGCCATGGACCAGACCGATATCGACAAGCTGCTGGCGAGTTTCGACTAATGCGCGCCGGGGCCGTCCTGCTGGTACTGGCCCTGGCATTGCCGGCGGCCGTGCACGCCAGGCCGCCCTTCCCGCTGGCTGGAGCCGTGCCGCAGGCTCCCGCCGCGGACCAACCGGCCGTCTCTGCAGGCCCGGCCCCTGCTGCAAACCCGGCCCCTGCTGCAAACCCGGCCCCTGCTGCAAACCCGGCCCCTGCTGCAAACCCGGCCCCTGCTGCAAACACGGAGCAGGCTACCATCCCCGCCGTCATGTCATCGGCGGCCATGCGCACCGGTAACCACCCGGGTTTCGGCCGGGTGGTGTTCGACCTCCCCCCCGAGGCGACCTGGACTCTGGACCGGGCGGGCGACCGGCTGACCGTACGATTTTCCGGCTTCGAGCCGGTGGCCGGGGCACCGCCGCCGCGCAACGTGCGTGCGCTGACCGCCGCCGAGGGCGTGGCCGAGCTGACGCTCGGGCCCGGCGTGCAGGTGCGGCCGGCCCACATGGGCAACCGGCTGGTGCTCGACCTGCTCGACCCCGTTGCCGCCGCACCTATTCCTGTTCCGCCCATTCCTGCTGCTCCCGTGCAGAAATCCGCCGCCTCCGTGCCCGAATCGGCAGCTCATCCCGCTGCGCCGCCGGTGCCGGCCGCCCCGGCGCCGCCGGCGGCCCGTCCCGCCATGCCGGCGGCCAAACCGTGGGCCGCAGCCACGCCGCCGGCGGCTTCATCCGCGTTGGCGCACCCGGCCGCACCATCATTGGGCGCACCGCTGAGTCTCCTGCCGCCTGGTGCGCCGGCGGGAGCACCCCCTGGCACACCGGCCGGCCCGCCGGTACCGGTCGCCGTTTCTCGCGTGCCGGCAGCGCCGCCGCAGGCCTCCCTCCCCGAGTCCGCACGAGCCGGTCCGGTGGCGCTGATGGCCGCCCCTGCGACTGCTGGCAGCGCTATTCTGCTGCCCTTTGCCGCCGGCACCGGCGCCGCCGCTTTCCGCCGCGGGGACGATGCCGTGCTGGTGTTCGACGAGCGCCGTCCGATTGACACCGAGGTGCTGCGAAACGACCGCCTTTTTGGCAGCGCCGAGGTCCGCCTGTTCCCCGCGGCCACGATGCTGCGCCTCGGCTTGCCCACCGGCCGCGCTCTGCGCCTGTCGCACGGCGAGAAGGGCTGGCTCGTCACCGTCGGCGACGAGCCCGCGCTGCGGCCGATCCGTCCCGACCTCGATGCGGATGCCGACGGCCCGCGGCTGCGCCTGCCTGCCGAGCAGCCCGGGCGGAGCGTTGCCGTGCCGGACCCGCTGACCGGCGGCACGCTGCTGGTTGGAACTCAGCGGGCGCCGGGGCAGGGCGTCTTTGTGCCACGCCTTACCCCCGAGTTCACTCTGCTGCCGACCTGGCAGGGCGTGGCGGTGGCCGCCGTCTCGGACGAGCTGACCCTGCACGAGGCACCGGACGGTTTCGTCCTCGGATCTGCCTTGCCGAGCGGCGGCCTGGCGCTGGCGCGCGCGGACAGCGACCTTGCCGCCCTGGACGACGCCATGCGCCTGACCCGCCGCTTCGATTTTCCCTCCCTGCCAGTGCCGGCGCTGCTGCGCCGTCTGCAGGGAGCGGTAGCCGGCGCCGGTGCGGTGCCGGCCGGCATGCGCACCGCGCCCCGCATCGACACTGCCCAGGCCATGCTGGCGCTGGGCCTCGGCCCCGAGGCCCAGGCCGTGTTGTCGTTCGCGGCTGCCAGCGACCCGGGTGTTGCCGACGATCCAGACCTGGTCGGCCTGTCTGCCATCGCGGCTCTGCTGGCCGGCCGTCCGGAGGAAAGCGCCGGTCTCGACGATCAGCGCCTGACCGGTACCGACGAGGTGGCGCTGTGGCGCGGCCTGCGCGCCGCCACGCTGCGTGAGGGCGCCCCCGATGCCGCCGCGGTACTTGCCGCCGAGCTGCGTCTGCTGCTTGCCTATCCGGCCCCGCTGCAATCCCGTCTGCTGCCGCTGGCGGCCGAGACGATGGCGCTGGGCGGCGAAACGGAGGCGGCGCAACATTTGGTCGATCAGCGGCCGGACGACGCCAAGCTCGACTTCACCCGTGCCGTGCTTGCCGAGAAACGGGATCGGCATGCGGCGCTGAAGATACTCGACCGGCTGGCGCAGTCGTCCGACCGTCGCGAGCGTGCCCGTGCCGCTCCGCGCGCTGTCGAACTGCGGCTTGCGGCCGGTGACATCACGCCCGCCGCCGCGGCCGACGCGATGGAAAAACTGCTGTACGTCTGGCGTGGCGATGCGCAGGAGGTGGCGATGCGTCTGCGGGCCGCCGAGTTGCGCGCCCAGGCCGGCGCGCCGCGCGCGGCTCTCACCATGCTGCGCGAAGCGGTCGACGCGCTGCCCGAGGCACGGGACACGCTGCACGCCCGCATGGAATTGATTTTTTCCACTGCCCTCGCGGCTGATGCCCAGACCCCGATGCCACCGCTCGAGCTGGTGGCCATTGCTGAGGAAAACCCCGACCTGATCGCCGAAGGCGAGCCTGGGCTGGCACTGGCCCGGAAGCTGGCTGAACGCCTGTCCGCGCTGGACCTGCCGCGCCGGGCCGCCCCGGTGCTGGAGAAGCTGGTCGCCGCGGCCCAGCCCGGTGTCGTTCGTGCCGAGCTCGGCGGGCGTCTCGCTGCGACTAGGCTGCTGCTGGGCGACGCCGCTGGTGCGCTGTCGGCGCTGGGGGCCACCGCCGCCGATGCGCTGCCGCCGCCGGTTCTGGAGCCGCGCGTGCTGGTCTGGGCGCGCGCCATCGCCGCTCAGGGTGCCCCCGCCCGTGCCACCGCCGCGTTGGCGGTGCTGGACACGCCGGCCGCGATGGAGCTGCGCAGCCAGTTGCTGGAGCAAGCCAAGGACTGGAAGGGAGCGTCCGCCGCACTGCGCCACTACGCCGACCTCACCGTGCCCGCGGAGGGCAAGCTGACCGAGGCGCAAGCGGGAACCTTGCTACGGTTGGCCGCCGCCGCCTCGCAGGCCGGCGACGAGGCGGTGCTTGGGCAATTGCGTAACCACGATCTTGGCCGCCTGCCGCAGGGGCGCACCAGCGATACGCTCCGCTTGCTTACCGAAACGCCGGTGAAGCTGCCCGAGGATCTGCCACGGGCGCGCCGTGAGGCGGCTCTCGCCGGCGGCGTGCTGGGGACTTCCGGGCGCTGATACGCGTTGCGGCAGACGCGGCGTTGCCGCCTTGGTCGGCTCCACGGCCCAGGCCCGGCGAGGGCCTGCTTCACCCGGGAACCCATGGGCGATGGTGGACCGGGGTCCACTTACCCCTGGCCTTCCTTGCGCTGCCGGCATGCATAATTCGTGGGGTGGCGGGTCCGTTTGCACTTGCGCCCCCCCCCAATTTCCCTATGGTCCGCCGCCTTGGCCCCCGGGGGCGCGCGCATGCGGCCCGCGCCCCCCAGGCTGTCTGCTGGTTATGGAGGGATGCGGTGAACGCACTCACGCAACTGGGGATGGTCTCGGATTTCCCGAGCGAGAACCAGACGACTGCAATCCGTTCGGCGGGTGCCGAGGACGATCGCAAGGACTATTTCGTCGAGCGCGATGGTATACGCTTCGCCGGAACCCACCTGCTGGTGGATCTGTGGGGCGCCAGCAAGCTCGACGACCCCGACCACATCGACGCCGCCCTGCGCGAGGCAGCGCTGGCGGCGGGGGCGACCATCCTGCACAGCCACTTCCACCACTTCACGCCGAATGGCGGCGTGTCGGGCGTGGTGGTGCTGGCGGAGAGCCACATCTCCATCCATACGTGGCCGGAGCGCAACTTCGCGGCCGTGGACCTGTTCATGTGCGGTGCCTGCGACCCGTACCTGTCGGTGCCGGTGCTGCAGCGCGCCTTCACACCCGCCACGGTGCAGCTCGACGAGCAGCGGCGCGGGCGCACCACCTGATCCCAGCGAGATCCGACGGAAGCGTGGGCGGGTGCCGGTTGGTGCCCGCTCGCTCTGCGTGAGGAGACCGGCGATGGTTACGCATTCGGGGACAACCGATTCCTGGGTGAATGAGACTCTGTACGCGGCCTGGGGCCAGCGTTTCCGTGTGGTGCGCGAACTAGCCCGCGTGCAAAGCGATTTTCAGGACATCCTGATCTTCGAGAGCGAGACCCATGGGCGGGTCATGCTGCTCGACGGCGTGGTACAGATCACCGAGGGCGACGAGTTCGTCTACCAGGAGATGCTGACCCATGTGCCGCTGCTGGCGCATGGGGCGGCTGGCCGCGTGCTCATCATCGGCGCTGGCGACGGCGGCGTGCTGAAGCACGTGTTGCAGCATCGTACCGTCGCTCGCGCCGTAATGGTGGAGATCGACGGTGAGGTGATCCGTTTGTCGAAGCAGTTCCTGCCCGGCATCGGCGGCGATTCCTGGACCGATCCGCGCGCCGAGGTGATCGTCGGCGACGGCATCGACTATGTGAAGCGCGCAACGGACGCCGCGTTCGATGCCATCATCGTCGACTCCACCGATCCGATCGGCGTCGGCGAGGTACTGTTCACCGATGAATTCTATGCCAACGCGGCCCGCATCCTCGCCCCGGGCGGGCTGATCGTGAACCAGTGCGGCGTGCCCTTCATGCAGGCCGACGAATTGCGGGAGACCAGCCTGCGGCGGGCGAATTTCTTCCCGCATGTGGGCGCCTATGTGGCCGCGGTGCCGACCTATGTCGGCGGCTTCATGACCCTCGGCTTCGCCGCCAAGGCGCCAGGGCTGGACGCGGTACCGGTGGACACGATCCGCGCCCGCGCGGAGGCGGCCGGTATCCTGGGCAACACCCAGTACTGGACTCCGGAGGTCCATTGGTCGGCGTTCCAGCTTCCTCCGTACATCGCACGCCACCTGCCGTCACGGGGCTGATCGGCCCCGGGCGAGTCAGAGCGTGCCGTTCGGCACGTTCCGACCGAGCGTGCGGCCGATGAAGGCACCCAATTCGGTGGCCACCGCCCCGCCGTCCGATACCTTGATGATGCATCGGGCCGAGCCGATCCAGACATAGGCGGCGCTGGAACTGTCCACCAGGTTGGCCGTGATGGTGACGGTGCTGGCATTGATGTCGGCCAGGGCTCCGCCCTGATCAGCCCAGGTGAAGTTGTTGTAGACGCTCCCCTGCCCGGGACTGGACGAGGCGGTGGCGAGCGTGAACACGAGGCCCAGCCTGAGCGGCGAGGACGGGTCGATCTGGGCGCCGCCCGCGCGCAGTCCTGCCAGGAAGTGCTCGGCCAGGGCCGGGTTCTCCGGCGCTTCCGCCAGGGCTATCGTGACCGGTAGCGGAACCTGTTGCAGTAGCGAGGTCGTGTAGGAGCCGCTGCAGGCATCCCCCGCCAGCGCCGGCCCGGTGGAGAGAGCAAGCAGTGCTGCCGCCAGCATGGCTCCGGCAACGCGCTCGAGAATCTGTGTTTCCCGGCTCATCCTATCTGCTCCGTGTTGGCCCTGCCGCGCCGTGCGGTGCGGTTCCGGATCATTCAGGCACGGCGCCGATCCGCCTGCAAGCCGAACTGCGGGGCAAGGGTCATGGCAATTGAAAATTGTCCGCGCGTGCAATTCCGCTGGCACATGGGTGCGATTTTGTTGCCGCTGGTCTCGGGTGAGAGTATCTCTTTGTAACCCTGATGACCGGTTCGCGAACGGCAGGACCGGCAGGGAGGCGGCAGGTCATGTCCGGTGTTATCCTCGCTCTGGTGGAGCACCCCGAATCGGCGCTTGCGGCGCTGGCAGGCGCGCGGACCCTGGCGGGGCTCATGGGCCGCGCACGGATCAACGTGCTGGCCGTCCGCGTGCCCCCCGAGACGACGATCATGCCGACCGAAGAGGTCCTGACGCGACATCAGGCAACAGAAATCCGTGCCCGCGAACAGGCGCGGGTGATGGGGCTGCGCGCTGCCTTCGAGGCATGGGCGCCGGCGGCGCGCGCGCCCGGCATCTCCATCGAATGGACCGACATCGAGGGGCTGGCCGACACCCTTGTCGGCGAATGGGGCCGCCGGTCGGATTTTATTGTGCTCAGCCGGCCTGCGCGGCGCGACCGGGCGCCCGACTGGCTGGAGATACGGGCGGCGCTGTTCGATACCGACCGACCGGTGCTGGTGGTGCCGTCCGGGCCGAAATCCACTTTTGCGGTCCCGCCGGCCCCGTTCGGGGACCGAGTCGCGATCGCCTGGCGGGATGACAGGCGCACCGTGCGCTCGGTGCTTGCCGCGCTGAGGCTGCTCTCACAGGCCCGGCAGGTGCATGTTCTGACCGGCGTGCGCGAGGAGGCGCCCGAACCTGCTCTGCCCGAAATCCTCGCCGAGCACGGCATCCCCGCCACGCTGCATGTGCTGCCGGTTCGCCCGCCGATTGGTCCGGATACGCGCGCCAAGACCGGTGCCGGCGCGTTCGGGGAGACGCTGCTGGCCGAGGCGCATGCCCTGGGCGCGGACCTGCTGGTGATGGGCGCCTACACCCATAGCCCGTGGCGCGAATTGCTGCTCGGTGGCGTGACGCAGTACATGCTCGCCAATGCTGATCTGCCGGTGCTGATGCGTCACTGACGGAGGCCCGTTCCATGTCGGAGGTGATTCTGGTGGTGTCGGGCCGTCCCGAGCGGCGGGACGGCTTGGTGGCGGCGGCAAGACATCTTGGGGGGCTGATCGGGGAGGGGCGCGTGCGCTTGCTCCTGCTCACGCCGCAAGCCGGTGTTCCCCCGCTGCCGGACGTGGCGGTCCCGGACATGGTGGTCGATGTGTTGCCGGCGGGGGCGGATGTCGCGGCCGCGGTGGAGGCGCGGGGGAGCCGGGCCGACTTTCTCGTGGTCGCCAAGCAGGGGCCGGAGGACGATCGGGCCACCCGGCATGCCTTCGACGCGGCGTTGTTCCGCACCGAACGGCCTGTGCTGATGGTGCCCGCCGGCGACGCGTCCGGCGCATTCGGCCGGCGGGTGGCGATTGCCTGGCGGGACGACGCACAAACCATGAAGGCGCTGGTCCCGGCCCTGCGGATGCTCTCCGGTGCCGAGCAGGTCTCTCTGCTGGCCGGCGTGCGGAGCGGAACCGCGCCGCCCACCGTCCCGCCCGTGCTGGTCGAGCACGGGGTGACGGCGACGCTGCATGTGCTCCCGATCGGTTCCGGTGCGTTCGGTGACCTGCTGCTCAGCCGCGCGCGGGAACTGGGCGCGGACCTGCTGATCATGGGCGCCTATGCGCACAGCCCGCTGCGGGAGATGCTGCTTGGCGGAGTGACCCGCACCATTCTGGCGCATGCCGATCTGCCGGTGCTGTTGCGGCACTGAAGGAAGGCTTGGCGGCCCCTGTCCCTTGCCGGGCAGCACCCCGGCTATTCAGCCGCGATCCGCCCGGGGTCAACCAGCTCGGCGGCGCGCTGAAGATCGACCGACAACAGCCGCGACACCCCGCGCTCCTGCATGGTCACGCCATACAGCCGGTCCATCCGCGCCATGGTCAGGTGGTGGTGCGTCACCACCAGGAATCGGGTACCGGTTTCGCGCACCATGTCTTCCAGCAGCAGGCAGAACCGCTCGACATTGGCGTCGTCCAGCGGGGCGTCCACCTCGTCCAGCACGCAGACCGGGGCGGGGTTACAGCGGAACACCGCGAAGATCAGCGACAGCGCGGTCAGCGCCTGCTCACCGCCCGACAGCAGCGACAGCGTGGCGAGTTTCTTGCCCGGCGGTTGGGCGTAGATTTCCAGCCCGGCCTGCAGCGGGTCGTCGGAGCCGACCAGCGCCAGGTGCGCCCGCCCGCCGCCGAACATGCGGGTGAACAGCGCCCGGAAATGCGTGTCCACCGCTTCGAACACGGCCGAGAGCCGATCGCGGCCCTCGCGGTTGAGGTGGCCGATCGAGCCACGCAGCTTGGCGATGGCGGTGCCCAACTCGTCGCGCTCGCGCACGATGGTGTCGATCTGCTTGCCGATTTCCTCCGCTTCGACCTCGGCGCGCAGATTGACGGGCCCCATTTCCTCGCGTTCGCGCTGCAGGCGCTCCAGTTTGCGCCGCGCCTTGTCCTCGGTTTCCGGGCCGATTTCGGCGGGCGGGTCGGGCATGGACGGGGCGGCGCCGAGCCGTTCCAGGATACGCTCGGCCACCACGCCCCAGGCCTGGTCGGCCTGGGTGGCCTCGCCTTCCAGCCGCACCACCCGCTCGCGCGCGGCGGCCAGTGCGGATTCGGCGGCGCGGGCGGCGCGGTCGGCCCGGCGGGCTTGGTCCTCCGCCTGGGTCAGTGCCTCGGCGGCGCGGCTGTGCGCGGCTTCGGCCAGTTCCAGCGCATCGAGGGCGGCGATGGTCCGGGCGGCGGCGGCTTCGGGGGCGGCAGCGCGGGCGGCGTGCTCGGCGCGGGCCTCCGCCGCGCGCGCGGCGAGGTCGGTGACGCGCCCATTTGCGTCGCGGGCGCGCAGGCCCCAATCCTCGTGCTCTGCCCCGAGCGTGCGCCGCCGATGCGCGCGGCCGGCGGCGGCCCGGGCAAGGGCGTCGCGCTCGGCGCGGGTTTCCGCCGCGCGCGTGCGGGCGGAGCCGAGGGCCGCGCGGGCCTGTTCCATGGCGGTGCGAGCCGCCGCCGGGTCGGCCAGCCCCTGCATGGCCTGCTGCGCGCCGGCCAGCGCTGCGCCGGCCTCGTCGGCTTCGGCCGCCAGACGGGCGGCCTGGACGTCGAGCGCCTGTTTGCGGGCCTCGGTCGTTGCCGCGCGGGCGGCGAGCGCGCCGGCGGCGGCGCGGGCGCGCTCCAGGCGCTGTTCGGCGTCGCGGCGCGTCGCGCGCGCCTGCTGTTCGGCGGTGTTCGCCTCCCGTTCCGCCGACTCGGCGGCGGCGCGCGAGTCGCGTTCGAGTCTCTCGGCCGAGTCGCGGGCGGTGCGCTCGGTGGCTTCGGCCTCGCTGCGGGCGGTGCGCTCGGCAGCCTCCGCTTCGGCCGCGGCGGTGCGTTCGGCAGACGCCGCCTCGGTCCCGGCGGCTTGTTCCGCGGCGGCGGCCTCGGCCCGCGCTGCCTGCTCGGCCGCCTCGGTGGTGCGGAGGGCGGCGCGGGCCTGCTCGGCCGCTCCGGTGGCCTCGGCAAGCCGGGTGCGGACCTGCAGAAAGCGGTTGCGTTGCTGCAGCCGGATGGCGGCCGGTGTCGGCGTGTCAGCCTGGATGACGTAGCCGTCCCAGCGCCATACCGCGCCCTCGCGCGACACCAGCGTCTGGCCGGGGCGAAGCGCGGCCTGGGCGGCGGCGCCGGTCTCGGCCAGGCCGATCTGCGACAAGGCCCGTGCCAGAGCGGCTGGTGCGCGCACCAGTTCGGCCAGCGGGGTGACGCCATCCGGCAGGACGGGCAGGGGATCGAGCGGCGGCAATTCGCGCCAGTGCCGGGCGGCGCCGGTGTCGGCCGCCGATTCCAACTCCTCGCCCAGCGCGGCGCCAAGGGCCGATTCCAGTCCGGCCGGCACCTCCAGCTGGTCCACCATGCGGGGCCAGCGCTCGCCGTCGGACACCGCCAGCACTTCGGCCAGCGCCTGCGCCTCGGCGGCGAGTTTGGTCCGCGCCGACTCGGCGGCGGCGGCTTGTTCGCGGGCGGCGGCCAGGGCAGCGCCGGCGTCTGCGCGCAGTTTGGTTGCCTGCTCATGCGAGGCCGTGCGCAAGGCGGCGGCGCGTTCCTGTGCGGCGCGGCGCAACGCGGCGGCGGTTTCCTGCGCGGTACGGCGCAGCCGGGCGGCGGTTTCGGTCGCGGTGGCGCGCAGGCGCTGGGCTGCCTCGGCCGCGGCCGCACGGGCGGCGGCGGCCTGTTTCAGCGCCGCGGCGCGGCTTTCTTCCGCGCGTTCCTGCGCGGTGCGGGCCTCGGCCAATGCCGCCTCAGCCTGCTGCCGTTCCGTCTCGGCAGCCGCCAACGTGGCGGGTGCAACCAGCTCGGCCTCGACCTGCTGGCGTTCGGCGGTCAGGCGGGCAAGCTGCTCGGCCAGCCGCCGGGCGCGGCCTTCGGCGAGGGAAAACGCCTCGGACAGGGCGCGGTGCCGGGCCGCCAGCTCGGCGGCGTGCTCGGTGGCGCGGTTGGCCTCGGCATCGGCGGCGCGCGCCGCATCCTCGGCCGCGATGGCGTCGGCCTCGGCGCGTTCCAGGCGGGCGGGATGGGCGGCGTCCTCGGCAGCTAGCCGGGCGGCCTCGTCGTCCAGCCGGGCGATGGCGGCGGTGGCGTCGTGGCTGGTCTGCTCGGCATGGGCAAGGTCGTGCGCCACCTGTTCCAGCCGGGCGACCGCGGCGGCCCGCGCCTCGCGCGCCCGCGCCTCCTCGGCGGCGATCTGCTCGCCGGCGAGCCGGTGGCGCTCCAGCGCGGTGCGGGCATTGCCCTCGGTCTCGCGCAGCGGCGGCAGTGCCGCAGCCGATCCGGTCGCGTCGGTGGCGGCGGCGGTGGCGGCGGCGGTGGCGTCGGTTACCGCCGCCTGCGCCGCATGCAGGGCGGCGCGGGCAGCGGTCCTGGCGGCCTCGACCTTGGCACGCTGGATCGCCAGCAATTCGGCCTCGGCAGTGCGGATAAGACCGGAAATGGTGCGGTAGCGGTTGGCCTGCCGGGCCTGGCGCTTCAGGCCCTCCAGCTGCGCCTCCAGCTGGCCGCGCAAATCCTCGGCGCGACCGAGATTGGCCTCGGCGGCGCGCAGCTTCAGTTCGGCCTCGTGGCGGCGCGAATGCAGGCCGGTGATGCCGGCGGCTTCCTCCAGGATGGCGCGGCGTTCATCGGGCCTGGCGTTGACCAGCGCGCTGACATTGCCCTGGCTGACCAGTCCGGAGGAATGCGCGCCGGTGGCGAGGTCGGCGAACAGGGTCTGCACGTCGCGCGCCCGTGCCTCGCGGCCGTTGACGCGGTAGACGCTGCCGCTGCCGCGCTCGATACGCCGGCTGATTTCCAGCTCCGGCGCTTCATGGAAGGGCGGCGGCGCCACGCCCATGCTGTCGGTCAGGTGCAGCGTGACCTCGGCGAGATTGCGCGAGGCCCGGTGGGCGGTGCCGGCGAAGATGACATCGTCCATCTCGCCGCCGCGCAAGGATCGGGCGGAGGTCTCGCCCATCGCCCAGCGCAGCGCCTCCACCACGTTGGATTTGCCGCAGCCGTTCGGGCCGACGATGCCGGTCAGCCCGGGCAGGATGTCCACCACCGCCGGCTCGGCGAAGCTCTTGAACCCGGCGATGCGCAGGCGGCTGAAGCTGACCGGCAATTCCTTCCCCTTGCGGTTATGTGGCCGGCTCTATCCGGCGGCCTCGGCGACGGCTTTGGCAAATGCGTCGTAGCCCAGCGAACCCGATTCGCGATGGTTTTTCGCACCCTTGCCATTGAAAACGAAGCTTGGGGTCGAGTCGATACCGTAGGTTTTCTCCGCCTCTTCCCGCCGCTTGAGAATCCAGTTTTTCAGCTCGGTGTCGGCGATCGCCTTGTTGAACGCCTCGCGCGGCAGCCCGGCGAGGGCCGCCATCTTGGCCAGTTCGTCGGTGGAATTGACCCCACGGGCGAAGGCCCAGCGGTCCTGCGAGGCCAGCAGCGCGGCGGTGAACGGCTCGTAGCGGGCGGGCGGCAGGGAACGCGCCACCATGGCGGCGGTCAGCGCCACCTGGTCGAGCGGGAAGTCCCAGAAGATCAGCCGCAGTTTGCCGGTGTCGATCAGTTCGCTTTTCACCCGCGGGAAGGTTTCGCGGACAAAGGCGGCGCAATGCGGGCAGGTCAGCGAGTAGAATTCCATAACCGTGACCGGCGCGTCAGCCTGGCCGACGGCGCGCTCGGCCGTGGCGGAGTCGTCGGCTGCCCGGGCAAGCGCGGGTAACGCCAGGGTTGGCACAACTGCTAGGAGGGTGCGCCGCGAAACCTGCATCGGAACCTCGTTATCTGGTTTTGTTGCCATGGAATTCAGGCGGGACTCGAGTCAGCCAGACGCGCCAAGGCGCTAGACGGGCTCAGGCCGGGCGCCCCGTCAAGACCACCCGGCCCAGCGATTCCAGCGCGTCGCGCAGCTTTCCTTCCGGCAGCGACTCGACGGCGCGGCGGGCGGCTTCGGTCGCCTGCGGGCGCGGCGGCGGGGCGGCCGGCAGCGGCGGCGGGACATCCTGGATGAAACGCAGCCGCGTCACCGCCACCCGCCCGAGATGGCCGTTGATGCGCGCCATCAGCGGCTCGGCCATGTGCTGCAACTCCATGGCCACCGGACCGGCGCAGCCGATCGCCAGCGTGCCCGAGAACAGTTTGCGCGGCGTGGTGACGGCAGCCAGCGCGGGTCCGACGATCAATTCCCAGTCGGCCAGCACCTGCGCGGTGGCGGGGGCGCGCCGGCGGAAGGCCGGCCGCACCAGGGCGGGCACCAGCGCGCCGACCGGACGCGGGCCGTAGATGTGGCGGGCTGGTTTGTCGTCCGGTTTGTCGCCTCCCGGCTTGTCGTTCACCTGCGGTCCCGTCATAGACACCTCCGTGCTCCGTCCCGCCGACCTTCTGGCCTGGTACGACCGCCATCGCCGCCACCTGCCCTGGCGCGCCGCGCCGGGCGAGGCTGCCGATCCGTACCGGGTCTGGCTGAGCGAAATCATGCTGCAGCAGACCACGGTGGCAGCGGTCGCACCCTACTACGAGAGATTCCTCGCGCGCGTCCCCGATGTGGCGGCGCTCGCGGCCGCCCCCGAGCAGGCGGTGATGCAGGCCTGGGCGGGGCTTGGCTACTACGCCCGGGCGCGCAACCTGCATGCCTGCGCGCGGGCGGTGGCGGCGCAAGGCGGCTTTCCCCACGATGTCGAGGGGCTGCGGGCATTGCCCGGGATCGGTCCGTATACGGCGGCGGCGGTGGCGGCGATCGCATTTGCGGTGCCGGTGGTGCCGGTCGATGGCAATGTCGAGCGGGTCGCCGCCCGGGTGTTTGCCATCGAGGCCCCGTTGCCCGGGGCGAAAGCGGCGATTGGTGCCGCGGCGGCGCGCCTGGGCGCGGACCCGGCCGCGCGGGCGCGCCCCTCGGATTTTGCCCAGGCGCTGTTCGACCTTGGCGCCACTATGTGCACGCCGACATCGCCTTCCTGTGGTATCTGTCCGTGGATGGCGGGTTGCGCCGGGCGCCGGCAGGGGATCGCGGCCGACCTACCGCACAAGGCGCCAAAGCGGGCCAGACCCGTGCGCTACGGGACAAACTTCTGGCTGACCGACGGGCACAACGTGCTGCTGCGCCGGCGCCCGCCGCGCGGCCTGCTGGGCGGCATGACCGAATTGCCGGGCACGCCCTGGCGGGCAGAGCGCTGGAGCCCGGCCGACGCGTTCGTTCATGCGCCGATGCCAGCCGCCTGGCAGCCGGCCGGCGCGGTGCGGCACGGCTTTACCCATTTTGAACTGCACATCGCGCTGTTTTCGGCCCGTGTAGAGCGGATCGAGGGGGAGGGGTTCCTGCATCCGATGGACGCGCTGGACGCGGCGGCACTGCCGTCGCTCATGCGCAAATGCGTCAGCCTGCTCGGCTGAACCGCCTGCAACCGTCACCGTCCGTGTCCACATCTTGTGGCATCAGATTATGAGGCAGGGATGACCGCATCGCTCGATCTCGACGCGTATTTCGCGCGCATCCAATGGGGTGGCGGAACACGCCCGACGCTCGACACCCTGGCCGGGCTACTGCACGCCCACACGGCGCGCATCCCGTTCGAGAATCTCGATGTGCTGCTCGGCCGCCCGGTTCGCCTGGACCTCAACGCGCTTCAGGGCAAACTGGTCCGGGCGGGGCGCGGCGGCTACTGCTTCGAGCACGCCACCCTGTTCGCCGCCGTGCTGGAAGCGCTGGGCTTCCGGCCGGTCCGTCATGCGGCGCGCGTGGTGCTGTTCGCGCCGCGTACCGAAATGCCGCGCACCCACATGTTCCTCAGCGTGGCGGTCGAGGGCGCTCGCTTCATCGTCGATCCCGGTTTCGGCCTGTATGCGCCGCGCGTTCCGGTGCCGCTGGCAGAGGGCGAGGCCGTGCGCATCGGCGGCGACCGGCACTGGATGGCCCGCGACGGTAATGTCTGGGTGCTGCACGCGCAGCGGGGCGGGCAGGCGGTTTCCGGCTGGGTGACGACGCTGGAACAGGAGAACCCGATCGATTTCGAGGTGGCGAACCATTACGTCGCCACCCATCCGGCCTCGCTGTTCAGGAACCGGATCATGCTCAGTGCGGTCACGCCGGAGGGACGGGTCAACGTGATGAATCGCGACGTGACCGTGCTGCGGGCCGACGGGGCAGAATCGCTGCAACTGGCCGACCGCGCCGCGCTGCGCGCCCTGTTGGCGGAACATTTCGGTTTCGACCTGCCGGAGGTCGAGCAGCTTCGGGTTCCTGCGATCCGGGAATGGGAATAGCTCAGCACGCACCGGGCTGGAACGCGCGGCACCTTTCGCTTTCCCATCCTGCTACCCAGACCGGTGGAACGATGACCCGGCAGTCCTCGCCTATGTCCGCCGCCACGTGATCACCGAGCTGACCGCGTAGTTCCACACCAAGCTCATCACGGCTCCGGCCAGCCCGGCCAGCCACCATGTCGAATGCACGGCAGGGCCGAACAGGAACGCCGCCACCCCCACATTGCCAACCGCTCCGACGCTGCAGATCGCCGTAAATGTCAGCAGGCCACGGACAAAACCCCAGCCGCGCAGCCGGTTCTCGCGGAACGTGAAGATGTTGTTCAGGACAAAATTGCCGACGATGGCGCACGCCGTGGCGATCGCCTGGGCGGTCGGAAAATCGAGCGCCAACGGCGTCAGGCACAGCCGCAGCACCACCAGATGGCCGGCGATGCCCAGCGCCCCGACGCCGGCAAACAGCAGGAAACGCACTGGCACGATATGACCGACCAGCTTGTCGGCAATCAGCATGACAAAATCGCGCAGCACGCCGGCGTCGAGCTTGCTTTCGCCGGCGGTGCGGTTGCGGAACTCGTAGGGCAGTTCGACCAGACGCGGCGGCGTCGGCAGCGAGGCCAGGATATCAAGCAGGATCTTGAACCCCATCGCCGAGAGGTTGCGCACCGCCCGCTCGAAGGTGTCGCGGCGGATCATGAAGAAGCCGCTCATCGGGTCGGTCACCGGCGCGCGCAGGACGATCCGGCTCAATCGCGTGGCGAAGTTGGACATGCCGGCCCGCCGCCGGTCCCAGTCGCCAACCCCGCCGCCGCCCACGTAGCGGCTGCCGATGGCCAGCTCGTAGCCCTCGTCGCGCAGGACGGCAAACATGCGCGGCAGCACCGCCTCGTCGTGCTGCAGGTCGCCGTCCATGGCGGCGATGGTGGGGGCGAGGCTGGCCTGCGCGCCTTCGATGAAGGCCGAGGCCAGACCGCGCCGGCCGATCCGGTGCAGCAGGCGCACCCGCTTGTCGCGGGCACCGATGGCGGCAACGGCGGCGCGGGTGCCGTCGGTGGAATCGTCATCGACGAACATCACTTCCCAGGCGATGCCGTCCAGCACGGCGTCCAGCCGATCGACGAGGCGGGCGATGTTGCCGGCCTCGTTCAGCACCGGGACGACGATACACAGCTCCGGGGGGCACAGCTCGCGCGGGCGTGCCGCGACCCCATCCCGGGCATGAACACTCGCGGTCCGGTATGACGAGGTGTCGTTCATAGTGGCCCGATACACCAAGTTGTGCGGGGATGCCAGCAGGCGGCTCTTGCAAGCGCCGGTGGCCAGGTCTAAATTGATAAAACAATCATCTTCCGATCAGTACGGGGGGTGGCCTTAACCGGCCGCCTTTTTTGTTTTGGAGCCAGATATCGACCTGTCCGACCTGCCCCACCATACCGGCCTGGAAGGCCGCCTGGCCGGCATCATCGCGCCCGCGCTGGCTGGCATGGGCTACGAACTGGTGCGGGTGGCGGTGCTGGGCCGGGAGCAGCCGACCGTGCAGATCATGGCTGACCGTGCCGATGGCGGCCAGATCGGCGTTGACGACTGCGAAGCGATCAGCCGCGCCATGGGCGCCGTGCTGGATGTCGAGGACCCGATTCCCGGCGCCTGGACGCTGGAAGTCAGCTCCGCCGGCATCGACCGGCCGCTGACCCGCCGTAAGGACTGGAACCGCTACGCCGGCCATCTTGCCCGCGTCGAGATGGCGATGCCGCTGCCGGACGGGCGCAAGCGCCTCTCCGGTAACGTACTCGGCGCCGACGCCACCCATGCGCGGCTGCGCGTGGACGACAGCGAGATCGCCTTGCCGCTGGAGGACATCCGCCGCGCCAAGCTGGTGCTGACTGACGAGCTGATTGCCGCGACCGCAACGCCTGCCCCCACGAACTAGGCTACGAGACGAACTAGGCTTCGAGAGGACCATCTCCATGGACACCGCCATCGCCCGCCCCGAACTGCTCCTGGTGGCAGACGCCGTGGCACGCGAAAAATCGATCGATCGCGAAGAAGTGTTGGAGGCGATGGAGCAGGCCATCCAGAAGGCCGGCCGCGCCAAGTACGGGCACGAGAAAGACATCCGCGCCACCATCGACCGCAAGACCGGCGATGTCCGGCTGTCGCGCTGGACCGAGGCGGTCGAGGCGGTGGAGAACGAGGAAACCCAGATTCCGGTCCACATCGCCCGCAAGTTCAAGCCCGAGATCAAGGTTGGCGAATACATCGTCGATCCGCTGCCGCCGATCGATTTCGGCCGCATCGCCGCCCAGACCGCCAAGCAGGTGATCGTGCAGCGGGTGCGCGAGTACGAGCGCCGGCGCCAGTTTGACGAGTTCAAGGACCGTGTCGGCGAGGTCATTAACGGCACCGTCAAGCGCACCGAGTACGGCAACCTCATGGTGGAGATCGGTCGCGCCGAGGCGCTGCTGCGCCGCGACGAGCTGATCCCGCGCGAAAGTTTCCGCAACGGTGACCGGGTGCGCGCCTATATCTACGACGTGCGGGAAGAACCGCGCGGCCCGCAGATTTTTCTGTCGCGCACCCATCCCGGATTCCTGGCCAAGCTGTTCGCGCAGGAAGTGCCGGAAATCTATGACGGCATCATCGAGATCAAGGCGGTGGCCCGCGATCCGGGCAGCCGCGCCAAGATGGCAGTGATCAGCCGCGATGCCTCGATCGACCCAGTCGGTGCCTGCGTCGGTATGCGAGGCAGCCGCGTGCAGGCGGTTGTGCAGGAGTTGCAGGGGGAAAAGATCGACATCATCCCTTGGTCGCCCAACACCGCCACCTTCGTGGTGAACGCACTCGCCCCCGCCGAGGTGAGCAAGGTGGTGATGGACGAGGAGGCCGGGCGCTGCGAGGTGGTGGTGCCCGATGACCAGCTCAGCCTCGCCATCGGCCGGCGCGGCCAGAATGTGCGCCTGGCCAGCCAGCTCACCCGCTGGGACATCGACATCCTGACCGAGGCCGAGGAGAGCGAGCGCCGGCAGGAGGAATTCCGTCGCCGCACCGGCCTGTTCGTCGAGGCGCTCGATGTCGATGATGTGATCGCCGGGCTGCTGGTAACCGAGGGTTTCAACACGGTAGAGGAACTCGCTTTCGTGCCGCAGGACGAATTGTCGGACATCGAGGGCTTCGATGAGAATGTCGCCGGCGAACTGATCCGCCGCGCCGAGCAGTTCCTGATCAAGCGCGACAACGAGTTGACCGAGCGGCGCGTTGCCCTTGGCGTTACCGATGACGTGGCGGCGATCGAGGCGCTGACGCCCGCCATGCTGGTGGCATTGGGCGATAAAGGGGTGAAGACGCTGGACGATCTGGCTGACCTCGCCTCTGACGAACTGGTCGAAATCGTCGGCGAGGCCAACATGGACGAGGCGGTGGCCAACGACGTCATCATGGCCGCGCGGGCGCATTGGTTCGATGGCGAGCCTGAAGTCGAGCCGGGGAGCGCGCCGGAGCCTGACGGACAGGCCGGCGACGCGACAGGGGAGGCTGGCCACGACTGAGCTTTTGCAAAGCGACGGCAGGGAAGACGACGGCGGGGATGACGATGATGGTGAGGAGCCGGATCGCGGCCCCTTGCGCCGCTGTGCGGTGACCCGCGAGCGCTTGCCCAAGGAGCGGATGATCCGCTTTGTGATTGGTCCAGACCGGGTGGTCGTTCCCGATTTGGCCGCAAGGCTGCCCGGCCGGGGAATCTGGTTGAGCGCGCGGGGGGATGTGGTAGAAACAGCATGCACCCGCGGCGCTTTCGCAAGGGCGGCTCGCGGGCCGGTGGCGGTTCCCCCTGATCTGAGGTCCGGTCTGCAGGCGGCGCTGTCGCGGCGGTTTGTCGATCATCTTGGCCTTGCCCGGCGTGCGGGCCAGGCCGTTGCCGGTTTTGCCAAGGCGCGGGAATGGCTTTCTTCCGGGCGGGCGGGGCTGGTGGTGCAGGCCGAGGACGGCAGCGCGGAGGAGCGACAGCGCTTCCTCGGTGGCTGGGACGGGTCGGTGGTGACGCTGCTGGATGGTGAGCGGCTGGGCGTGGTGTTCGGCCGGGAGCGCGCGGTTCACGTGGCGGTGGCCACGGGCCGGCTGGCGGAGACGCTGCGGCACGAGGCAGGGCGACTGGCCGGCCTGGCCGATGGAGTTTCGGGCCAGGCGCCGGGACGGGCTCCGAAGGAGTGCGCACCAGGAACGGGGCGCGACGGCGCCAGGCGTTAGAGAACGGATTCACCGCCCGGCGCCGCCGGGCGGAACGATGTGCAGGATACAGGCGGGTAGATGAGCGAAGGCAACGATCAGGACCAGGGCAAGGGCCGACTCTCGCTGCGCCCCTCAGGGCGCCTGGAGCTGGGCCGTACCGTGGATGCCGGATCAGTCCGACAGAGCTTCAGCCATGGGCGGTCGAAGGTGGTGCAGGTCGAGGTGCGCAAGACCCGCGCTCCTGCCGGCCCCGGCGCACGCCCCGGCGGAGCGGCCCCTGGCCAGCCTGCGCCTGCGGGCGGGCAGTCGCAGCGCGGTGGCGGTGGTGGTGGCGGTCGTCAGGCTGCCGGCAGCGGCCGGGCGCTGACGGCCACCGAGCTGGCGGCCCGTCAGCGCGCCCTGCTGGAGCAGCAGCGCGATGCCGCCCGCCGCGAAGCGGAACGGCGCGAGCAGGAGAAGATCTCGATCCTGTCCGCCGCCGAGGAAGCGCGCCGGCGCGAGGACGAGGCCCGCAAGGCCGCCGAGGAGGAACTGCGGCGCACTGCCGAGGAGGAGGCGCGCAAGCGGACTGAGGAGGAGGCGCGCAAGGCCGCCGAGGCAGCGGCGACGGCGCAGGTCGCCGTGGCGCGAACGACGGCCCCCGAGCCGCGTCGCCCCGCCCGCCCGGCCCCTCCTCCAAGCGTCGTCCCTCCAGCGCCCGTCGAAACGTTGCGACTGAAGACGGCGCGCGCCGGCGAGGACGAGGAAGAGGCCCGCCCGGTCCGCCGCCCCGGCGGTGCCGCACCCGGCGGCTTGCCGCCGCGCAAGCCGCAGGTGGCCGCGCCGAAGAAGGGTGCGGATGACCGCCGACGGGCCGGTAAGATCGACGTGCAGGCCGCTATCGAGGGCGAGGACGACCGCGTCCGCTCGCTCGCCTCGATGCGGCGCCAGCGCGAGCGCGAGCGGCGCCAGGCCGAGCTCGAGCGGCTGCGCTCAGACCAGGTGAAGGTAGTGCGAGAAGTCGTCCTCCCCGACAACATCACGGTACAGGAGCTGGCCAACCGCATGGCCACCCGCGCCGGCGACGTGATCAAGGCGCTGATGAAAATGGGCGTGATGGCCACCATCACGCAGACTCTCGACGCCGACACCGCCGAGCTGGTGGTGCAAGAGTTCGGCCACCGGGTGAAGCGCGTCTCCGAGGACGACGTCGAACTCGGTCTCGTCGGCGCAGTCGATGCCGACGCCGAGCTGGAATCGCGCCCACCGGTCGTGACCGTGATGGGCCATGTCGATCACGGCAAGACCTCGCTGTTGGACGCGTTGCGCGCCGCCGACGTGGCGGCCGGCGAAGCTGGCGGCATCACCCAGCATATCGGCGCCTACCAGGTGAAGCTGCCGGACGGCGAGCGCATCACCTTCATCGACACGCCCGGCCACGAGGCGTTCACCGCCATGCGCTCGCGCGGCGCCAGCGTGACCGACATCGTGGTGCTGGTGGTGGCGGCCGATGACGGTGTCATGCCGCAGACCATCGAGGCGATCCGCCACGCCAAGGCCGCCCACGCGCCGATCATCGTGGCCATCAACAAGATCGACAAGCCGGACGCCAACCCCAGCCGGGTGCGCCAGGAACTGCTCAGCCACGAGATCGTGGTCGAGGAGATGGGCGGCGAGACCCAGGACGTCGAGGTCTCGGCGCTGAAGCGAACCGGGCTCGACAAGCTGCAGGAGGCAATCCTGCTGCAGGCCGAGATCCTTGATCTGAAGGTGAATCCGAACCGCCCGGCCGAAGGTTCGGTGATCGAGAGCCGGCTGGACCGCGGCCGCGGGCCGGTGGCGACCGTGCTGGTGCAGAAGGGCACGCTGCGGCAGGGCGACATCATCGTCGCCGGCGCCGAATGGGGCCGCGTGCGCGCCCTGCTGGACGACAAGGGCCAACCGGTGAAGGAAGCCGGCCCGGCGACCCCGGTCGAGGTGCTCGGCCTGGCCGGTGTGCCGGCCGCCGGTGAGCCTTTCGTGGTGGTGGACGGCGAGAGCCGGGCGCGCGAGATCAGCGAGTTCCGCCAGCGCAAGCTGCGCGACAAGGCGGCCGGCGTGGCCACTGCCGCGCGCGGCACGCTGGACCAGATGCTGGCCCGCATTGCCGCCGGCGACCAGAAAGAGGTCGCCATCCTCATCAAGGCGGACGTGCAGGGCAGCGCCGAGGCGATCCAGGCGACCGTGCTGAAGCAGGCGCACGAAGAAGTGAAGGTGCGCGTGCTGTTGGCCAGCGTCGGCCAGATCACCGAGAGCGACGTGCAACTGGCCCGCGCGTCCGACGCGGCGATCGTGGCGTTCAACGTCCGCGCCACCAGCCAGGCGCGTGAACTCGCCCAGCGCGAAGGTGTCGATATCCGCTACTACTCGATCATCTACGATGTCGCCGACGACATCGAGAAGATGGTCCGCGGCAAGGTGGCGCCGAAGGCACGCGAGAAGTTCCTCGGCTATGCCGAGATACGCAAGGTCTTCGAGATCACCAAAACCGGCAAGGTGGCGGGTTGCATGGTTACCGACGGCGTGGTCAAGCGCGGCGCCGGCGTGCGCCTGCTGCGCGACAACGTGGTGATCCACACCGGCGAGCTGACGCAGCTCAAGCGCTTCAAGGACGATGTGAAGGAGGTCGCGCGCGGCTACGAGTGCGGTCTGTCCTTCGCGAACTTCCAGGACCTGCGCGAAGGCGACGTGGTGGAGTGCTACGACACCGAGATGGTGCCGGGTTGAGGCAGGCGGCCACTGGTCGTTCGTCGAAAGCCCCCACCCAGCGGCAGTTGCGCGTGGCGGAGGAAGTCCGCCACGTGCTTGCCGGCGTGTTCGCGCGGGGCGAGGTGCGTGACCCCGATCTGGCGGATGTGCTGATTACGGTGACTGAGGTGCGGATCAGCCCGGACCTCAAGCATGCCACTGCCTTCGTGACCCGGCTCGGGCGCTCCGACATCGGCGATAAGCTGACGGCGCTGCGGCGGGCGGCGCCATTCCTGCGCGCACAGTTGGCGCGGGTGCTACGGCTGCGCTGCGCGCCGGAGGTGCATTTCCAGCCGGACACGAGCCTGGACAACGCCATGCACATCGACGCGTTGCTGCACGCGCCGGACGTGCGGCGTGATCTCGGGCCGGAGCGGAGCTGAACCGGTCGCGACGGCGCCTTGCCGGACCGGTGGCGCGGCTGCCGATTCCATTTCCCATCGCTCGCAATCGACTGTGCAATGAACCATATGCGCCAACGCAAACAACGCGGCCGTCCGCTGGATGGCTGGCTCGTCATCGACAAGCCCCAGGGGCTGACCAGCACCGATGTCGTCAACCGCCTCAAACGGTGGTTTGACGCGCAGAAATGCGGCCACGGGGGCACGCTCGACCCGCTGGCCACCGGCGTGCTGCCGATTGCTTTCGGAGCCGCGACCAAGACCGTTCCCTATGTCATGGACGGCACCAAGCTGTACCATTTCGCCCTCCGTTTCGGCGAGGCGCGCGACACCGACGATGCCGACGGACAGGTCACCGAAACCTCTGAGGTGCGGCCGACCGATGACCAGATCCGTGCCGCCCTGCCGGCATTCACCGGCGATATCATGCAGGTGCCGCCCGTCTTCTCGGCGGTAAAGATTGCCGGCGAGCGTGCCTATGATCTCGCCCGCGCCGGCACGCCGCCGGTGCTGGAGGCGCGGCCGGCCCGGGTGGACCGATTCGAACTGATCGGCCGGCCCGATCCCGACCACGCCTTGTTCGAGGTGCAGTCGGGCAAGGGCGTTTATATGCGCAGCCTCGCCCGCGACTTGGCCCGCGCCTGTGGTGCGCTTGGCCACATTGCCGCGCTGCGGCGCCTGCGCGTCGGACCTTTCGCGGAGGCGCAAGCGATTCCGCTGGACAAACTGCAACCCACGGAGGATACCCCGCGCGCTTCCCCGGACCTTCTGCTTCCCGTCGCGACCGCGCTGGCCGACATCCCGGCGCTGGCCTTGACGGAATCGGAGGCCTTCGGTCTGTCGCACGGCCAGGCGATCAGCCTGGTGGCGCTGATGGGCCGCATTCCACGGGCGGCCGATCCCGATGGGGGTCTGGCCCGCGCCATGGCGGGGAGCCGCGTGCTCGGGCTGTGCCGGCTGGAAGACGGCTGGCTCAAGCCCGAACGGCTGTTGTAGCGGCCCGGTTACAGCGCCCCGTTGGCGGCGCGTGACCTCGTCCGCCACCCCTCCGTGGCACGCGCCCCGCAACCCCATCCAGGAGTACCCCCGATGTCGATTACCGCGGAGCGTCGCACGACGCTGGTTTCTGAATATGCCACCGGCAAAGCCGATACCGGCAGCCCCGAGGTACAGGTGGCGCTGCTGTCCGAGCGGATCGTCAACCTGACCGAGCACCTCAAGACCCACGCCAAGGACTTCCACAGCCGTCGCGGGTTGCTGATGCTGGTCGGCCGCCGTCGCCGGCTGCTCGACTATCTCAAGAAGAAGAACCAGGTCCGCTACGAGGCGCTGATCGGCCGCCTGAACCTGCGCCGCTGATCCGCGCAGAACGGCATGGTTCCGCCGGCACCCGCGCCTATATAAGGGTCTCGGCCAAGCCCCGCGCCAATGGTGGCGCGGGGAAACGCAAGCTGGGGGAGTGTCCCCCGGCCGCCGCGCCCGCGGCGGAACGACAGACGGCCGATCCGGCACTTCCGCCCGCTTGGGAGCCGCGACGGCGTTTCCGGCCACATGGACGTGGACGCGCTGGCGTCCGCATTGCGGCTGCACATCGCGCAGGCGCCCTCCATGCCGCCCGAGGCGCCGTCTCCCTGCCCCGGAAAGACCACGGATCGCTCCCGCTGACGCCCGTCCGGCCGGCATTCCGCAAGGGAACGACGACACGATGTTCAACTACTTCCGCAAGGAACTGGACTGGGGCGGTCGCAAGCTGGTCCTGGAAACCGGCAAGATCGCCCGCCAGGCGGACGGCGCGGTGCTGGTCAGCTACGGCGACACGATCGTGCTGTGCACGGCGGTCGGCCTGCGCAGCGCCAAACCGGGCCAGGACTTCTTCCCGCTGACTGTGCACTACCAGGAGAAGGCGTTCGCCGCCGGCAAGATCCCGGGCGGCTTCTTCAAGCGCGAGGGCCGGCCGTCTGAGGCGGAAACCCTGAAGTCGCGCCTGATTGACCGGCCGATCCGCCCGCTGTTTCCGGAAGGCTTCCGCAACGAGGTGCAGATCATCACGACCGTGCTGAGCCACGATCTGGAGAACGACCCCGACGTGGTCGCCCTGATCGGCGCTTCGGCCGCTCTGACGTTGTCCGGCATCCCGTTCTTCGGCCCGGTGGGTGCCGCCCGAATCGGCTACATCGACGGCGAGTACGTGCTGAACCCGACCTCCGCCCAGACGAAGACCTCCCAGCTTGAACTCCTGGTCGCCGGCACCGTCGAGGGCGTGCTGATGGTTGAGTCGGAGGCACAGGAACTCACCGAGGAAGTGATGCTGGGTGCCGTCACCTTCGGTCATGCCGCATTCCAGCCGGTGATCCAGGCGATCATCGATCTGGCCGAGGTCGCGGCCAAGGACCCGTGGCCGCTGCCCGAGGAGAGCGAGGAGCAGAAGACGCTGCGCGCCCGTGTCGATGCCATCGCCCGCCCGGCGCTGGCCGAGGCCTATCGCGAGGCGCTGAAGCAGGTCCGCCAGGACAAGGTGGCCGCCGCCAAGAAAGCCGCAGCCGAGACGCTGGCCGCCGAGGGCCTCGACGTCGAGCGCGCGAAAGGTCTGTTCAAGGACCTGGAGGCGGACATCGTCCGCAACGCCATCCTCGACACCGGCCTGCGCATCGACGGGCGCGATACCAAGACGGTGCGGCCGATCGTGGCCGAGGTGGGCGTGCTGCCGCGCGCGCATGGCAGCGCCCTGTTCACCCGCGGCGAGACCCAGGCCTTCGTGGTGACCACGCTGGGCACCGCGCAGGACGAGCAGATCGTGGACGCGCTCGAGGGCGAATACCGCGAGAACTTCATGCTGCACTATAATTTCCCGCCCTATTCGGTGGGCGAGACCGGTCGCCTCGGCAGCCCGGGCCGGCGCGAGGTCGGGCACGGCAAGCTGGCCTGGCGGGCGGTGCATCCGCTGCTGCCGGGGAAGGACAAATTCCCCTACACGCTGCGTGTGGTCAGCGAAATCACCGAAAGCAACGGCTCGTCCTCGATGGCGACGGTATGCGGCGCGTCGCTGGCGCTGATGGATGCCGGGGTCCCGCTGAAGAACCCGGTGGCCGGCATCGCCATGGGCCTTATCAAGGAGGACCGCGCCTACGCCGTGCTGTCCGACATCCTCGGCGATGAGGACCATCTCGGCGACATGGACTTCAAGGTGGCCGGCACCGAGCTAGGCGTGACCAGCCTGCAGATGGACATCAAGATCACCTCCATCACGCCGCATATCATGCAAGTCGCCCTCGCCCAGGCGCGCGAGGGCCGCTTGCACATCCTGGGCGAGATGGCCAAGGCGCTGACCGGGGCGCGCACGGATGTGGCGGCGACGGCGCCGCGCATCACCGTGATCAACATCCCCAAGGAGAAGATCCGCGACGTGATCGGTACCGGCGGCAAGGTGATCCGCGAGATCGTCGAGCAGACCGGGGCGAAGATCGACATCGAGGATGACGGCACCATCAAGATCGCCGCCAACGAGATCACCAAGGCGCAGGCGGCGATCGACTGGATCCGCGGCATCGTGGCCGAGCCCGAGATCGGCGTGATCTACACCGGCAAGGTGGTAAAGACCGCCGAGTTCGGCGCCTTCGTGAACTTTCTCGGTTCGCGCGATGGGCTGGTGCATGTCAGCGAGCTGGCGCAGGGCCGTGTCAACAAGACCGCCGACGTGGTCAACGTGGGCGACGCCGTTCGGGTCAAGGTGCTGGGCTTCGACGAGCGCGGCAAGGTGAAGCTGTCCATGCGTGTGGTTGACCAGGCGACCGGCGAGGATATCAGCGAAAAGGTCGGCCCCAAGGGCGGCAGCGGCGGTGGCCGGGAACGTGGTGATCGCGGCTTCCGTGGCGGCCGCGACGGCGGCGCCGATGGTCAGGGCGATCAGCCGGCGACGCAGGACGCCGTGGCGGGCTGAGGCCGTTTCTTTGCCCGCGGGGCTTGATCCCGCGGGCAAAGACGGGCTTCGATGAACGGATTGTGACGGCGCCAGGGGGATTGCGCCGGACGGGGCAGGGGCAGGGCATGAAGGCGATCAACGCGATCCGGATGGGCGGCGTCGATGTGTTGCCGCTCGTCGAGGGCGGTAAAGGCGTGGCGATTTCGAACGGTGTCACGGCCGGGCACTGGGCCGCCGGGGGCGGTGCCGGCACGCTCAGCGCGGTGAACGCCGACAGCTACGACGAGGACGGGCGGATCATCCCCCAGATTTACTACGGCCGTACCCGCCGGGAGCGGCACGAGGAGATGGTGGCCTACGGCATCCAGGGCGGCATCGCCCAGGCGCGCCGCGCGCACGACATCGCCGGCGGCCAGGGACGCATCCATGCCAACGTGCTGTGGGAGGGGGGCGGCGCCGAGCGGATCATGACCGGTATGCTGGAAGGTGCCAGGGGCCTGATCCACGGCATCACCTGCGGCGCCGGCATGCCATATCGCCTGGCCGAAATCGCCGCGCGCTTCAACGTGCACTACTACCCCATCGTCTCCTCTGCACGCGCCTTCGGGGCGTTGTGGAAGCGCGCCTACCATAAGGCGGCGGCGTTTCTCGGTGGCGTGGTCTACGAGGACCCCTGGCTGGCCGGCGGCCATAACGGGTTGTCCAACGTCGAGAATCCGGAGAAGCCGGAGGGACCGTTCCCCCGCGTGCTGGCGCTGCGCAAGCTGATGCGCGAGTTCGGCTTGGGCGACACGCCGATCATCATGGCCGGCGGCATCTGGTGGCTGGAGGAATGGGAGGACTGGATCGACAACCCCGAGCTGGGTCCGATCGCCTTCCAGTTCGGCACCCGCCCGCTGCTGACCCGTGAGAGCCCGATCGGCAACGCCTGGAAGCAGCGGCTGCTGACCCTGAAGGCCGGCGACGTGTTTCTCAACCGCTTCAGCCCGACCGGCTTCTATTCATCGGCGGTGAACAACAGCTTCATCCACGAGTTGCGCGAGCGAAACGAGCGCCAGGTGGCCTATTCGCCCGAGCCGGTGGGCGAACACGTCGCCGAGTATGGCGTCGGCCCGCGCAAGCGCCCGACCTTTCTCACCACGGTCGACCTGGAGCGGGTGCGCGGCTGGGAAGCGGAAGGCTTCACCGAGGCGATGCGGACGCCGGATTCGACCCTGGTGTTCGTCACCCCTCAGCGTGCGCGCGAGATCATTGCTGACCAGGTGGCCTGCATGGGCTGCCTGAGCCAATGCCGGTTCTCCAACTGGGCGCAGCACGAGCCGGACTTCACCAACGGCAAGAAGGCCGACCCGCGCAGCTTCTGCATCCAGAAGACGCTGCAGGCCATCGCCCACGAGAGCGACAACGAAGAAGCGGTCGAAAACAACCTGGTGTTCAGCGGCCACAACGCCTTCCGCTTCGGGTCAGACCCGTTTTACAGCAACGGATTCATCCCGAGCGTGCGGCAATTGGTTGAGCGCATTCTGAGCGGGCGGTAGCGAAAGAAGCAAGTCCAGGGCTCTGCCCTGGACCCGGCAGGGGGCGGTAACCCCCTGCACCCCATTCCGGAAGGGTTTTTTGGTCCCTGGTGCGCTTCAGGCGTGGAGGCGCTGCGGCGCGGCGCCGGCGGCAAGGTAGCCGCGCAGCATCTGCACCTCGGCCTGATTGATGTCGACCTGGGCGCGCACCACGTCGCGGACACTGATGATACCGGCCAGTTTGCCGTTCTCCAGCACCGGCAGATGACGGAACCCGCCAAGGGTCATCATCGCCATCGCCTGGTCCATGGTGGTTTCCGGGGTGGCAGTGATGACTCTGCGCGTCATCGTCTGCTCCGCGCTCATAGCCATAGCGGCGGGACCGTGTTTAGCGAGCTTGCGGAGTACGTCGCGCTCGCTGATCAGTCCTTCCAACCTGCCATCGGCGCCGAGCACCACAACGACGCCGATGGAGCGCGCGGTCAGGGCAGCCGCAACATCGGACAGCGTAGCATCGCGGTCGACGCTGACAACATGCGAGCCCTTGCGCTTGATGATCCCTGCTAAGGTCATTTTATTGCTCATTTTCCCCTGAGTGCGGCGGGATGGGGCGACCTGGTGCGCGGCATCCCGGCATGCATGTGCGTCGGGTTGGTGACGGGCGCCCGGGTTCCTCCGGCCTTGACGTAACAATATGCAACTGGAGGCCGCCAAAGGAAGGGCGCCGAGATGAAATTAACTCACAATTGCGAGTGCGCGCAGGCCGCGCTCAAAAAAGCGAAAGGCCCGGGAGACGGGGCCCCCGGGCCTTTCGCTTGGTTCGTTGTGTGCGTTGTCAGTCGGCGGCCAGGGCCATCGAGCGCCGGGCCATGGTCTTACGGACATAGTCCTCGACGTGCTCGGCAATGATGTCGGCGTGGCTGGCGAAGACGTGGTCACCCCCGGCAAGAATGCGGTAGTCGACGCTGACGCCCTTCTGGGTATTCAGCTTGTCGACCAGCTTCTTCACGGCAGGCTCTGGCACGAGTTCATCGCTGTCGCCGTGCAGCATGAGCCCGCCGCAGGGACACGGTGCCAGGAAACCGAAATCGTAGTGGTTGGCGGGCGGTGCGATGCTGACCCAGCCCGAGATTTCCGGCCGGCGCATGAGCAGTTGCATGCCGATGAAGGCGCCGAAGGAGTAGCCGGCAATCCAAAGTCCGCCTGAGTTCGGGTTGACCGCCTGCATCCAGTCGAGCGCCGCAGCCGCATCGCTGATCTCGCCGATGCCGCCGTCGTAGCGACCCTGGCTGCGCCCTACGCCGCGGAAGTTGAAGCGCATCACCGAAAAGCCCAGGCGCTGGAACGACTGGTACATCGTATAGGTAATGCGGTTGTTCATGGTGCCGCCATGCAACGGATGCGGGTGCATCAGTAGCGCGAGCGGAGCCGCGGCTTCCTTGGAGTGATGGTAGCGACCTTCCAACCGGCCGTCGGGGCCGGCGAACATGACCTCAGGCATGGTGTTCCGAAATCCGTTTCCTGTTCGCGCCGGCCGGGACCGACCGGGCTGAGACCCTGGCAAAGTAATCCGTCCGGTTCTGCTGACCGTGCGGATGGACATACAATGGCAATCGAGCGACTGCCGGTACCACGACCCCTCCCCGGTGAATGACATCCGGCATCTTCTCGGCTGCCCTTCGCAAATATGCGACCTGTAAATAGGCACGCCCTTTGCTTGAAGCGAGTCCTCTGAGGGGCAAGGCGCGAATTCTTGACCCGTAAGCTCGGGAATGATTCTCTATACCCGCCTCGACCAAGAGCGGTGTGGAAGCGTGAGCCCTTTCCGACCTGAACCTGCTTGCTTATTCGTTACAGATAAAGTCCGGACCCAAACTCCGGCATTATGCCGACATCACCCCCGAGCGAGTCCGCAGCCCTGAAGCGAACGGCACTATAGGTCGGCCGGCGCAACTTTCATAACGGAAATGTCGCATGGGTCTCATGTTTTTGCAGGAATCCGTCAAGGCATGTCAGGAGGGGGACACGGTTGTGCGTGCCCGTATAGCGACGCTTCTCTGCTACCCGGGGTTGCGTGCGTTAATCTGGCATCCGATTGCCCATGCGATGCGGCGGGTGCATTTGTACTTGCCGGCGCGGCCGTTTGCCGATCTTGGACGATTGCTGACCGGCATCGAGATTCCCCCGTCACGACCCGGGCGCACCAGCCCGCAGCGGAGTAAGCGCATGCAGCTTTCCACCCGCGCCCGCTATGCCGTCATGGCCATGGTCGAACTGGCTTGCCGCGAACAGGCCGGTCCAGACGGCCGTGGCAGCCCCCCCATCACCTTGGCGCAGATCGCCACCAGCCAGCAATTGAGCCTGTGCTACCTGGAACAGCTCTTCGGCGGCCTGCGCCGGGCCGGGCTGGTGCAGTCAGCTCGCGGCCCCGGCGGTGGCTACCGGCTCGGTCGGCCGGCTGCTTCGGTGGCGGTGGCCGAGATCGTCGATGCCGTGGAGGAGCCGATCTGCGCCACCCGCTGCACCGGCGATGCCGGTTGCATGCGCACCGAGGATGGCGGGCAGACGCGGTGCCGCACGCACGATCTGTGGTACGAACTCGGGCAGCAGATCCGGCTGTTCCTGTCCGGTATCAGCTTGGCCGACGTGGCGCAGGGGCGGGTCGCCGGGAGGGCCAGCCGGCCGCTCCGGCTGGAGGGGGCATGACCTATCTCGACGCCAATGCCACTGAAAAGCTGCGTCCCGAAGCGCGCGCGGCGGTGCTGGCGGCGCTGGATCTCGGCGGCAATCCCGCCTCGGTGCATGCTGCCGGGCGGGCCGCGCGGCGCCTGCTGGAGGAATCGCGGGAGACCATCGCGGCCCGCTTCGGCGGCCGGCCGGCCGACCTCATTTTCACCTCTGGCGGCACCGAGGCTGACGCATTGGCCATCCATGCGCTGGGGGCCGGACGCCGGCTGATCAGGGGGGCGACCGAGCACGACGCGGTGCGCAGTGCCGCCGCCGGCGCCGCGGTGCTGGTGGTGGACGGTCAGGGCGTTGCCGACCTCGCCGCGTTGCGGGAGTTGCTGGCCGAGGGCGGCCCGGCGCTGGTCTGCCTCATGCTGGCCAACAACGAGACCGGCACGCTGCAGCCGGTGGCCGAAGCCGCCCGGCTGTGCCGCGCGGCGGGCGCCCTGCTGCATGTGGATGCGGTGCAGGCGGCCGGCCGGATTGCCGTGGATTTCGCCGCGCTGGGGGCGGACAGCCTGGCCCTGTCGTCGCACAAGCTGGGCGGGCCGCAAGGTGCGGGCGCGCTGCTGCTGGCACCGGCGCTGTCCGCGGGGCTCGCGCCGCTGATCGCCGGCGGCGGGCAGGAGCGGGGGCGGCGGGGCGGCACGCCGCCGCTGCCGGCGATCGCCGGGTTAGATCGG
>CAIXDS010000254.1 GCA_903918195.1 uncultured Acetobacteraceae bacterium | reverse complement strand
CTGTTGGGGCTTCGGTTTGCGCGAAGGGCCGGAATATCGCAGCATTGGCGCTCAATACTCGCTCATCGCCGCGGAGGGGCGGCGAAGTGAAATGAGTGGGCCGATGAGCGTGCCGAGGGATCACGAGGCGAGGCTGCTGTCCGGCCAGGAAGGCGAGGACGTGGCGGCGACGCGCTATCCGCAGATTCTCGAACTCACACCGGCCGAACTGTGGGCCTTGATCAGGCGGTTGCGCGAGCACCGGGATCGCGCCCAATCGATCGCCCGCCAGCAGCGCCGGGAGATGCGCGGCAAGGCGGAGCCGCGGGGCGCGTTGCCGGCGCGCGACAATCTGGGGACCGTCGGCAAGGCACAGCTGCTGATGCAGGCCCTGAAGCGCGCCAACAAGGAACTGGCGCGCCACGACGAGCCGGAGCCTGCATCCGCGCATGCCGCGGCGCCGACCCAGGCGGAGCTGTCGCTAAAGGCGTTCGAGATGAAGCAGGCCGCCCGCGCCGCCGCTCACCCAAGCGCCGGCGCCACCGCCTCATCGGGCATGCGCCCGACGCCGAGCAACCGTCCAACGGTGCGGATGGACCCGCGGGAAATCGGACGCGTCTCGCAGGCCACGCGGGTGGCGGAGGCGAAGCGGGACAGGTGACGCGGCGGGTTGCCGCGTCACCCGTGCCCGCCAGGTTGGCGGACGATGCTTTGAATCGGCGCGTGCAAACGGGACCCCTTCTCAGATCGAAGCCGGCATCTATCTCGATCTCCGGGATGGTGGTCTTGCCGCGCGTTGGCAAGGCGTCGGCGGCATCGGCGTCGATGACGCGCTGGATGCTGGCGACCAGACGCTGCAGGGCGGCGCGGTCGAGTTGGTCGGCGCGTCCGAAGCTATGCGCCATCCGCGCCTCGGAGCGCTTATCCTTGGCGTTCCATTCATTCTCGGCGAGGGCGTAGTAGGCGACCGTGGAGCCGTCGCGGTTACGCCGCTCAGTGACGCGCCGACACATGCCTAGAGGTTAGGCGTATATGCAATGATTCACAATGGCCTTCTGTGGCAGTCGTGTGTCTAGGTTTTCGGCCGTTTCGACCGCCGCCCGCGGCCGAAACCCAGGAATTACAAGGGATTCCCGGCACCGCTCCCCTCCGCGTGTGCCCAGTGACCGCGAACCCAGGGTAGGCCGCCGTAAGGGCCGCCGAAGCTCATGCGAGTGGCTTGGGTAACTCATTGATGAAGGCGAGCAGGGCGGGCATGGGCGGGCTGGACTGGGCGATGGCTTTGAGGGTTTGTGGAGTGATCTCGTCGATGCCAAGCGTTGCCTTCAGGGACGAAACGATCACTCGCAAATCATACACTGGCTCGTGCATCGGGATCATCGGTTTATTCAATCCCGTGAGGCCCCAAACGGCCATCATCGCGGTACGGACCGATGTCTCCACCGTAAAGACCACATCGCCCGGCAACTCGACAAACTGCCCGATGAAAGCAAGATTAACGCAACCTTCTGGAATGACCTTTGGGCGATCGCTGATCTTGCGCGGCATGAACTGGCTCGTAATGTATGGCATCATGGATGTAGAAACCGTAGAGTGAGCCAGAATGCCCAGGATATTGTCTTCGAGTCCGCAGTGGTAGAGAAGTTCTGAAAATATCTCTGCCCCAGTGCACTCGCGCATGGTTTTTTTAATGAAATCGCCCTTCTTGTCGCTGCATTGACCATCGCCCCAGAACACATTCACGTTGGCAGGTTGATCTGGGAAATAGCGCCCATAGAGCACAAAGCTGATTTTCCAGCTTGAATCGACGATCGTTATCGCTCCGCCCGTGCCGGCCTTGTCACCGGTCTTCTTCTCGATGTAATCATAGAAAGTGGGATCACCCGTGATTGTCGGAAAGAAGCTCATCCAATTGGAGCTTTCGACATGAGATATGAATGCTGCGGGTCGGCCGAATTTCGGATCGCGCGCCGCCAGGTGTTCCCACACCGTGAAGCATCCGCGATTCGTGATTTCCCGATCGAATTTCGGTGCGGAATGCGTATCCCCCGTCGTCGCGTTCTGAGTGAGTGAGCCATTGGTGAAGAACACCAGATCATCGCGCGTGAGTGACAGGCGTTGAACACCCGAACCATCGCTGATCGTCAATTCGGTTGCGACGGTCTCGGACCCAATATCATGCGTTGCAATGTCTGTGACTGTCGTTCCCGCACGGAACCGGACACCAAGAGACTTCAGCCAGACGTGAATCGGCTTGATAACGGAGTCATATTCATTGAACTCGGTGTGCAGAATACCCCCGAGATGGGTCATGCTGTGATCATGCATCATAAAACGTTGGACGTAGCGCCGCACTTCGATCAACGAGTGATAGTCCCGAAACGCAAGCATGCTGCTCCAGCACAGCCAAAACACGGAGTCTTCGAACTGTGGGCTGAACCAGTCGGCGGGCGTCTTCATCTCAAGGCCGCTTTCCGGCGTGAGCTGAAGTTCGATCATTCTCTTGGCGTCATGGGCTGACATTAGAGGACCGGAATAATCATAGAGCCGTCCCTGCTTTTCCATGAGCCGATAGTGAGAATTGATCCGCTCGCGAACGTTGGCCTGATGAGTCTCATCGAGGATCGTCAGGCCGGGGGTCCGTAGCGAAGGCACCTTACTGCACAGATACCAGAGGCACTCCATGTAGGGTTCGAGTTCTCGTTCGCCACGGCTGGTATAGCCGCTCTTGGCATTCCCTGCCGCATCCATGGACCCACCCATCAAGGGCAAGGTTTCGTAGATCGTAACGTGATCCGCTGGCATGCTGGCGTCGGTAACCAGGAATGCAGCAGCGGAGAGGCCAGCAATTCCACCCCCCACGATGTGGGCGCTCTTTTCTGCTATCCGATCCGGCGGAAGCGCGTTGATACGATCGTAATTTCTCATCCTGGCTTCTCCATGGAGACCGGTATCGGTGAGCGTGCGAACCCGCCTGCCCGCGCAAGGAGCACGTCAGGGTAACTGACGCGATCGTAGCGCCGTCCCAGCGTGCCGAAAGGCACGGAAACTACCCAGGCACCAGAGGTGCCGGAACCAACGGAACGCCCGGATTGGAAAGATGAGACCGTCAATAACCTGGGGGTAATCGGTGCAGCGGAACGAATATGATCACTACATCAGGTCCGCGTGCAGCCCGGTGGTGCCGGGGGCATGACCCGGTGCTTCACAAACTCTGAGATCAGACGCGAACAGGCTGACCGGATGGGCGATCGGCGCTAAGCTGATTCGGTCGCCGGAATCGGCGCAGCAGAAATGAAAGAGAAAATGGAAAATGCCGTGCTCTGGAAAACGTATGGCTCTGCGTCTGCTTGCCGCAGCTGTGGTCGGAATTGCCTGCTTTGGGCCGATCAACACGCGTGCCGCGGAGCTGGCGGCCAGCACTGAGGTCAATCCGATCCAGCAGGCAGTGCAGCGGGGTGCCGATATATTTGCCCATGACCAGTTCGGCGGCGTCCGCACCTGCGGGACCTGCCATGCCGATGGCGGCCGCGCCGCCGGGAAACTGCCGAACGGTGCGGCGGTTCCGAGCCTCGTCGGGGCGGCGGCGGCATTTCCGAGATTTGCCCCGCGCCTACAGCGCGTGATAACACTTTCGCAACAGTTCGACCGCTGCATCACCGGCGGGTTGGAAGGGCAGCCGCCCGCGCCTGGCAGTCCGGAGCTGGTCGATCTGGAAACCTATGTCACCTCGCTGTCGAAGGGCGCGGTCATGGGGCCGCAGTTCAAATAGGTCCTGACACGACACACCCGATCCGTCGCAGGCTGTGCACCGGCCTGATCGCCGCCCGTAGACGGGCGCCGTTGTGGCTCGATGGCGGCGGGCCGTTCGGGTCATAATCGGTACAGGCCGCCGGGAACGTCGAACGAGGTCGTGATCAGCAATGTCTGGTTCCCTGCCGACCCGCTCGTGAGCAGACGTTTCACTCCGCCCAATTCTTGCCGCTCAGGCTCAGCGCCATCTACGTGCGCCTTCCCACCGCCGCCGTCGCCTGGCGCGTCGCCGCGAGCGCCAGCATGGCCGCGCCCACCGCTGCCTCCTCGGACCTGGCCGGAAGCAGCTCGACCCCGAGAGCGCGGCGACGGATCGCGGTCCAGGCGGCGTTGCGCGCCCCGCCGCCCACCGTCCGGATTGAGACGAGTGCTGGCCCGCCAAGCTCGGCCAGAAGCCGGTAGCCCTGCGCCTCGATGCGGGCGATGCCTTCCAGCAGCCCTTGCAGGAAGTGGGCGTCGTCGGCCGGGCGCGGCGTTTCCCGCGGCGGCAAATGCGCATCAGCAAAGGGAAAGCGCTCGCCAGGGCCGGGCAGCGGGTAGTAGTCGAGCCCACTCTCCGTGAGGGGATCGATGCGCTGGCTGAGCGCCGCAAGCGCGTTGGGGCTGAAATGCCGTGCCAGCGCCGCCCCGCCGCTGTTTGATGCGCCGCCGGCCAGCCAGCGCCCACCCAGCCGATGGCTGTAGACGCCATGCTCCGGCGAGAAGATCGGCCGGTCGCAAAGCTGCTTGAGTGTCAGCGTGGAGCCGAGTGACGTCACCGCCTCGCCCGCCGCATCGGCGCCCGTCGCCAGGAAGGCCGCGCAGCCGTCCGTCGTGCCGGCGGCGATGACCGTGCCGG
>CAIXDS010000253.1 GCA_903918195.1 uncultured Acetobacteraceae bacterium | reverse complement strand
TGCAGCCGATCAGGCTGATCTTGGTCACCCCAAGCCGCTGGGCCGAGGCCAGAACGGTCGCCACATATTTGTAGCTGGCCAGCTTGTTCGGCCGCAGATGCAGCTCCGGCTGAACGGGCGCGCGCGCGGCGGCAAGAAGCTTGCTATCCAGCGTCGCCCGGTCGGGCACCACCTGGCCGTTCCACAGGATGGTGCCGTCGAAATCGACGACGACCTTGATCACGGCGGGTTGCACCGCCGCCGGCGGCGCCGCGCCCGCCGGCATGGCCAACTTCACCGCGTGGGTCTGGATGGGAATGGTGATGATCAGCATGACCAACAGCACCAGCATCACGTCGATCAACGGCGTGGTGTTGATGTCGGTGAGCATGTCCGGATCGGCGGCGCCGTGCCTGGTAAAATCAATCGCCATGGAGGTCGCTTTCTATTCCCTGGGGGGCGGTTCAGTGACGAAGTTCACTTTGGCGATGCCGGCGCGCTGGCAGTTGGCCACCACCTTGCCGATGAATTCATACCTGGTCTCCTGATCGCCAAGGACATGCACCTCAGGCTGCGGTTGGCGCACCGCAATCAATTTCATCCGCTCGAACAGGGCAGCGCTGTCGGCTACCGGCGCCCCGTTCCAGAAGACGGCGCCGTCCTTGCTGACCGAGAGCGTGATGTTCTCCGGCCTGGACGCGGCCGGCTGGCTCGCATCCTTGGGCAGGACCACCGGGACGCTGTGGGTCACCACCGGTATGGTGATCAGGAAGACGATCAGCAGCACCAGCATGACATCGACCAGCGGCGTTGTATTGATCGCCGAAATAACCTCGTCCTCGCCGCTGCCGTCGTTCGATGGTCCCGGTTGCATCGCCATGTCAGGCCGCCCGCACGAGCAGCTTGCTGGCTCCTCCGGCCGACCGCGAATTGGCATTGATCCGCACGCCGCCCAGCAGCACCGAATGCAGGTCGGAGCCGAAGTTGCGGACCTGTTCGATCGCGACCTTGTTGCGCCGCACCAGCCAGTTGTAGCCGAACACCGCCGGCACTGCGACGGCCAGGCCGATGGCGGTCATGATCAGCGCCTCACCCACCGGACCGGCGACCTTGTCGATCGACGCCTGGCCGGCGATGCCAATGGCCGTGAGCGCATGGTAGATTCCCCACACCGTGCCGAACAAGCCGACGAAGGGTGCGGTCGATCCCACCGTGGCCAACACGACCAGTCCCCCCTGGAGCCGGTTGACGATCTGCTCCACCACCCGTTGGATGGACTGCGAGACCCAGGTGTTGAGGTCGATATTCTCCACCATCGATCCGCCATGATGCGCGGCCGCGTCCAGCCCGGCCGTTGCGAGCGAATGAAACACGCGGCCGGCTGGCAATGTGCTCACGCCGGCCTCAACCGAGCTTGCCTTCCAAAAACTTTGATTGGCTTTCCTGGCCTGGCGCAACAGCCGCGACTGCTCCCACAGCTTGGTCACCAGGACATACCACGAAGCTGCCGACATGATCGCCAGCACCAGCAGCGTGCCGCGGGCAACGAAATCGCCCTGCGCCCAAATTGCGTCCAGCCCGTAGGGATTATCCACCAGGTGCGGAGCGGCCGGAATAAGCGGGATAGCCAGGTCCGCCGCCTGGACCGACGCGGGCACGATGATGGCAATGGCTGCGGCAAACCGAACAAAAGCCAGGCGCATCTCAAATCCTCCAGACAATTGGCGTTGCCGCTGCAGGCACTATCGAATTTTCCAGACGTAGCGCAGCCTGGTCCAGGATCGCTCGGGCCGGCCGTCGACCGTTCCAGCGGTAAATTGGCAAAGCGAGAGCGCGGCTCTGCCGGCTTCATCCAGACGCGGGAAACCGCTGGAGGTTTCGACCTGGCTTTCGACGACGCGGCCATCCGTATCGACCAGGAACCGCAGGGCCACGGTTCCCGCCTCCCCCGCCGCCTTGGACGCGGCAGGGTAGTCCGGCACGATGCAGTTTTTCCCGACCTCGACATGCGGGCTCACCCTGACCGGCGCCGGCAGTGCCCGCACCACGGCAGCGGGTCCCGGCGCTTTTTCGTGGGTCACCGGAACAATGGCACTGGATGACACGCGGACGCTGGACAGCACTGGGGACGGCGCTGGCTGGCGAACATGGATTTCCGGCAGAGAAATGTCCGGAGGGGTTGGCATCGCAAGCTGCGGCAATGGTGGCGGCGGTAGCATCGGCGGCGGCGGGGCGGCTGGCGGCTCGATCTCGTCGAGCAGCAGCGTTTCGATCGGCGGGTGCAGAACGTCAACGGCTTGCTGTGCCAGACCCATCACCAGCGCGTAGACGGTGGCCACATGCAGGAGCAGCACAAAAGCGACGGTGGCAAGGCGTCGCGATGGCGGTGGCTGTTCGTACAGGTACATGTGACTCCGCCTTTCTCATGCAATTCACGTTCATTATGGTTAGTTTAACATAAAATACCGGCACAAGGAAGTGTTTTCATGTCATATGGACGGACCAGAATGTGAAAGGAAGCGCGTGACCCGCTCAGGAACCCGCGCCGCGGCGATGGCATGATCGCGTGGCTGCAGCGCACGGGCGGGCGGGGTCATCTCCCGCCTGTGACCCAACCGTCATCACACGCGTGCGCGATGCCGATCCGGTGGCGCCCGGCCGGCCCTTACGGACCGGCCGTTCCGGATGAAACCCGGGCGGGCAGACAGCCGCCTCGGGCTTCAGCCCGGCTATCTATGACGAGAGCGTTTTCACCCAGACCGCAACCCCTTTCGCTCACCTCGATAACTTGCGATTGCTCAGGTCTCCGGGTCAGGGAGGGCCCGGCTGCGTGATGTCGATCTGGGCCCGTTGCGTCGCCACATTGGCAACCGGCAGCGGTGGCAGATAGGCGAGGCGCTGGAACGTTGCCTTCGGGCCGAGGGTGAACAGAGGCCCGGACAACGCCTTTTCCTGCGCCGCCACGTCGCCGGCGATGACCGCGTTCTGGAGCCCGATCAAGGCGTCAACCACCGCCTGGGATGGGGCTCCCCGGGCGACGCCGAGCACGTCGCGCACCTCCTGCCGGGCGGCCAGCAACTGCTGCTGAACCAACGGCGAGGTGCCGATGTAGCGCGGATTATTCGACAGAGCACTGGCGATGTACTCGAGGGAAATCACGGCCCGAGCCGCCTCGACCGGGCGGCC
>CAIXDS010000252.1 GCA_903918195.1 uncultured Acetobacteraceae bacterium | reverse complement strand
GGCCCACGCAAAGGCCTCCGTCAGATCGCCCCGCCGCGCCGCGATCTCGCTCTTCCGCCGCAACAGAAAGGCATTCGCCGGTGCGATCTCCAGCGCCTTGCCCATGGCAGCCTCGGCCGCCGCCAGATCGTCCCGCTGCAGGTGAAGGGCGACCAGATGGCTGTGGGCAAACGGATCGGCGGGGTTGGCCGCAACCGCCCGATCGGCCCACGCAAAGGCCTCCGTCAGATCGCCCCGCCGCGCCGCGATCTCGCTCTTCCGCCGCAACAGTACCGGATCATCCGGCAGTATCCGGAGTGCCTCCTCTCCCGCCGCCGCGGCTTCTGCAATTTCATTGTACACTAGGTGGAATTCAATGAGCTGGCTTCGAAAGCCGACATTTGCCGGGGCTGCGTCGATAGCCTGCTTGATCCAGCTCAGCGCAGCCTCGGCATCGCCACGCTGCAGGGACAGCTCACCAAGCCGACCCAATAGCGCCCCGTTTTCCGGGTTGAAATCGAGAGCCCAACGAACGGCTTGCTCTGCTCCATCCAGATCGCCCTTGAGCTGCAGGTCGTGAGACAGCCGGAGGGAACGACTCGGATTAGTTGGGTCAGCCAGGAGGTCGATTTCTTCTAACATTCATCACCAACAATTAACGGTAATACATCTACTCTCAGGTGGGACTGGCCAGATGGGGGACAGATCAGGCAGCTTTGGCCGCGGCCATTGGAGTCTCCCCAACCGGGGAAGCAGTCGACTGCTCCCCAATCCCCAGCGCGTCCTTCATCCGCGTGCGTGCCGGTTCGAGCAGCACCGACCAGTCGTCTGCGACCAGGGACAAGCTCTCTGGCGACTGGGTCCGCTGCACCTCGTCAGCGCTCCAGCCCGCTGACTTTTTCGTGAGACTGTAGATGAGCGAACGGGCGATTCTCCGCGTCATGATCCAGCTGGCGACCTTGAGGGCCGACTCCCGCACCTCCGCAACGTTGCTCTCCGTCGCATATTCGGCCTCGAGCTGCGTTGCCAAGGCAAGCACGACCGGGTATCTGAGATTGACGAAAAGCTGATGCGATTGCGGATAAAACTTCGCCGCTCGTCCCTTCAGCCCGCGCTCCGCGATCAACTCATCGCTGTCCAGCCCGATGATCTCGGGCGGACGCTCGAAGCGCTTGGTCGAGGGTTTCGGCGCAGTCTGTGGCGCAGCCTTGCTGGTGTCGGCCGGGACCTTGCTTGGTGCATTCACCGGGCGGGGCACGAAGGCCGGCTCGACATCCAGTTCGGCCAGCAGGTCTCCGAGTTCGCCTTCGATCTCGTTGACGAAGTCGGCCTGGTCCGGCCCATGGGAACGAATGATCCGCACCAGCCATGCCGGCAGATGGGTGCGGACCAGCAGGGCAAAATGGGACAGGAAGACCTGCTGCTGCTCGCCGCCGCGAATGCGCAAGAACTGCCTGTAGGTCTCCGGCCGGACCATATAATCGTCCGGCAACTCGATAAACACCGAACAGTGCTTCGCGGCAAACGTGAAACCGTAAGCGGGTCCTTCCAGCACCCAGAAGTCCCTGTTCCGCACGTCGTAGATCTCGTCCTTGTAGACGACGCAACCAAGGCCGCCGATCGCGGTCAGGTCTTCCTGCGCCGAACGGGCCGCGACGTCCTCGGGCGGGGCGTAGTGGTAGTGGATGGTGATGCCGCTCGCCGTGCGTATGGTCTCGGCCTGCCCGACACGATTGCAGCGTTCGAGCAACGTCTCGAACCTTCCCGTCCCCGCTTCACCGAACACCTCGGACGCAACCCGCAAGGTGAGGTCGGGAGGAAGGCGAAAAAACCGGAGGGCAAGGACCTCGAACAACCATCCTGGTTCGCATCGTGGGTTGCCGTCATAAGGGTCAGCGACAGTATTCTGTCCGGGGTGGTTGCCGCAGAGCACGACCTCCGTCCAGTCGCGCGACAGGTCGTAATGGCCCTCGGCGCGGCATGCCGCGGTCGCATTGATCACCTCGGCAGGCAGGCCGTCGTCTCCCGCGTGGCGATGAAGCCGACCGTACACACCGTCACGCTGACACAAAATCACCTCGCTGACAGTTCCCGCCTTGCAGGAACGATAGCGCAGTCCGTGCCGGTTCGATGGCAGGGAGGCCACTTTCGCTCCCATGCCGAAATTGCCGTCCAGGCTGTTCTCCTTGTAGAGCGACGATGCGAGATCGCAGATCCGGTGCAGCTCGAACGCCGAAAGGCCGGGGCCAGTATTCCAGATGCAGAGCTTCCGCACGCCATCTATAAGCCGGAAGGTGATCTCGACCAGCTTCTCCCCGTCCGCGCGCGCGGCGGCCTCAGCCGCATTCACCACCAATTCCCGGAGCATCATTGTCTTTGGACAGCGTTCGATCATGCTGGAGACCAGGAAGGCCTCATTAGCAACGCGCAATGCTGTAACGGCTGATTGCTGAGACATTCAGGGACCCTCGGTCGGAATGCCGATCAATACCACAGGCCGCCAACGTAACGCTATAGAGAACCTGTCCAGTCAGGGCGATCGCCCGGAAGCCTAAGCTGACACAGAATGGTCATTCCTTGTGCAAACTACGGTGCCCACCATGGATGCCCATACGCTCAGACGTATGTGGCTATTATGTGGCCATGCACTTGTAGCGAGTTCCGGTGGGCGTTCATGCTGCGACAGCTATGAACCGGCGTGGAAAAATTGATCCCCCGGTTCAAAAGCTGCTTCGTCCCAAAACCCATTATTTTCGAACACGGTACGGAAGTTGGGACAGGCACGCACCAGCCGATCCGGTAGCCCCGACTCGGCTGCCACCTGCGCGGCCGCCCGCCACGCACCGCCGCCACCGCCTCTTGCTTGAACGCCTCCGGAATGAACCGGCGCTTCCTGCCGGTCTCCGCCATCAACATCTCCAAGGCCCTTCAGCCTATTTGGGGTGTCCGTGAAAGCGGGGCAGGTCTAGTTTTCGACTTTCTGAATACCGACCTGTTCCAATGCCGCGCTGTATGCTTGTAAGATGTCATACAGTGGAACGATGTGGCGCGGTTGATCTGGGTGCGGCCAAGCACGACGAGGCCCTCGAGCCAGATTGAGTAGTCGAGGCTGGAGTTGGCGATGACCTGCGAAAGCGCGCGGGTCAGCAATCCGGGGCCGGTTGAGAACCATAGAAGATCGCGGTCGCCACGGTTCACTGCTTCGACCGCAAGATCGAGTGCACGCCCGATGACGCTGTGTTGGGGGGCTGATCCGATGAAGTTGTTGCCGATCGTACAGTAGTCTTCCTGGTACAGGGCCAGGGCAACCCAGGATGGGATGACTGTATCGATAGCCCCAAGGCACCGATCGTCCGCATCCACGTAGTACCCACCGCGAGCAAACAGCCAGGCGAGCCGGAAGATGTCGGCTTTCTGGGTTTTCTCCTCTGCCCGCCGATACGCCCGCAGGACTTCTGGCGCATAGAGGCAGAGAAAGTCTTGCGCCGCCTCATCGTCGAAGAGCTTGTATTCGAAGTCTGGATTCACATCGCGCCAGCTCTGCATCAGAATGCGCAGGTCAGCTGGCGGTTGCGGCGAGTCCCAGTACTGCACGATGCTGCGTGGAATCGGTCGCAAGTTTCCCTCAGGCGTAACCGGGGGCATCGCCGGCAGACGGTTGGCCTGCCGCAGCGCAATCAGCCAGGTGATGGCCGCTGGTGTATGGTCGGGTACCCGGCGCACGAGGTTCCGCAGCGGGGTGATCCGCTCGGCCGGCGGCAGCTTGCAGATGTCCTGCATCTCCTCCAGCGTTGCCGTGTCCAGGGCGTACTCATCCAGAATTTGGCCGGGCAGCGTCTGGGAGACGTTGGTTGAGCGTCCCTGCAGCAGGACAGTGGGCCGGTCCAGCCGCGCCACTTGCTGGAGTTGCTCGCGCGCGCCCCGAAGGTCGAGGGTAAGCAGCAACACGCGTGCCAGGCTGCTGCACACTGCCCGGTCCCGCGGGTTGAAAGCGCTGGCCTGGCGGTAATGCTCGATCGCCAGGTCGAACTGCCACTGCAGTTCAGCCAACTGGCCACGCAGGCGGGATACGGCCGCTCGTTCATGGGCCGTGCCCGCCGGGGAATATTGCAGATCCTTGTCCGCCACTGCATAATTCCCGGTCAGCATCTCCAGCTCGACCCGGCGGGACCAGAGCCAGAAATGCCAGGGCGCGCTCGCTGATGCCTGGGATGCCAGCCGCAACGCCCGGTCCGTTCTGCCGGTCTGGCGCAGGATATCAACCTGCTTACCACTGACGTCGGCGCCGGCATTGAGCCGCTCGCTCAGCGACGCCAGCAGCTGCAGGCCATCCTCGACCCTGCCAAGTTCAGTGAGGGTCTGGCTGAGCCCGAAGGCGGCGCCGGTGCTCAATGGCTGCAGGTCCAGAGCACGGCGGAAAAGCGCTTCCGCCTCGTCCAGATCATGCGCCAGACGTGCTTGCTCGCCGAGTTCCTGCAGCGCTTCTGCGTGCTCCGGAACGATCTCCAGCAGGTCGTGCAGCGCCTTGCGGCTCGCCTCGTGTCGGCCCAGAAGACGTTGCATACGCGCCGCTTCGATACGCGGCCGCGGCTGCAAGGGCCAATGCTCGATGGCCCGCTGGAATGCCTCGAATGCCAATTCCAGCGATCCTGCCTGGTGATGGGTCTGGCCGATGGTCAGCCAGGCCTGCAGATCGGTCGGATTATCCGCGAGGACGGCTTCACAGGTGGCGATCGCGCCGGCGAAATCACCCCGATCGCGTAGCTCGGCCGCCACCCCCATCTGCGCCCGGATGTCGCGCGGGTGCGCTGCCGTGGCTGCCCGGAAAAGCTCCAGCGCCGCGGCCCGGTCGCCGCGACGGCTGGCGCAGTAGCCGAGGCCGAGCATCGCCTGTAGTTGGTTGGGCTGCTCTCCCAGCACCGTCCGGTAGCCTGCCTCTGCTTCCTCCAGCCGGCCCAGCTCGCGCAGCTCGGCCGCCATCCCCATCTGCGGCCAGATGTCGCGTGGGTGCGCTGCCGCGGCTGCCCGGAAATGTTCCAGCGCCGTGGCCCGGTCGCCGCG
>CAIXDS010000251.1 GCA_903918195.1 uncultured Acetobacteraceae bacterium | reverse complement strand
TTGCCGTGACGCTTCGGCTCGGTCTGGTCCTCCATGCCGCTGGGCTTGATCACCGGCCGGCCCTTCAGCCCCTTCAGCCGGGCGATCTCGTCGCGCTGCCCCGCTACCAGCCGCTTCAGCTCGGCGACTTCGCCGCGCAGTTCCGCCACCTGGGCTTCCAGCTCGGCACGGGACAGGTCGGAGGGGTCAGCGGGTGGCGACATGAGCCGAGCGAATCGTACTCGCCCGCGTCGGACCAAACGAAAAATCGGCGCCTGCCCGGGGTTATGCCCCGGTCACAACTTTCGTTCCTAAAAAATTGATTTTCATAGGCTTTTTAGTCCAAGTTCCGGACCGTCCCCACATCTATCCCGCCAACCAGCGCCGGATAGGGGCGACAGAAGACGAACGGGAGCGGTCAGGAATCGGCGGGCACGGTGAACCCGCCGTTCACCTCGCCGCCTCATCCTCCCCAATTCGGAGGATGACCTCACCCGGGCGGGCACCTTCCGGAAGCGCGTGACCTCGACGCCGCCGAGCCGAGGAGCGTCGCTTTCGTCGAGGGGAGAGAAGATCATCGACCGCTGTGCCAGGCGGGCGGCGGAGCGGATCAGCCGGCGAGATCGCCGCGGCGCTCGACCTCTGCCTTGCGTGCGAGGTTGCCGATGATGCGCCGCTTGACGTGGCCATCTTCGCGGACGGTTTCGACCAGGCAGCCATGGGTGGTGGGGGCCGATGCGCTTTTCGCGGACGAACATAGCCCTGGCATTCGCATGTTCGCCGATTCGACAATTGCAAAAGAGCTGCGACCGCAGAATGCAGCGCCACGCTTCTTTTCCAGCGCCTCGCCCAATACTGCGGAACCAACTGAAACTAAACATTTTTTTAATGCGATTCCGCACGGACATGCGTCTGACTGTTAAACTCGGGCATGATACGCGCGCGCGAATGCGGCTCAGCAACCGTCCTGGTGCCGGCAGAACCGCTTGGCCTTGCTTCACTTGCTTGCCCGGCACGGCGCTGCTAGAGGATTGGGGGTGTCGGAGCGTAGCGCAGCCTGGTAGCGCATCAGTCTGGGGGACTGGGGGTCGTGGGTTCGAATCCCGCCGCTCCGACCATGCTTTCAAAGGGTTGGAGAATTCATTGCTGCCCGGCGATTGGCCTGGGTGGCAACGCTCCGTGGAAAATGCGCCGGCAGCCCTCAGGAACCGTCATTCTCACGCGTCTGATCGTGGCCTAGGGGACGGTGCTGACGGGGCGCCGCGCGCCTCTCGCTGCCGCCGGCCGCGTGGCAGCGCAAGCAGCGGACACGATCACGAAACCGTGTGTCGGGGCGCTTTGGCGCCGTTGCCGCGACAATGTTGTTGTCAGGCTTATTTATTCCACATTAGGAATCTTCACATTTTGCCCGCTACCCAGGCAGGCAATCCGGTCCGGAGAATGGCGCATCATCGTGGCGAAGACCGGTCAGTGTCCGTCCGGAAAGTTCATGTGTGATATCCGGACGTTAGCGGTGGACCACAACGCGCCAAACCGCGCTCCAGGACAACGGCAGGCCATCCAATTGAACTCTCGATGAGAAGGTCACCAGCGGCCGCTCGTAACCCC
>CAIXDS010000250.1 GCA_903918195.1 uncultured Acetobacteraceae bacterium | reverse complement strand
GCCGTCCACGGAGGACCTGATCCGGCTCGACCGCGCCCGCAAGGACAAGACGCTATCTAACCATGAGTGGGAATCTCCGACCGATCCGGACGCGAAGATCGCCAAGCTGAAGGATGGCCGCACGCATCTTGCCTACAAGCCGGAGCATGCGGTCGACCTCGACACCGGCGCCATCGTTGCCGTCGAAGTGCATGCCGCCGACCAGGGCGACACCACCACGCTGCCTGGCACACTGGCTGCTGCGACGAAGCAACTGGCCGCGGTGGAAGCGGCGCCGACGCCCGAAGATCCGGCCGAACTGGTCGCCGACAAGGGATATCATGCACGCGCCACATTGACCGCGCTCGATGATGGTCCGTGGAAGACCCGGATCGCCGAGCCGGAGCGCAAGCAATGCCTGCGCTGGAATGGCGATGAGGCCGCGCGCCGTGCCGTCTACAATAACCGTGCTCGCCTGCGGTCCGGTGTCGCCCGGGCTGCATTCCGATTGCGGGCCGAACACGTGGAACGCAGCTTCGCCCTGACCCTCGATCGCGGTGGCATGCGACGAACCTGGCTCCGCGGCCGCGAGAACGTCCAGAAGCGATACCTGATCCACGTCGCCGGCTACAATCTCGGTCTGATCATGCGCCTCCTGACCGGAGCCGGGACGCCCCGGCAACTCCGGGACGCGGCTGCGGCCTGGCTCGGAGCCGTTGCTACACCGAATGGCGGCCTGATTTTCCTGTTCGTCGTTGCCTCCGATGAGAAGGTCGCGCTTCTCGTCGTGAGCCTTCAGCCTGACCCGTGCAGGTGAAAGGCGACTTCTTCAACGGGCTGTGATGGCCGGGGTGGCCCTTGAGGGAACGAAAATTTCAAAGATCAAGCGCTGAAAGGAAACATGGAAGTGCCACGCCACAGAGCGCGGCACTTCCCTGCTGCACCGCCATGACCTTGTTCGGCGACAGTCGTTGCGGCGGTAAGTTTCTGGCTCCATTGCTAGAACCGGGTCCGCCGACTTGAATCAAAGCGCGCAGGAACGTTCGCCTCCGAGCAGCGGTGTCGCCGCGATGGACGCAGCGCACGGCGATGACGACGAGGACGCGAGTCACATCCGGCAGGCGCAGCGCGAAGTGGCCCGCGCGACTCCCGACACGGCCAAGGTCTGCCTCGTTGTGTTGACCATGCTGGCTGTGCTGGCTGCGCTCTCCGCCGCCGCCACCATCGTGCTGCCGCTGTTGCTGGCGTTGGTGCTCAACCTGCTTCTGGCTCCGGCCAAGCGGCTGCTGACCCGCCTGCACCTGCCTGGCACCGCCGCTGCGCTGGTGCTCATCACTGTGCTGTTCGCCCTGCTTGTTGGCGTCGGCGCGGCCATTTCGGTGCCGGCGTCGCAGTGGGTAGCCCGCGCGCCCGCGGGCGTGGTCAAGTTGCAGCAGGAACTGGGGGCGCTACGCAAGCCTATCGCGTTTCTGCGCAAGGCGTTCGATCAGGTGCATCACGCACTGGACCAGGGTGGGCAGCCGGCCGAGAAAGGCGTCCAGAAGGTCGCGGTGCAGCAATCCAGCGATATGGGAGATTTCGGCTTGTCGGTGCTGCAAGGCACGCAGGCGGCAGTCGGCCAAGCGCTGATGGTGGCGGTGTTGCTGTTCTTCCTGCTCGCTGGGGGGGGCTCCCTTTTGCGCCGCCTGGTGGAGATCGTCCCCGGCTTCGGCGACAAGCGCCGCGTGGTGGAGGTTGCCATCGAGATCGAGAACAACATCTCGGCATATCTGTTCACCATCACCGCCATGAACCTGCTGGTGGGTGTGGCCAATGGCCTGCAGATGTGGGCCCAGGGACTGCCGGACGCGCTGCTGTGGGGTACGGCCGCTTTCCTGCTGAACTACATCCCGATCCTCGGGCCGCTGACCGGCGTCATGCTGTTCTTCTTCGTCGGCCTGTTCTCCACCGATGGTATCTGGTGGGCGCTGCTGCCGCCGGCGATCTATCTGGCCATCCACGTCGCCGAGGGCGAGGTGATCACGCCGATGCTGCTGGCGCGGCGCTTCACCCTCAATCCCGTGCTGGTGATTGTGTCGTTGTTCTTCTTCCACTGGCTATGGGGGGTGACCGGCGCACTGCTGTCAGTGCCGCTGCTGTCCATCCTGAAGATCGTCTGCGATGCCGTCCCGGCGTTGACCCCGCTCGGCCACATGCTGGGTGGTCCGCCCGAAAGCCGCGGTGGCGAGGTCGCAGCAGAGTGACAACCAGCGTGCAGATCAACAGGACAAACCGCCTCCGGATAGCGGGCCTGTCGGGCTGAGTAGATTCCGGGGCTCCCCTGGACGAGGTCCCGGCAGGTAGAGTACAGGCGTCACGTCGTTGATCCAATTCCGGTCGCCATTCGCTGCAATACAAATTCAGGCCGTTGGCAACCCGCAATGGCCCTGGCGATGTCCCGATGCGACGTTTCGCCGTGCCCGCGGCAGGCAGATCGGTAATTGGCCATGCGCTTCATGCAGGCGGCGTGTCGAAACCTGTCAACGCTCCCGTCATACCCTGCCGTTCAGGCGGCGGCGAGGGTAGGCCGATCTGCGGGCGTGCGTAAAGCCAGCACATTGGACTGCACGGGGACACGGCCTCGTTGTGGCCCCGTCCCTATGAATGCCCCAATAGGAGAGCTATGACGATGAGCATATCAAGCAAGGCCGATCCCGATCTCGCCGCCCTGCAGGACGACATCGCCGCGTTGAAGCGCGATGTCTCGAACCTGCTTGAGCACTTGAAAATCGGTGCGACGAACAGTGCCCAAAGTGCCGCCGGGCGTCTCGATGACAGTGCGCAGAGGATCTATCGAAACGTCGCCGCCGAAGGCGACCGCGCTGCCAAGGCGATCGGACGACACGTCGAGGAACAGCCCTTGGTTGCCCTGCTGATCGCCCTGGGTATCGGCTACGTCGGCGGGCGTCTGCTGTCGCGGTGAGCGGTCGCTTCCGATGGGTGATCTGATCAAGCTTGCTCTGCTGCTCGCCGAGTTTGCCAGCGGGCAGCGAGGGCGGCAAGCTACCGGGCATGCGGCGCGCATCGCGGTCACCGCAGTGGCAGGCGCCTGCTGTGGCGTCGCGGCGATTGCGTGCGCTCTCGTCGCCCTCTGGCTCTACGTCCTGCCGCAGGTTGGACCGACCGGCGCGCCGTTGGTAGTTGCCGGGGTCCTTCTCGGCATGTGTCTCGCCCTGTTCGCTTTGGTGCAATATGGATTCAGGCCCCGCCCGCCGCCCGCCGCGGGCGTCGCGCCCTCGGTGCTGATCGCGGAAGCGACCCGCCTCCTCAATGAGAACAAGGGGACGGTGTTGTTGGCCGCGCTCCTCGCCGGGCTGGTCGCCGGAAGCCGCGGCAAATGAGAGGCGATAGTCGCTCCGCGCGCCGCGTCGCGGCTCAGGTGGCTCGGGCGGCCGTCGTCGTTGCCTCCAGATGGGCCACCAGATCGGCTGAGAGGCCGAGCGCCGTGGCGAGCCGGCCAAGATAGGCGCGCGCCGGCGCATTGCCGGGCTCGGCCACCAGCGACGCGGCGGCGTAGACCTGCGCTGCCAGCTTCTGCTCGCTTCCCACCCGCGTTGCGATCTGGTCGGGCGTGGCCGGATTGGCGAGGGCGGCATCGAGGAAACCGGCGGATTCGGCCTCCATTCCCGACTTCCGCAGTTCGTCGGTGATGCGGGCACGCTCAGCCGGGTCCACCGCGCCATCGGCCGCGGCGGTCGCGATCATGCCAGCAGGATGGTGCGGGCGCCGCGCTCGCTCTGCTCCTCGGGCGTGAAGCCCGAGGCCGGCGGCGCGGTAAGGCTATGTAGGCCCGGCACGCCGTCCATCAGGGGCTTGCCAGCCTGCCAGTTGGCGTATGCCTTGTAGGCGAGACCGCCGATCGCCACGATGCCGCCGGCCTGCAACGCCGTCCCGCCGACCCGGCGGCCGCCACCGGTGCCGAGCAGCAGGGCGGTGAGCGCTCCGGCGCCGGCTAGCGTTCTCCCGGGATGCTCGCTGGCATATTGGCGGGCCTCGCCGAACGCTTCCCCTGCCTTCGTGCCCTGGAGCTGTGCCTGCGCCCGGTCGGCCGCGCCGGAGGCGGCGGATCGGGCATTCTCCAGGGCGTCGGTGACGGCGGTGGCGCCCTTGGCGCCTAGCAGTGAATTGAGCAGTGCCTTCGCGTCAAACATGACTCTCTCCCATATTGCGGAGGTGGTGTCGACAATCCAAGGCGCGTTCGTCTTGAGTCGCTATGACAGCGCGTGAAGCGATGCCAAAATATGCGCGCGCCATGCCGCGATAAAAACGGCGCGGGCGCGCGGCGTCGCGGCTATCTCGGCGTTGTGATGGTATTCCAGTTCTGTGCCAGGCTGTCCTGGCTGGGGTCAGGCCACCTCTTTTGCCTTTTCCATGACCGACCAGAACGTTCCCGCGGCTCCTCTCACCTTCCGGTCGGTCCGCTCGTAAACGGTCGCAGTTTCATCGCTGGCGGCCCGGGGCGAATGCGGGCCCGCCCCCGTTTGCCCGGCGTGCTGGCGCTGCTCGTTGGATGTGGCTTCTGGATGCCGGAGCGGGTGATGCCGGCGCCGAAAAGCGTGAAGGTAAACGGCCCTGCCCCCATCGCCCGACGCCGGCGCGGTCACCGCCTGCGACCGTTTCCCTGCTGAAAGGCAAGTGTCGGCCTCAGCTCGAAAGGGCAAGATCGATCATCGCGATCGCCTGCGCGCTGTCGCCGTTGCCCAGGGCGCGCAACGCATCCTTGATCCGGGCGACGAAACGGCTGTCGCTCGGCACGCCGATCTGGTCGGCAACAATCGAGCGATCGAGCGCCCGCGTCTCCGCCATCTCCAGCGATTGCTGTGCCTGCCCGGTGCGGCCAGCGACCAGCGAAGCGCGTGCCGCTACCAGATAGTCATGTGCCGTCGCATTCTCGCCGATCGAAGACGGCGGAAGGGTCGGTGCGATGGCGGATCGCGTATTGCCGGGCCCGATGTTGCTCGCCTTGTCGGACCGCGGAAGCGAGTCACCGACGCCGGGCTCGTGGCCCGGTCGCGCACCGCCGGCGGGGTCCAGGCTGGGTGCCTGGGCCAGCGCCGAAATCGACGTCATGCAGAGCAGTGCAAAGGTCGCCAGATTAAGACAGCGCATGTGGATGACCTCCGTAGAGGTGGATGGGACGCGCGCCGCTTGGCAATGAGCCGGCGTTCCGGCTGGCTCATTGCCAAGCCTAGTCAGCGGGGGAGCGGAAAGCTGAAGTACAGCGTTTCACCCGGTTGCTGGTAGTAGCCCTGCGGGGCATAAACCACCGTCGGGGCGGTATAGTAGTAGTCGCGCCCGCCGCGTTTCTCGTAGTGGTGATGCCCGCGCCCGTGTTCGCGATCCGCGACCTGCTGGCGTGCGGGCGCGCGCGGTGCGTCGTTGCCCATACCGTTCGGGCGGATATCGGCATGGGCCGGAGCCGTGATCGTTCCGGTCACGAAGGCAGCAGCCAGGGCGAAGCAGGCCATGAGCCGCAACGGGCGACCACGAAGAGCATCTCTGATCCGATTGTGCATCTGATCGCTCCTAGTGCTCAGACACAATCGGATGATTCACTGGGAAGGGCGCCCAAGCGGCCCGAAAGGCGGCGTTCCGCTGAACCATCTGTTTGAGTCAGAGCACTAGTGCTCAGACGGTGCCGTCCGGGATTTGGTTGGAAATGTGGGTGGCGTAGTCTCCGGTTGAAATGAGCAACCGAACACCCGGTGTTGACGCACCGGGAGGAGACCACGCCATGAAGACGAATAGCACGACGCCAGCGGCTGCGGGTGACG
>CAIXDS010000249.1 GCA_903918195.1 uncultured Acetobacteraceae bacterium | reverse complement strand
GGCTCCAACGAACGAACTGCCCCACCGGTACGAGTTTTGCGACAAATCGTGAACATCAGGCCGCTTTGTCCAACGGCGCGGGTGGGGTCCGCAGTGGCCTCAACCCGTCGTTGATTTCCGACGCGCTCTGATCTGCGACCCAGACGTAATCGCCGGTCAGGTTTACGTGTTCCCAGCCCAAGGGAGAGAGATGGGCCAGGAGACGGTCGGGGACATCTTCGGTCTGGCGGAGGGTGGCGACGGCGCGCTCCAGGTATCGGGTGTTCCACAGGATGATTGCGGTGACGACGAAGTTGAGGCCGGACGCTCGGTGCTGCTGGTTCTCGTAGGTGCGATCGTGGATTTCGCCGAGCCGGTGAATGAAGACTGCCCGGGCCAGGCTGTTGCGTGACTCGCCCTTGTTGAGTTCCTGTCCGGTTGATCGTCGCAGTTCGGGATCGCTGATCCAGTCGAGGGTAAACAGGGTGCGCTCCAGCCGCCCAAGCTCGCGCAGCGCGGCGGCGACGCCGTTCTGCCGCGGGTAGGAGGCGAGTTGGCGCATGATCAGCGAGGCGGTCACCGTGCCGGTGCGGATGGACGCGGCGATGCGCAGGATTTCCGACCAGTGGGCGCGGATCAGGTCGACATTGATACGCCCGGCGATCAGCGGCTCGAGCGTCGGATAGCCGGACGGCTTGCCGAAGCTGTAGAGGCGCCGGTGCTTCAGGCCGGGGATGCGCGGCGCGAACTGGAAACCGAGCAACGCGCAGAGAGCGAATACATGTTCGGACTCGCCGCCACCGTCGGTATGATGGCGGTGGACCGTCACCTCGCTCTGGTGATAGAGCAGCGCGTCGAGAACATGCAGTGCTTCGCTTGCAGTTGCCGCGATCAGCTTGGTGAAGAACGGCCCATAGCGATCGGAGAGATGCGTGTAGGTCTTGAAGCCGGATTGTTGGCTGTAATGGGCATTGAAGGTGCTGGCGTCACGGCCGAAGCCGGCAGCCTGGAAGAACTGCCCGTCGGAGGACGAGGCCGTGCCGCTGCCGAATATCGCTGCGAAGGGTTCGCGCTGCTGCTGGTTGACCAGACACCGCAATGCCAAAGCGTAGGTCTCCTCGCGGATGTACCAATCCGATGTCCAGGCAAGCTGGCCGAGGCTGGCGATGCTGCATGCTTCGGCCATGCGTGTCAGGCCAAGATTGAGCCCTTCCGCCAGCAAGGCTGCCATAAGAATGCGATTGTCGGCCACGGTGTCGCCGGTGCGCAAGTGGGTGAAGCAGTCGGGGAAAAGGGTCCAGCGCGCCACTTCGGCCAGCAGGTCGGTGATGCGGATGCGTGGCAGCATGGCGTAGAGGCGCTCGGTCAAGGCCTTGGCCTCCGGCGGTGTGGATTTTTCAATCGGCGAGATTTTCAGCACGCCATTCTCGATCGTCACGTCGGGCAGGAGGCCGCCCTTGGCACGGGTGTCGACCTCCTTCAGCCGTTCATCCAGCATGGTACCGCGACTCTCGATGAAGCGGTCGAAATCCGCTTCGACCGCGATCGGCAGCGTGCCGGCCTTGTGCATATTCTGCGTGGTCTCCCTGGAAAGAAGCCGTTCCTCGAAAGAGCGGTATTGCCGGCTGCCGACGACCCAGACATCGCCGGCGTGCAACCGGTCGCGCAATTCCGACAGGACGCAGAACTCGTAGTAGCGTCGGTCGATGATGCCGCCGGGCAGCACGTACGGTACCCAGCGTTGCCGGACGAAGCTTGTTGGAGCGGCTTTCGGCAGAGTGGGTCCTTCGGTCCGATTTGCCTCGCGCAGCACCTCGATGGCACGAAGAAGCGAGGCCGAAGCTGGGATGCTCTCGAATTTGAACGCATCCAGGAAGGCGGGCGACCAGCGCCGGATGTCGCTGTAATGCCTGGTCAGGCCCGGATAGGCGTCGAACGATTCTGGCCGCGCCAGGGCTTTGGCTGCGGCGACGGTGGCGCAGAACTGCTTCCAGGGGACCACCCTTTCGATGGCGCCGAAAGCATCCTGCTTCTTGTCGTGGGCGGCGATCAGCGCATCGCCGACGCGGGCAAAGAGACGGACTTTGTCGTTGATGGATCTGGCATCGGCCTGAAAGGCGCGAACCTGCCGTCCCTCGGCCTTGCGAAAGAGGGCACCGATCAGGCGGTCGAACACATCGATGGCCTGATCGGTCAGGCTGGTGGTGAGGTCCAGGCAAATGGCGACCAGCGTCGCGTGGCGGCGCTGCCGCTCGTGGTCGGCGACATGCTGGACCGTGCTGCGGCCAGCCTCACGAACAAGCCGAGCAAGGCGTGCCTGATGGACCTGGTGGCCACGACCGGGTTGGATGCCGATCGCGCGCACATGTTCGAGGCGTTCGATCAGGCCGAGTATGGCATCCGGCCTGGCGGCCTCTGGCATTTGCCGCAACCAAGTCAGCCAGGTCTGACCGGTATCTTCCCGCCGCTGTGTCAGCGCATCGAGCCGGCGGCGCTGTTCGGCGGAAAGATCTCCTGCCAGGCGGCGATAGACCTCCCGGCGGGCTCGATCGCGGAGTTCGCCGCACAACCGTTCGAGTGCGGCCGGAGACGGAACGATAATTCGGCGTTGCCGGCAAGTTTGCATGACCAGCGCTGCCAGATGGACGAAGCGGTCGTCTTCGATCGCCTGGGGCAGGAGGGCTTCCGCCAATTCCGCCGCCGTTCGCCTGCCGAACGGCCGCAATCCGAGCTGGCGCTGGCATTCGATGGCATGGTGCTGGCGATTCCGCTCTGCCGCGAGGTATGCGTCAATCGTCCCAGGAAAGATCCCGACCTGCTCAGCGACAAATGCAAGCAGCGCCGCCGGCGGCCGTTCGCCGGGACGCAGGGCACGACCGGGATAGCGCAGGTAGCAGAGCATAAGGGCATGGCCGAGGCGGTTGTGATCGCCATGGGAGCGAGCGATTGCTGCAAGGTCCGCTTCCGACAGCGTGAAGTGACGTACCAATTCCCGCTGCTCGGCCGGCGGATCAAACAGCTCTGTAATCTGGGATGCGGTCAATCTCTGCCGTCGCGTCACTTCCGCCTCCAGGACCTTGATCCGCCGCAGATCAGCCAAACGGCCCAGAGAGTCGATTGGTGTATTGTGCAGATCTTGATTGTGGCAGAGCTTGGAGGCGCTGCTTTCGAATGCCGTTACCCTGTCGCAGACCTCATGGCACGGCGCCGCGGCCGGATGTCGCCGGGTCAGCGGGCGCTTGGTCCCCGCGGCTCTGCACCAGGACCGAGTAACCCGCGCCGTTCCGCCTGTTGCAGCAGGTTCCTGACCGACGAGGGATGCCAGCGTGTGCCGCCGCGCGGCGTGCGCTCATGCATGGCTTCGAGTTGGCTGGCGACCTGCTGCAACGTCATTGCCGGCGCCGCCCGGACGATGCCGGCCACCAGCGCCACCAGCCGGTCATCGGCTGGCCTGCGTTGGGCTCTTCCGAGCAAGCTGGCTTCGATGATGCCTTCACTCGCCAACCGGTGCACCGCCCGGCGCAGGCGCTGCGCGGTCCATGCCTGGCCACCGCCGCGGCGGTTGAGCACCTGCACGACATCACCCCAGGGCTGGTCGGGGCGCATTCGTCGCACTGTCGGCAGCCAGGCATCGAGACCGGCAAGCATGGCGTCGAGATGGACGGCATCGCGTGCCGACCGCAGCTTGCGGATGGTCCCTGGATCCCGGGCGCGCAGTCCTGGGTTGCCGCCGACCCGTCCACGGACCTTGGCCGACCGCAGCCCAGCCTTGGTGCGCTCGGCGATCAGCGCCCGTTCCAGCTGTGCGACAGCGCCAAGCACCTGCAGCGAGAACATGCCCTGCGGCGTCGTGGTGTCGATGGGATCGCGCAAGGAGCGGAAGTGCGCGCCCTTCGCTTCCAATTGCTCGATGACGCTGAGCAGATGCGCGACCGAGCGGGCCAGGCGATCGAGGCGTACCACCACCAGGGTCTCGCCGGGCCGGATGTCGCGCAGCACCTGCGCCAGCACCGGACGGCCACGATCGGCGCCAGAGGCATGCTCCGCGTGCACCACCACGCAGCCGGCGGCGCGCAGTTCATCCGCCTGCGGATCAGTCTGCTGTTCCTCGGTCGAGACCCTGGCGTAGCCGACCAGGCGGGTTTTGGAGGCCGCCGCCGCGTTCCGCATCCGCATGCCCGCGTCCTTTCCCGGCCGCCATGGCGGGCAGCGTCGATTTACAATTACGGAAGTGATACACAAACCACCGTTTGCAGGCGCGCCCACGCCGAGCGCCTCTCCGTTCACGACCGCCAAAGCCAGCGAAAGACTGGCCTCCGCGGCGCGTCGCCCGAAACGATTATGACGGGCAGACCGGGTGGCGGCGGTGCCAGGTACGATTACCGCGCCTGTCGAGTGGCTGCCACAATTCGTCGATCGATAACGAATTCAGATTGTTATCCGCGATGGTTGCGCTGAGCCGCCGCTAGGCGCCAAGGCGGCGCTGCAGTTGCCTTCGAAAACCGATGTTCCCGTTTCGTCGCAAAACTCGTACCGGAGAGGCGGTTCGTTCGTTGGAGCCATAAAGGTCGATTTGGGCAAACGACCGCCAGCGGATGCATTCAATACGTACGTCTTGACAGGCGATCCCGATTCATGTACACTTTTAATAGGTACAGATATGGTGGAGGCTTTCATGCCTAGGATAGCGGTCGACGACAACAAGCGGATGAACCTGCGGGTACGCCCGGACCAGAAGGCCACGCTCCTGCGGGCGGCGGCGCTGAAGAATACGGATCTGACGGATTTCGTGCTGCAGCCAGCGCTCCGCGAGGCCGAGGCCATCATCGAAGCGGCCGACCACCAGAAGCTTTCCGAACGCGACAGCCTACTGGTCCTCGATCTGCTGGAAAATCCGCCGTCGGCAAACGCCAGGCTGCGGGCTGCCGCAGCGGCCATGCCGGAACCAACATGACGGTTCCTGCCTGGCATGAGGAAGCGATCACCCGGAAGCACGACCGCAGCGCGTTCGATTGCGGCGACGCGGAGCTGAACGAGTTTTTGCTGCGCTATGCGCGGCAGAGCCACGACCAAGGCGCCGCCAAAACCTTCCTGACGGTCGACGACAGCACGAAAGCCATTCTCGGATTTTACAGCCTAGCGCCGGTATCCCTCGCCTATCATCGGGTTCCAGACGTTGTGCGACGCGGTCTCGGCCGCCATGAAGTGTCCGGGTTTCGGCTTGCGCGCCTTGCCGTCGACCGCGCCCATCAGGGCCAGGGACTTGGTGGCCAGCTCCTGCTTGCTGCCGGACGGCGCTGCCTCATGGTGGCGGCACAGGTTGGCGGCACGGTCCTCGTCATCGACGCCAAGAATGACAGGGTTGCAGCCTGGTACGTGAGTTATGGTGCGGTTCCGCTCCTCGATGCGGAGAGAACGCTTGTCCTGCCGCTGGCCACCATAGAAGGTTTGTTGAAGGAGCTAGGGAAGCTTTCACCATGACTGTTAGCAAAAAAGCCAAAATAGAGATGCATAATCCGGCTCACCCGGGCGAGATCATTCGAGAGGACTGCATCAATGCACTGGGCCTTTCGGTCACGGCGGCGGCGAAGGGGCTTGGCGTGTCCCGGCAGTCGCCCTCCGAGTTGCTGAACGGACGGACGGGGGTTTCCGCCGAGATGGCTATCCGGCTGGAGCTGGCCGGTTGGAGCACTGCTGCTGCGTGGTTGCGGATGCAGGTACAGTATGACCTGTGGAAGGCACGCCAGAGCTCGGGCCACCTCAATGTGACCCGGTTTCCTGGGCCTCCTGCGGTCTACGCTCCCGCGCCTATGTGAGCGGAAGTTCGATCATGGTGACCGCCGTCGATCTCATCGAAAAAATGCGTGCCGTGGATCGTGGTGAAATCTCTTCCTCCCGCCGCATGATCGCCCATGCTGGCGACCTTGCCAGCGGCGGCGTGTTGGAGCACGCACAAGCCATGGCCGCGCCTTACGACAGGACTAAGGAACGGCTCACACGAGACCAGGTGGCGAGGGTTGGGTTAATGCGGAGTACGCAATGGCGCCGGTAGACTTTTTTATCAGCTATACGGCTGCTGACCGATCGTGGGCTGAATGGATTGGATGGGCTATCGAGGAATCCGGAAATTCAGTCAGGCTGCAGGCCTGGGATTTTCAGCCGGGCCACAACTTCGTGCTGCAAATGCAACGCGCTGTGACTGTACAGCACGGAGGAAAGCGGCAGTGGATCACGCTCGAAACCGGCACCCTGTCACGTTTCAAACCGGCACCTCATCACGCTCGAAAGCGGCAGTGGATCACGCAGCAAAGCGGCACCTCCGGACGGGGTAAGGCGGCACCGGCTTCAGGGCGTGGGTCTCTCCTGGCAGGCGATTAATCGCGAGTAACGTCGCTCCCTTTTGCCGGGAGTGGCGGATGCCGAGGAGAAGGACAGTGATGCGCCGGATCAAGGAAGTGCTGCGGCTGAAATACGAGATGGGGCTGAATGACCGCCAGGTCGCCAGCAGTGTGCGGCTGGCCCGGTCGACGGTGCAGGACTACGTGCAGCGCGTCGCCGCCAGCGGGCTGAACCCGCAGCAGTTGTGCGCCCTGGGCGATGAGGAGCTCGATCGCCGCCTGTTTCCGCTGCGCGAGCAGCGCAACACGGCGCGGCCGCTGCCGGACTGGGAGGCGATCGAGCGAGAGTCGCGTCGGCGCGGCGTGACGCTGCTGCTGCTGTGGCAGGAGTATAACGACGGCCAGCCCGACGGGTACCAGTACACGCAGTTCCTGCGTCACTTCCGCGCCTGGCAGAAGGTGTCGCGGCCGCCGACGATGCGGCAGATTCACCGCGCGGGCGAGGCGCTGGAGGTCGACTACGCCGGGATGACGCTCACGGTGATGGACATGGGCCTGCCGCGGGAGGCGCAGGTGTTTGTGGCCTGCTTGCCGTGCTCGAACCTGGTTTACGCCGAGACGACCTGGACGCAGGGCCAGGAGGACTGGCTTGGCTCGCACGTGCGGGCGCTGAGCGCCATCGGCGGCTGCCCCGAGAAGTTGGTGCCGGACAACCTCAAGAGCGGCGTCACTGACGCCTGGTACTATGACCCGGTGCTGAACCGGGCCTACTACGAGCTGGCGCAGCACTATGGCATCGCCATCGTTCCGGCGCGCGTGCGCCGCCCGCGCGACAAGTCGTCGGTAGAAAGTGCAGTCAAGCACGTCGAGAGATGGGTTTTGGCACCGTTGCGCGACCGTCGGTTTCTCTCCCGCGCAGAGGCCAACGCGACGATCGCCGAGCTGGTCGAGGCATGGAACAACCGCCCGTTCAGCCCGCCGCGCGAAGGCAGCCGTCGGTCGCTGTTCGAGGCGATCGAACGATCGGCCCTGAAGCAACTGCCGCCCGAGCCGTTCGCCATCGGCCAGTGGCTGACCGCGCGCGTCAACGTCGACTACCACATCGCGGTGGACGATCACTATTATTCGGTGCCGCATCGGCTTGTGCACGAGCGGGTTGACGTGTTCCTGACCGCGACGGCAGTGAGCGTGTTCGTCAAGAACGAGCGGGTGGCCAGCCATCCACGCAGTTTCCGGTGCGCCCAGCACACCACGCTCTGCGAGCACATGCCGCCGGCGCACCAGGCGATGGCGCGGCGGACGCCGGAGAAGCTGCGCGAGGACGCAGCGGCGCTGGGGATGGCGACCGGCGCCTATGTCGCCCGGCTGTTCGAAGCGCGCGAGCATCCCGAGCAGGGCGTGCGCGCCGCTCTCGGCGTGCTGCGTCTGGCAAAAGCGTACGGCCGGGCGCGGCTGGAACTTGCCTGCGAGCGCGGGTTGGCGGCGGGCGCTCTGTCGTCGCGCTACGTCGAGCAATTGCTCAAGGCCGACCAGCGTCAGCCCTTCCTTGACGCGCCGCATGACGAGGGTCTCGGCCAGCACGCCAACGTGCGTGGCTCCGGCTACTACAACTGACGGGGGCGAGCATGATCCACCCATCGATTGAGAAGCTGCGGCAGATGCGCCTGACCGGCATGGCCCGCGCGCTGGAGGAGCAGCTTGGCCAGCCCGAGATCGCGCCGCTGTCGTTCGACGAACGTCTCGGCCTGCTGGTCGACCGCGAGGAGACCGAACGGCACAACGCGGCCCTGGCGCAGCGGTTGCGTGTCGCGCGGCTGCGCCAGGCGGCCTGCCTGGAGGACATCGACTACCGGACCTCACGCGGCCTGGACCGCGGCCTGATGCGCACGCTGGCGACCGGCGAGTGGCTGCGGCTGCACAACAACGTGCTGGTGATGGGGCCGACCGGCGTGGGCAAGTCGTTCATCTCCTGCGCGCTTGGCAACCAGGCGGCGCGTGGCGGCGTGTCGGTGCGCTACCAGCGTCTGTCGCGGCTGCTCGACGACCTGGCGATGGCGCGGGCGGACGGACGGTATGCGCGCGTTCTGGCACAGATGTCGAAGATGCGGCTGCTGATCCTGGATGACTGGCTGATGGTGAAACTGACCGGCGACCAGCGGCGCGACCTGCTGGAGGTGATCGACGATCGCCACCAGCGCGGCTCGACCATCCTGGCAACCCAGGTTCCCATGGAGC
>CAIXDS010000248.1 GCA_903918195.1 uncultured Acetobacteraceae bacterium | reverse complement strand
CCCTCGCGGATGCCGGTGACCAGCGACAGTTGGGCAAGCGAGGCCGGCGTGCTTTCGATGCTCCGCAGCACCTCCTGCCCGACGACCGGATCGCTCCAGGGGGCGGCCTCCCCCTGACCACGCCGGCGCACCAGTTGCACCTGCAGCGGCCGGAAAAACGCGCGGATGGCCAGCAACGCGTCCGGCCCCGCCACCCCGACCCCGCCGCCCGGCGCGGGACGGTCGAGGCTGTTGAGCTGGATCGCATCGGGGGCGATGATCGTCGCCGCCTGCTTCAGCGCCGCCAGTTCCTCCGGCCGATCATTGATGCCGGGCACGATGAAGATCTCCAGCAGCATTTGGCCGGCAAAGCCGCGCCGGAAGGCGGCGATGCCATCGATCACCGCCTGCACCGCAAGGCCGGGCACCGGCCGGCAGATCGCGCCGAAGGCGGCCTCGGTCGCGCCGTCCAGCGAGGGCACGACGAGATCGGCCCGCGCCAGCTGCGCCTGCACGACGGGATCGCCGAGCAGCGTGCCGTTGGTCAGCACCGCCACCCGGAACCGGGGATGGCGGTGCTTCAAATAGTCGATCACCTTGCCGATGCCGGCATGCAGGGTCGGCTCGCCGGCGCCCGAGAAGGTCACGTAGTCGATGTCGGGATCGCTGCCGAGAACCTCGTCGAGCTCGCGGATCACGTCGTCCGTCGGCACGAACGCGTCGCGACGCATTGTGTGGCGGGTGGTGAAGCCGCACTCGCAATAGATGCAGTCGAGCGAACAGGTCTTGAACGGCAGCAGGTCAACGCCGAGCGAGCGCCCCAGCCGCCGCGAGTTCACCGGACCGAACAGGAAGCGGGGGTTCATTGGTTCTGCCGGCAGGCGGGTCGTCGTCTGCGCTTGCCGCCGCCTGCCAACGTGGTTACCGGACGCATGTCTATGCTTCGGCCGGCAGTACCTTGCCCGGGTTCATCAGCCCGTTCGGGTCGAGCGCCGCTTTGAGCGCCCGCAGCAGCCGCAGTTCCAACGGGCTTTTGTAGCGCGCCAGTTCGCTGGGCTTGAGCTGGCCGATGCCGTGCTCGGCAGCGAACGAGCCGCCCTCGGTCACCACCGCATCGTAGACGAGACGCTGGATACGCGTTCGCGCATCGGCGGGCGCGTTCGCCGGCGGAATGACATTGTAGTGCAGGTTGCCGTCGCCCAGATGGCCATACGGATACACAACGGCGCCCGGCAGCAGGCGTTGCAACGCCGCTTCGATGTCAGCCAGGAAAGCCGCGATGCGCGAGATCGGCAGGGAAATGTCGTGGCTGACGCTGCCGCCTTCGCGTCGCAGCGCCTCGCCGATGAGGCGATGGCGCAACGCCCACAATACCTGGGCCTGGCGCGCATGCGCGGCAATGACGGCGTGGATGATTTCGTCCCGGTCGATCGCCGCCGCCAGCACCGCCTCCAACCGGGTTGTGGTATGTTCGTCGGTATCGCTGCCGGAGATTTCGACCAACGCATGCCAGGGCGCCCGGCGCTCCGCGGCGCCGTAGGGCAGGACGGAATCCGGTTGGTGCCGCGCGACGAGGTCGAGCACTGGCCCGCTGATCAGCTCGAACCCGGTCAGCGCCGCCCCGAATCCGGCCCGCGCCGCGGCGAGGAAGGCTACCGCCGCCGCGGCCGAGGGGAACGCGATGAAGGCGGTCTTTTCCGCCGCCGGCAGCGGAAACAGGCGCAACGTCGCCGCGGTGATGATGCCGAGCGTGCCCTCGCTGCCGATGTAGAGATCGCGCAGATCGTAGCCGGTATTGTCCTTGCGCAGGCCCCGCAGCCCGTCCCAGATTTCGCCGGTGGGCGTCACCACCTCAAGCCCGAGCGCGAGCGCGCGTGCGTTGCCGTAGCGCAGCACCTGCGTGCCGCCGGCATTGGTGGCGAGATTGCCGCCGATGGTGCAACTGCCCTCCGAGCCGAGGCTGAGCGGAAACAAGCGCCCGGCGTCCCGCGCCGCCGCCTGCACGTCGGCCAGCACGCAGCCGGCTTCGACGGTGATGCTGTCGTTCTCGGCGTCCACCTGCCGCACGCGGTTGAGCCGCGAGAGCACGAGCACCACTGCCTGGCCGGAGGAATCCGGGGTGGCGCCGCCGCACAGGCCGGTATTGCCGCCCTGGGGGACGATCGGCACGCGATGACGGGCGCACAGCGCAACCACCTCGGCCACTTCGGCGGTGCTGCCCGGGCGGACCACTGCCACGCCGTTGCCGCGGTAGCATCCGCGATGATCAACCAGACGCGGCGCCGCATCGGAACCGGTGAGCACGTGGGCAGGGCCGACGATGGTGGCGAGCGCTGCCTGCAGGCCGGCGGCCTCGACGGCCGCGTGCGTGGGCAAGCCGATCAGGTTCATCGCAGAAGCGCTCCGGTGGTTGTTCCTGCGAAAGTGCAGCGAGGCTCTTCGCACGGGAGGTGCAACCTGCCGAGGCCCCCGTGTGGCGCGCCGCCACCGGGCGGGCGCGGGCCGGGGCCAGCCGCGACGTGAGCCGGCGCTAAACTGCAAAATGATGACGTGGTATTTTTCATTGCACGCGTATACCATGGGTTTGCCGGCGAAGGCCAGGGACTGGCGTCCGCTACGCGGCAGAGGGTGACTCGAAGGGGCGGGCACCAATTCACGTTAAATGACTATCTCACTGAGATGGATGGCCAGTCCGGCAGCGTCGAGCGGACGATTGACATTCTCATGGTGTCGGCGCAACCAAGTCACACGAAGTGCGTGTGAAATGAGCCCGCACCCTGT
>CAIXDS010000247.1 GCA_903918195.1 uncultured Acetobacteraceae bacterium | reverse complement strand
CGTACCGCACAACATTGGCCTGCTAAAGCTGCCGCCCTACGCGCCCGAACTCAATCCAACCGAGAACATCTGGGAATACCTGCGCGGCAACTTCCTCAGCCACGTCGTCTACGACAGCTACGACGCCGTCGTCGCCGCATGTCGCAAAGCCTGGAAGAAACTCCTTGCAACGCCGGGCCGCATCCGATCCATCGCGACGCGCCGTTGGGTACAGGTCAATGTCTAGGGCCGTTGGTATTACTGGTCGCGCTCGATCGACCCGAGGTTCCGCTCAACACCAACATCTCCGAACAGGAAGTCCGCGATCCGGTCACCTTACGAAAAATCAGCGGCGGCACCCGTAGTGAGGACGGCCAACAATGCCGGGACACCCTCCTCTCGCCGAAAAAGACCTGCCAGAAGAACGCCATTTCGTTCTGGGCCTACCTCGGCGATCGTCTCGGCATCGCCGCCAATACCGTCGCCCGCCTCCCCGACCTCATTCGCCGCCGAGCCGCCCCCGCTCCAGCCTGATTGCCACCAGTTTTTGAGCATTCACCATGGTCAGACATGTTCCTCCCACCCAACCCCAAGGTCAACCGCGATCAGTACAGCTGACAATGCCCTGCTATGGGCATCAAGGCCAAGCAGGAGTATGCTGGCTTACAATAACGGTCGAATCATGCGCCAGACCATTCCAGGCGGCGCTTTCGTTGCCTTATTTGTGAGGTATCATGCCGACAGGATCAGCCAGGCTGCCGGTTCGCTCCAAACGAGAACCGGTGTTGATCGATCTCGCCCTGCAGGGAGGCGGCGCTCATGGCGCTTTCGCCTGGGGCGTGCTCGACCGACTGCTCGAGGAAACATGGCTGACCATCGAGGCGATTTCCGGCACCTCGGCAGGCGCGATGAACGCCGCGGTGCTGGCAGACGGGCATGCGGCGGGTGGCGCCGACGGTGCGCGGGCGGCATTGGAAGCGTTCTGGGGGCGGGTTTCCCACGCCGCCCTGCTCAGCCCGTTCCGGCGCGGACCACTTGATGTCCTGCTCGGACGCTGGACGCTGGATAGTTCCCCGGTTTACCTGGCGCTCGACCTCGCTGCGCGTCTGTTCTCGCCTTATGATCTGAACCCGGGCGGCGGCAATCCGCTCGACGAAGTGCTTGCGGACAGCGTGGACTTCGCCCGACTTTCGCAGGCACCGATCAAGCTGTTCATTACCGCAACGAACGTCCGGACCGGCCGCGGCCGCGTGTTCCGCAACGCCGAGCTCAGCCCTCAGGTGCTGCTCGCTTCGGCCTGTCTGCCGAGCATGTTCCAGGCGGTCGAGATCGACGGCGAGGCATACTGGGACGGCGGCTATGCCGGCAACCCGACGATCACGCCGCTGGTGCACGAATGCGTGTCCGACGATACGATCCTGGTCCAGATCAACCCGGTGGAGCGCCGGGGCACGCCCCGCACGGCGCGCGACATCATCAACCGGGTCAACGAGGTTTCCTTCAATGCCCCGCTGCTGAAGGAACTGCGGATGATCGCTGTGCTGCGCCAGGTCGCCGACCCCGGCAATTGCGAAGGCGCACAATGGGCGCGGGCGCGCATGCACCGGATCGCGTCGGAGATGATGACCGATCTGGGCGCCTCGTCCAAGATGAACGCCGAGTGGGAGTTCCTGACCTTGCTGCGTGACGAGGGTCGCCGCGCCGCAGACGCTTTCCTCGTAGCGCACGGGGACGATATCGGACAGCGCTCCAGCTACGACCTCGACGCGTTACTTGCGATCTGACACGCACGCGTCCGAGCAGAGCCGTCCGGACAGCGATGACCCGCGATTGGTTCTCGGCCTGCGTGCAGCAGGAGCTGGTGCCGACCTTGTTTCCTGGCGACGTGGTTATCCTGGACAATCTCGCCGCCTACAAAGGCGGCGCCGCGCGGCGGGCGATCGAGACTGCCGGCGCGACCCATCCGGTTTCTGCCGCCCTGCTCCCCCGAGTTCAACCCGATCGAGAAGGCTTTCGCCAAGCTCAAGACCTTGCTGCGAACAGCTGCGGCGCAAACGCTCGGCAACCTCGGCCGCGCAATCTCTGGCAGCCTCGACACCTTAACCCCAAAGGAATGCTCCAACGACCTCGCTGCCGAAGGGTATGATGCGGACTGATCGGAAAATGCTCTGACTCTTTGCTTTGGGAAGCAACTTCATCGACTATTTGTCGCCGATCGGGCCGATGTCGCGCTAACCCGCCACTCTCAGGTAAACATCTCGATGCTGCCATCCAGCGCCATCAGCCCGCCCTCGGCATCCATGGCAGGCTGCCGCTTTCCGAGTTCGGTCTTGAACTCGCCATAGACCGCCTTGTGCAGGTTCAACTCGGCTTCGGGCGTTGCAATCGCCTCAGCGCCGTAGGCGATCGCCGCGGCGCCGCAGTCGCGGTGATCCACCACGATGACGCGGGTGATGTTGTGCAGTTGGATCGAAGCGGCGAGATTGTCCCAAAAGGCGGCCTGCCAGGTTGCGAAGGCAGGCGCCACGACACCGACTGCGGCTCCGGCGATGGCAAACTGACTGTACTGGCCTTGCAGCTTGCGGGTTTCCATCCACGCGTATACGGGCGTGACCATCCTCGGGTCGATACAGGTGAGCAGCATCGCCTCGAACACCGGGCCGTCCGCCGCCCGTGCCACCGGCACGAACAGCGGCGCCGCGAATGCAGCGGCGGCAAGGCCCACCAAGCCGCGCCGGCCGATGCCCTGGACATGGCCCACCGGCCTGCAACAGGCGCAATCTTCGGTGTGGGGGACTCCAACTTGTGCGCGGGTCAAGAGCATGGAATTTCCCCAAGTTGTAGTTGCAGGTTATCGTGACCGGCGGCGACGTTGCAACCGCTGTTCAGCGATTCCGCTTTGCTATCGGCACTGTCACGTTAACTTGTGCGCGGCGGCCGGTCGGGTGAGGATCGACGGATGAAGCCTGAGCTTTGTCGTGCTCGACGTCGTGGTGCAGAACCGCCGCAATGCCGTTCGCCGTGGTTGCCGTCGATCCACGGCGAACAGCACGAGCGACTATTCCGCGATACTCTGGCGCGGAACCGCCTCATACGGGTCCGCATGCGTCACCGGCGTTCCCCTGACCTTGGTGCCGGGCATGATCTCAAAGCGTGGATCGAAGTCCACCAGGGTGGATGCGAGCTGCTGCAGTACGCTCGCGTCACCATCCACCTTTGCGGTCCCATCGGCAATCTGGGAGTCGAGGGTCTTCGCCCCCATCATTGTTCTCTCCAGATCGGACCGGTTGATCGTCAGGGTCAGATCCGGCTTCTTTGCCAGGAAGCCGGCAACGTTCGTGAGCGTGGCATTCTCCAATTCGATCAGGAACTTCTCGCCATTGTCCGGCGTGATCAGGTTAATGGTGAAGCGCATGCCCTCGGCTTTCCGGCTATCCATGCGAATGCCGAGGAAGTTCAGGAAGAGTTCCGTCGTCATCGCCCGGATCACGTCGGGGCTGCTCGAGTCGGCGGTTTCCCCCTGCGGAATTCCGGTCCTGAGTTCATAGGCCGCGGCGAGATAACTATTCCGCAAGCCAGGATTTTCCTGCTGGTATCCGATCTGCTCGAAGATATCGGCCAGCAGATCCTTCGCGGTCTGGTTCTGTGGTTCGGCCTGCACGAGCTTGTTCAGAATCTCCTGTGCAAGCAGGTACTTGCCCTGATCATGCAGGTCCCGGCCGCGTGCGATGATCGTCTCGGCGCCGCCCATCATTTCCACATAGAGGGGCGCCGAGTCGGCCGGCGACAGCGGAATAAGCGTTGTCGGGTTGCCGTCCCAGAAGCCGAGATAACGCTGGATGACGCCGCGGCTGTTGTGCTGCGGAGAGCCGTGGTAGCCCCGGCAGAACCACATGTTCTGCAGGCTCTTCGGCAGCTCGTAGACATTGTGGATGGCATTTATGGTCACGCCCTGATTGGCCAGATGCAGCACCTGGTTGTTCATGTGGGCGTACAGATCGCGCTGGCCGCGCAGAACTTCCTGGACACGATCGTTGCCCCAGCGCGGCCAATGGTGCGAGGCGAACAGCACGTCGGCTTCCACCCCGAAGCGGTAGAGCGCCTGGCCGATGTATTTGGACCAGTTCAACGGATCGCGAACCGGGGCGCCACGCAACGTGTATATGTTATGCAGCGATGCGATCACATTTTCTGCCATCCAGAGCGCTTTCAGCTCGGGAATGTAGGTGTTCATTTCCACCGGCGCTTCGGTATTCGGCGTGTTCTGAAAGACCATCCTGACGCCGTCGACCTCGAACTCCTCGATGTCCTTTTCGACAAAGCGCGTCGGCGCGATCAGCCCCATGGCGCCGGCGGACACGGCCTGACCGAGGCCCTGGCCGACATACCCATACGCACTGGCGGGAAGCAGCAGACCATATTGATAAAACAGCCGCCGGTTCATGGCGTTGCCGGCATAGACGTTCTCGGAAATCGTGTGCTCCATGAACCCGGCAGGGGCGATGACCGCGACTTTTCCGGCCCTCACATCGGCTTCGTCAACGATTCCGCGCACGCCGCCCCAGTGGTCGGCATGCGTGTGTGAATAGATCACGGCCGAGACGGGAAGGCCCTTTCCGACATGTTCCTGGAACAGCTTCCAGGCCGCGCGAACCGTCTCCGCGCTCACCATGGTGTCAAAAACGATCCAGCCGGTTCGGCCACGGACAAAGGTGATATTGGCCAGATCGAAGCCGCGTGCCTGGTAGATGCCAGGCACCACCTCATAGAGCCCGTAATTATTGTTGAACACCGACAGGCGGAGCAAGGATGGATGGATACTGTCGAATTCAGGCTGCTTGTCCAGGAACTGGAACCGCTGCATGTCCCAGGCGACATGGCCCGCGTCGGCCATGATCTGCAACTCCGTCTCCGGAGCAATCAGACCTTTCTTCTGCTCCTCGAAATCCCTTCTGTCGCCGAAGGGCAGCCCCACCTGTGCCTGCCGGAGCACCTCCTTGGTGAAGCGGGAGGGCGCCTTGCCCTTGGGATCGAAATGCCCGGCGTGAGGCGCTGCGGGCTGAGCGTTTGCGGGGCTGTCTTCCAGGAGCGTGCGGCCCGCTACGGCAAAGGCGGCTCCCGTGATGGGCAGAGACAGGATCACGTCTCGTCTGGTCGGCATCGCTTCATTTCCCCATGTCGTGCGGCGGCTTCGGTGGCGCACTCATTCATTTCGTTCCCGCCCGCCGAATCGGGCGGGCTAGTCCGTGATGTCCACCCGCGCCCAACTCACGTCCGGATCGAACAGGCGCATGGTACTGGCGAGCTTTGCAGTGTCGGGGCCGAGGTCCTTCTGGAACACCACACCGTCCTGATCGACCATGAAGGTCATGATGCCCGAGTTCTCGTACTCCGCTGGCCAGGCCATGACCGCAAAGCCGCCGGTCATGCTGCCGTTCTTGAGGTAGCTGCGCGCCCCGCCCGGCGCGTTTGGCCCCTGGCCGTTCAGGATATGGAAGTAGTAGCCGTGATAGGGAATCTGCTTGCCGGCGTCGCTCTCTGCAGCCGGATAGCCTTCGTCTTGCGCCTGCGCCACCAGCGGGCCGAGCGGGCTGGGCGGCTCGTCGTTCTGCGTGTCCCAGTATAGCCCATCCTGCTGGTCGGTTTGGCTCAAGAGCCGGGCGGCATAGGCGCCCGTGCCGGTGCCGCGCTGCACCCGGTCGAAATAGTCCTGTTCGGCCGCGACGACGGCCAACAATGTCTGGATCGTCTTCAGTTCATTGCGGCCGATCCGCCGATCGATGATCTCCTGAGCGCCGGCCACAGTATCGAAGCGCCAGCGATCGTTTTCCTTCACCAGCGGAATGGGTAAAGGCCAGGCGTTCGCGCCGATGTTCAGGATCTGTCGCGCGTCGGTCTGCGCCAACAGTGCATGCGCCGCCGTGTACTCGGCAACGAAGCGCTCGCGGGCTGCCTTGTCGGCCACCGGGTCGCCGGATTCGACCAGCTTTTCGCCGTCCGAACCGAAGATTGCATGCAGGGCCTGCGTGTCGTCGGCACGCAAAGCCTGCACCAGGGCCGCTACCGCCTCGTCGGGGTTGGCGAAGGTCTGCTGTTGCGCTGCCTCGGCGGCCCGCGCCACCGGCACCGGGGCAAGCGGAGCGGTGAGCAGCAGCCCGGGCAGCGCCAGGATGACGCTCAGGAACGCGGCACCGGGCAAGCCACGGAAGTTATGGATGTTGCGCATGCCACGCTCCCTCATCGCCCGCGTCCGCCGCCGCCACCGCGTCCGCCGCCACCCCTTGGTGCCGCCGCCGCGCTGCCGCCGCGCCCGCCGCCGCGCTGGGGGGCCGCTTGCCGGCTCTGCGCGCCACGATTGCCGAATTGCCCGGCGTTGCGACCGTCGCCTATGCCGTTAAGCGCAGGGGGTGAACGTCCGCCGCCGGCAGGCCTTGCCGCGGGTCTGGCGCCACCGCCGCCCGGCCGGTTGCCCTGGCCGACATTGCCGCCACCGCCCGGCCGGTTGCCTTGCCCGACATTGCCACCGCCGCCCGGCCGGTTGACTTGCCCGACATTGGCGCCACCGCCCGGCCGGTTGCCCTGGCCGACGTTGGCGCCGCCGCCCGGCCGGTTGCCTTGCCCGACATTGCCGCCGCCGCCCGGCCGGTTGCCCTGGCCGACATTGGCGCCACCACCACCCGGCCGGTTGCCCTGGCCAAGGTTGCCGCCGCCCGGCCGGTTGCCGGGGTTGATCGGCGGGCGGTTGCCGCCAGGTCCCATTCCCGGCGGTGGGCGCACTGTGCCCCCAGGCACGGAAACCCCCGGCCGCCCGATCGCGTTCGACGGGAAGCCGTCCGGCCGCCCTGGCCGACCGACCGGCCCCGACGGCGGTCGACCGCCGCCGGGCGGGCGGAACCCGGGTCCGCCAGGCCGCCAGGTCGGGTTTCGGATCGGTGGGCGGTTGACGTTGATGGTGTTGAAACGGTTGACGTTAATGTTGGTGTAGCTGCGGCCCCAGCCGCCCCAGCGCGGGCTTGCCCAGCCCCACAACCCGGCAGTGATGGCTATGCCGGCGCCGAACGCGAGCCCCGTCAGAACTGCCGAGCCGACGTAATAACCAGGCGGCGGCGGCAAAAACACCGGCGGGTAAGCGGTATACGGCCAGGTGCCGAACACCGTCCTCGGGTCATATTGCGGCACAAAGACCACTTGCGGGTTGGCGGGTTGGATGATGATGTTCTGCTGCCGGGGCGACGTGCTCGTCGCATCGGGAATTGTCAGAGTCGAAACGACCTGTTGCTCGGTGGTCTTCAGGGTGCCGGCTGCCTGCGCCTGCCAGCGCAGGCGCTGCACCGAATCCCACACGTCGGCCTGCTGGAATACCATGGCATAGCCGAGCTGGCCGAGCCAATCGAGGCTGCTGTTCATCATCGCCAGCACTTGGGGAAACGGTACCAGCGACTTCACCGACGGGTCCCACGTCACCGCTCTTAACGCCTTTTCCAGCGCCTCGCCGCTAAGCGCCTTGTTCGCCGGATCCTCCACCCACCGCGCCGCCTCGACAACCTGCAACGGAAAGGTCGATGCGATCAGGAGCTGTGTCAGCAATTGGTCGGGATAGAGCGCGATCGGCGCCAGCAGCGCGTCGAGCTGCTCGATTGTGTAGCGGGTCGCGCTGGCGTCGTCCTGATTGTCCGGCGCGGTGGCCGCAGCGGCGGCTGGCGCGGCCCCGGCCTGCGCCAGGACTTGCTCCGGCCACGTGCCGACAAGCAGCGCCGCACACGCGGCCCAGGTGAAAAACCCGTGAGCCAGAACCGGCAACCGGTCGATACCCCGAGGCCCGCCGGTCTTGCCCGCACTCGCGTTCTTCTTCACGATGCTCCGACCCATTTTTCCGGAAACGTGCAACACAACCGCCGGTAGCGAATTGGCGCCGGAAAAGCCTCGGCTACTGCACCGCCCTGGACCGCAAACGCTCGTACTCCTGGCCGGAGATTGCACCTGACCCCTTAAGTCGATCGAGTTTCTCGATCTCGTCGGCGACGCTAACGCCGAGGTAGTGACGAAGCTCATTGCGAGCTCGCTGTGCCCGTTCCTCGTTCCGCTCGGCCATGCCCAAGCTTTGCGAGATGATGTAGGCGAACACGCCCAAATATGGAACTATAATCAGCACAATAATCCAGATCGTCTTGCCAATACCAGACACATCGCTGCGCCTGAACAGGTCGCTCAGAACCGTCATCAGCAGCCATAACCACACAATGAACATAAACACTGCGAAACCATCGACAAGAAAATTCCGGAAAGTGAAGCCTTCTTGAAACAACATATACCGATCTCCGCGTTATGGGGCAGCGTTTCTTGGTCGGAACATTTTGCCACCGAGCAGCCATCCTCGGTGGGCGTCGCGTTGAGGCTGCGCGACACCAGTCATCCGCGCCTGGCTCCGCACAGGGGCCGGGCGCGGATAGTTAGCCAGCGATCCGTTCTGTGGTCAACCTGCCGTGAAAGCACTGTCCCGCTTTCACGGCAGGTGAGCACGCCAATCGTTCATCTCGGCGCTGCTGCCTTCGAAAGCCGCCGGGACGTTGCCGCGCCTCAGTCTTTGATCGCGAGGGTGGTGGTATCGAACTGAACGAGATCCGTCTTGCCGCTGGTCAACTCGACCACTGCGATCCCCCTTCCGAAATCCAGGGCAACAATCCGGCTGGCCGGATGCTTCAATTTGATGCTGTTCAGGAGAATGGTCTGAAGCACCTCGCTTACCGTGTTGCCATTGACGGCGCGGGCCTGGACCTCTGCCCGCTTCTCCGGGCTGAGCCCGGCGAGTTCGGCCTGTTCCAGCGTCGTCGCTATCTGTGCATAACTGGCTGACGATAAGATCAACAAAGCACCGATGCTTGCGGGGATGATGGCAAGCGTGCGCACGTAGGTTGCCATGAGCTTGTCTCCGTCTGTTGTCCGGTTAAGTGAACGCTCGGCCAAATGGGTGTTACGTTTTTGCGGCGCTATCATGCCCGGCACGCGCAATAACAAACATGCGCAGTCCGCCAAACTTGTCATTGCCCCAACATCCCACCGCTATACGGGATAGCTCAATCGACACGGCGTCCGTTTATGTTATTCCACAGAATGGACACGGAAGTCATCTTGAGTTTGCAGAAATCGCGGGTTCGTGAAGTCGGGTGCGAATCCAGAAGGCCGATCCGAAGCAATGAGATCGCGGGCGGCCTCGAGACGGAAGGCCGCGCCGAACGGTCCCAGGAGGGAATGGTCCACTTTGCTGGTCGCGGTCGTTCTTGCGGTTGAGTGGGAGGAACACGTCACGGTCGTGCTCCCGCCTGGGCGCGCACCTTCCGTCGCCAGACCGCGAAAGTTGTCGCACGCGCGAGGCGGTGGCTCTGTGCCCTCATGCGATGACGGCGCGGACGGAGGGGCCATAAATGAAGGCGTGGCTGACAGAGACCGTTGGGCGTGCCGCACCGACTTAAACTTCCGCATCTGCCGTTCTCGGCGCCGGTACCGGCGGCACCGAATCTGTCCGGTGACCCCTCACCCATCCCCTCATTCTGTTATAGCGATGGCTGGCATGAACACGCCCGCCTTGGCCACGGCGTCGGCGAATTTTTCGATCAGCGGCATGAGGCGGTGCTCGGGCATGTTGGGGATGAGGTCGTAGAGCATGCAGCCT
>CAIXDS010000246.1 GCA_903918195.1 uncultured Acetobacteraceae bacterium | reverse complement strand
GGCCGGCCGGTCGCTGTTTGACCAGCCAGTTCCGGGTGAAGCTCGGGATGATCCGCCCGCCCACGAAGCTGATCAGCATGACAAGCGTGGCGACACCGAGCCGGTTGCCGGCCGCGGCCGTCGTGGTGATGCCCGTGGCTTCCAGGTGAACCAGCAGATTGGCGAGCAACAGCAGGCTGAGCGCCGTCACAATGGGCAGGTTGCGCCAGTTCCGCCCGGCGATAATCTCGCGGCAAACAACGGCGAGGAAGGCGAGCGGAAAGGCCAGGTCGAGCAAGGAGGCAAGGCTCGCGCCGATCTCCCCGGAGAGCAGCACCGCCACCCTTCCGGCCAGCCATAGCAGCACGAGACCGCCGAGCGGCCCACCCTGCAGCGGCAGACGGCCAGTCCAGTTCGGAATTGCGGTCAGCAGGAAGCCGGCGACGACGGCAGCCCCGAAGCCGAAGACCATCTCGTGCACGTGCCAGACAGGAGGGGAAAGCGCCGTCGGCAAGGCGGCGCTGCCCGTGAACACGACGACCCAGGCCGGAATGGCGATAGCCGCCCAGAGCGCCGCCGTGAGGAAAAACGGCCGGAACCCGGCGGATAGCACGGCCGGCCCCTCGGTCGGATGGTAGCGAGGAATGGCCGACATCACGTCGTGACTTTCGCAGGGAATGTGGAGCTCGGCTCCCGTCCGGCAGGTCATTCCAGCACGGCATGCAGTGCCGGGTGGGGATGCGGAACGGCAGAACTACTCCTGCATTGACAGTACCACTTTCCCAGAGGCACTCAAGTACCTTCACCGCCGCTGCGCCGTGGCCGTTTCCGCCAGTCCGCCGCGTCGCGCGGACGCAGTTGCGCCACGGCCGCGGACCAGGAGGCAGACGATGGGCGCCCCGCTCGATACGGTCTCGCAGCCGCGATCCGGCAACGGACCCCTGGACGGCGGCAGCGATGCGGGCACTCCGTCCTGCGATGCGCCGGCCACCTGGCCGCACGACACCGACGCGCTGATCACCTTCATCGAGACGCGGTTTCATGCGGTCCATCGGCGCGAACTGTCGGACCTCGTCAGGCTGGCCCGGCAGGTCGAGGCCATCCACAAAGCGCACCCGGCCGCACCGCTCGGGCTCGCCGACCTGCTTCAGCGCATCGAATGGGACCTTGAGGCGCACATGCAGAAGGAGGAGCAAGGCCTGTTTCCGTCTATGCGGCACGGCGAGCACCCCGCGCCCGCCGCCATCGCCCTGATGCTGGACGATCACGAAGAGCATGCTGCGAACCTGCAACGGCTCGTGGCGCTCACAGGCGATTTCTCGATTCCGGAGAATGCCAGCCCGACCTGGCGGGCGCTTTATGCCGGCGCCGGGAAGCTCGCCGGCGACATCGTGGAGCATATCCGCATCGAGAACGATGTCCTCTTCCCGCGCTTTGCGGCGCAACCGGCGCCAGGCCCCTGAACAATGACGGACCTTGCCCTCGCCCGCGCTCTGCATGTTCTCGCAGTCGTTCTCTGGATCGGCGGCGTGGGCATGGTCACCACGGTTCTGCTGCCGGCCATCCGGCGCTCCTATCCGGCCGCCCAACGCTTCACCGTGTTCCATGCCCTGGAGGAACGCTTCGCGCGGCAGGCGCGCGTCACGACCGCGCTGGCCGGGGCAAGCGGGTTCTACATGGTGTGGCAGATGGATGCGTGGGACCGCTTCGCATCGGGCACCTTCTGGTGGATGCACGCCATGGTGCTCACCTGGGTCATCTTCACGCTGATGCTCTTCGTGCTGGAGCCGCTGTTCCTGGAGCGGCTGCTGGCG
>CAIXDS010000245.1 GCA_903918195.1 uncultured Acetobacteraceae bacterium | reverse complement strand
GTTCCAGCGGCTGGGCGGCAAAATTCCCAAGGGCGTGCTGCTGGTCGGTCCCCCCGGCACCGGCAAGACGCTGCTGGCGCGCGCCATCGCCGGCGAGGCCAACGTGCCGTTCTTCACCATCTCGGGCTCGGACTTCGTCGAGATGTTCGTCGGCGTCGGCGCCAGCCGGGTGCGTGACATGTTCGAGCAGGGCAAGAAGAACGCCCCCTGCATCATCTTCATCGACGAAATCGATGCGGTCGGCCGTCACCGCGGCGCCGGCCTGGGCGGCGGCAACGACGAGCGCGAGCAGACGCTGAACCAGATGCTGGTCGAGATGGACGGTTTTGAAAGCAACGAGGGGGTGATCCTCATTGCCGCGACCAACCGCCCCGATGTGCTCGACCCGGCCCTGCTGCGGCCGGGCCGGTTCGATCGCCAGGTGGTGGTGCCGAACCCGGACGTGAACGGGCGCGAAAAGATCCTGCGCGTGCATATGCGCAAGGTGCCGCTCGCCTCCGACGTCGATCCGAAGACCATCGCCCGTGGCACCCCCGGCTTTTCGGGCGCCGACCTCGCCAATCTGGTCAACGAGGCCGCCCTGCTGGCCGCCCGCATCGGCAAGCGGGTGGTGGCGATGGCCGAGTTCGAGCACGCCAAGGACAAGGTGATGATGGGCGCCGAGCGGCGCAGCCTGGTGATGAGCGATGCCGAGAAGCGGATGACCGCCTTTCACGAGGCCGGCCACGCGCTGTGTGCCATCCACCAGCCCGAGTGCGATCCGGTGCACAAGGCCACCATCATCCCGCGCGGCCGGGCGCTGGGCCTGGTGATGAGCCTGCCGGAGGGTGACCGCTACTCCAAGAGCAAGTCCAAGCTGCTGGCCGAACTGACCATGGCGATGGGCGGGCGCGCTGCCGAGGAAATCACTTTCGGCGCCGACAAGGTCTCCAACGGGGCGTCCGGCGACATCAAGATGGCCACCGACCAGACCCGCCGCATGGTGACCGAGTGGGGTATGAGCGACAAGCTCGGCATGATCGCCTATGGCGACAACAGCCAGGAAGTGTTCCTCGGCCACTCGGTGACCCAGAACAAGAACGTCTCCGAAGCGACGGCGCGGGCGATCGATGCCGAAATCAAGGCGATCATCGACAACGCCTACGCGCACGCCAAGCAGATCCTCACCGATAACCTGGAGGAACTGAATCGGCTGGCGAACGGGCTGCTGGAATACGAGACGCTGTCGGGCGAGGAAATCCGCACCGTGCTGCGCGGCGAACCGGTGATCCGCAAAGTGGTGGACGAGCCGGCGCCGGAAAGCCGGCGGGCCTCGGTGCCGCATGCCGGGCGTCCGGTGGTGCAGCCGCCGCCGGGCATGGGGCCGGCGGCGCAGCCGGGCTGAAGAACAAAGCAAGGCCAGGGGGCCGCAGCCCCCTGGCCCGTTGCGCTGGTCATTCGGATTTTTACCGATTCCTTTCGCGCGGTCGGAGCCGATGCTGATTATCGCATCCGGTTGATTCTATATCGCACCGGGTTGACGCCTCTGATTTGTCCGAATACCGTCCTTCGCTAACGAATGGCCCACCAGTCAGGCGTTCTGGCATGGAGGTCGCGGTGAAAGAGGTGCGGTCGATGACAACCCGGGTCCTGGTGGCACTCGTGCTTTCGGCGGGTATGGTTGGTTCCAATACGGCGCAAGCGCAATCCGGAATTTTCTATGTAAAACCAACTTCTCTACTCGACAACGAGGTGCCAGATACGGCGAAGATCGAAAATGCAAGGCCGGCCGACCCTGCGAAGCCATACCTCTGCACGAAAAGCACAAATAGATTTTCAGTATATCTCGACAATTATCAGAAATGGATTTTGTTCTCTGTCGACGCAATTGGCAAGGTCACATCTTTCAGTTTTAGGATACTGCCACTTCAGCCGATTCCCGCCTCGATTAAAATCGGCAGCCTTGACGTGTTCGTCCCATCATCCATCCCGAACCCGGGGTACGTCATCGGCCAGATCAATACTGCCCATCCCATGTTGCTGGACATGTTCAAGCCGCCTGTGCGGGTCTGGACGCCCATCGATCCGAACGAGCCCGTCATCGGTTTTTTCAGGGCCGGGATTAGCTTTTGCGCGTCCGTTTTGGAAGATGAGCCGGCTCGCCAACGCGAAAGCCAGAGGCAGGAACTCGAACGCCAGAGACAGGAGCACCTCGCCAGGGCACGCGAGCCTAAATCGATTGGTGATCGCGTCTGCCCGGTTTCTGGCATTGGCGACGGTTTTGTTGAGAACAAAAGTGGCCGGAAATTACAGATCAGGACCCAAAGAAACGTCGAACTGCCGGGTGGACCATTCAGTCCCAACGTGAATGTGCCGCAGCAGGTGATCGTCTGGGTGGATGCCGACAGTGTGTACGTATGCGACTGAGGGCCTGACCGAACTGCCGGCAACGGGTGCATGGCCGACCTGATCGAGCCGCTGGGGTGGCTGCACGGGGCGGCGGCGCGCGACGCCGTTGCGGCCGGGCTGGCGCAGCCCCTGGCTGGCGGACCTGCCGCTTTCGCCCTCGCGCGGCTGCTGCCCGGCGGCGAGGTGGTGCCGGTTGCCGCGGTGCCGCCGCGCTGGCAGCCGGTGCTGGACCGCATCGCGGCCCCGCCTCCCGGCTGTTGGGCGGGGCTTGCCGCCCGGCCGGCGGTCATGGCGATTTTGAATGTCACGGCGGACAGCTTCAGCGATGGCGGTCGCCACCTCGACCCCGCGGTGGCGGTCGCGGCCGGGCTGGCGATGGCGGCGGCGGGGGCGGATGTGGTCGATGTCGGCGGCGAAAGCACCCGCCCGGGGTCGCGGGCGGTGCCGCTGGCGGAGGAGCGGGCACGGGTGGTGCCGGTGGTGCGGGCGCTGGCGGCCCAGGGGGTGGCGGTCTCGATCGATACCCGCAACGCGGCCACGATGGCGGCGGCCCTCGATGCCGGCGCGCGCATCGTCAACGATGTATCTGCCCTGGCGCACGATCCCGCTTCTGCGTCGTTGGTGGCGGCGCGCGGTTGTCCGGTGGTGCTGATGCACATGCGCGGCCAGCCCGAGACCATGGCCGGGTTGGGCCAGTACGCGGATGTGGCGGCCGAGGTGGCGGCGGAACTGGCCGGACGGGTCGCCGTGGCCGAGGCCGCCGGCATCTCGCGAACGGCGATTGCGCTCGATCCGGGGATCGGCTTCGCCAAGGGAACGGCGGAAAACCTCGACCTGCTGGCCCGGCTTGGGGTGCTGCTGGGCCTGGGTTTTCCCCTCGTCGTCGGGGTTTCCCGCAAGGGCTTCATCGGCCGGATCAGCGGCGAGGCCGAGCCGCAGCACCGCTTTGCGGGATCGATCGCGGCGGGGCTGGCCGCCTGCCTGGCGGGGGCGGCGGTGCTGCGCGTGCACGACGTGGCGGAGACGGTGCAGGCGGTGCGGCTCTGGCGGGCAATTTTGGCGTAATGTAAGCAAACGCTCGTACTGTAAACGAATGCTGCAGGCGTTCGCGATTCGCCGTGGGCGCACCGTTCCGGGATAGGCTTTTCATGACCAGCACGCGTCGCCTGTTCGGCACCGACGGCATTCGGGGCAAGGCCAACACCGAACCGATGACCGCCGGCCTCGGGCTGCGGCTCGGGCAGGCGGCCGGGCTGTGGTTCACCCGCGGCGCCCATCGCAACCGCGTGGTCATCGGCAAGGACACGCGGCTGTCCGGCTACATGATCGAGCCGGCGCTGACCGCCGGGTTCATCGGCGCCGGCATGGACGTGGTGCTGGTCGGCCCGCTGCCGACGCCGGCCATCGCCCTGCTGACGCGCAGCCTGCGCGCCGATCTGGGGGTGATGATCTCGGCCAGCCATAACCCTTATGAGGATAACGGCATCAAGCTGTTCGGCCCCGATGGCTACAAGCTGTCGGACGAGACCGAGGCGGGGATCGAGGCGCTGATGGACCGCGACCTCAGCGCGCAACTGGCCGCCCCGGCGAAGCTGGGCCGCGCCTCCCGGCTGGAGGATGCGGCCGGACGCTATATCGAGTCGGCCAAGGCCAGCTTCCCGCGCGGCCTCCGCCTGGACGGGCTGAAGATCGTGGTGGATTGCGCCAACGGGGCCGCCTACCGGGTGGCGCCCACCGTGCTGTGGGAACTGGGCGCCGAGGTGGTGCCGGTCGGCGTCGCACCGGACGGGTTCAACATCAACTGCGGCTGCGGCTCCACCACGCCGCAATTCATGTGCAGTGAGGTGAAGCGCCATGGCGCCCATCTGGGCCTGGCGCTCGACGGCGATGCCGACCGCCTCATTCTGTCCGACGAGCAGGGTGCCATCATCGACGGCGACCAGGTGCTGGCGCTGATCGCGCGCAGCTGGGGCCAGGCGGGAAGGCTCGCCAGCGGGGGTATCGCGGCCACCGTGATGTCCAATCTCGGGCTTGAGCGGTTCCTGACCGCCCAGGGCATCACCCTGCACCGCACCCAGGTCGGCGACCGCTACGTCATGGAGCGCATGCGCGAACTCGGCCTGAACGTGGGCGGCGAGCAGTCCGGCCACATGATCCTGTCCGACTACGCCACCACCGGCGATGGGCTGCTGGCGGCGCTGCAGGTGCTCGCCGTGCTGGTGGAGGAGGGGCGGCCGGCCAGTGAGGTGATGCGGCTGTTCGACCCGCTGCCGCAGGTGCTGAAGAATGTCCGCTATGCCGGCGCTTCGCCGCTGGGGGCCGGGCGGGTGCAGCGCGCCATCGAGGCGGGCGAGGCGCGGCTGGCCGCCACCGGGCGCCTGCTGATCCGCCGCAGCGGCACCGAGCCGCTGGTGCGCGTCATGGCGGAAGGCGAGGACGAGGCGCTGGTGCTCGGGGTGGTGGACGAAATCTGCGCCGAGATCGCCGCCGCAACCGCCGGCGCGACCGTCTGATCGCGGCCATGCGCGGACGCGTGCTGGTGGTGGCCGGGTCGGATTCCGGCGGCGGGGCCGGCATCCAGGCCGACATCAAGACGATCACGGCGCTGGATGCCTATGCGATGACCGCGATCACCGCGATCACCGTGCAGGACACGCGCGGCGTGCACTTCGTGCATGCGGTGCCGCCCGCCACCGTGGCGGCGCAGATGGCCTGCGTGCTGGACGATATCGGCGCGGATGCGATCAAGACCGGCATGCTCGGCGATAGCGCCACGGTCGAGGCGGTTTGCGCCGTGCTGGAGGCGCAGGCGCGCGGCATTGCGCTGGTGGTCGATCCCGTCATGGTGGCGAAAGGCGGCGCGGCGCTGCTGGGCGAGCCGGCGCTGGACCAGCTCCGGCGGCGCCTGCTGCCGCTCGCCGCGCTGATGACCCCCAACCTGCCGGAGGCGGAGGCATTGAGTGGCATGACGATCACCGACGAGGCCTCGATGCACCGCGCCGCGGAGGCCCTGCGCGCGCTCGGCGTGCCGGCGGTGCTGCTGAAGGGCGGGCACCTGGACGGGACGGAAGTGCTCGACCTGCTGGCGACCGAATCGGGACTAACCGAGTTCCGCGCCCCGCGCATTGCCACGCGCCACACCCATGGCACCGGCTGCACGTTGGCCAGTGCGGTCGCCGCGGGGCTGGCGCAGGGAATGGCGCTGCACGCGGCGGTCGGACGCGCGCATGCCTATGTGCAGGCGGCGATCGCCGCGGCGCCGGGACTGGGCGGCGGGCATGGGCCGCTGAACCATGCGGTGACGGTCGATCCCGCCCGGCTGTCGGCGCTGCGATGACGAAGCCGCGCAACCCGGACTTTGCCGCGGACGTCGCCGCCAGCTTCGCCAGCCAGGGTGCGCTGCGCACCATCGGCGCGGTGCTTGAGGCCGTCGAGCCGGGGCGCTGCGTCGTCCGGGTGCCGTATTCGGAGGCGGTGACGCAGCATCACGGGTTTTTCCATGGCGGCGTGATCGGCATGGTGGCCGACGTGGCCGGCGGCTACGCGGCGATGACGCTGTGCGAGCCGGGCTGGCAGGTGCTGTCGGTGGAATACAAGATCAACTTCATCACCCCGGCCGCCGGCAGCGCCATCATCGCCACCGGGCATGTGGTGCGGGCCGGCCGCGCGCTGATCGTCACCCGCATGGAGGTGGCGGCGCTGGATGCGCAGGGCCGGTCGCGGGTCTGCGCGGTGGCGCAGCAGACCATCATGGCCCTGCCGCCGGAGCGGTTCGCCGGCTGAAGCGCCGCTGGCCGGCCGCATCTTCACCGGACCTTCACCCGCGCAGCCTATCCTGGCAGCTGTGCTGAGCTACGGAGTTACGGAGATGGTGGCCGGGGCCGTGCTGGCGGAAGGATGTGCCGCGTATGCGGCGGGGCGGTTGGCCGTGGCGGAGGCGGCCTTCCGCGCCGTCGCGGACAGCGCGCCCGACGAAGCCGAGGCGCTGAGCAATCTGGGTGCGGTGCTGAACGCGACCCAGCGCCACGCCGAGGCGGAGGCGACCTGCCGCGCGGCGCTCGCCCGGCAGCCGCAATTCTGGGCCGCCTGGGCCAATCTCGGCACGGCGCTGCACAGCCAGCAACGCTTCGGCGAGGCGTTGGCCGCCTATGCCACGGCGGTGCGGCAGAACCCGGGCGCCGTCAACACCTGGACCAATTTGGGCGTGGCGCTGGCCGAGCAGGGAATGGTGGTGCAATCGCTCGCGGCGCACGAGGCGGCGGTGTCGCTGGCGCCGCAGGACCCCGAGGTGCGCGCCAATCATGCGCTGGCCCTGCTGACCGCCGGCGACCTGGCGCGCGGCTTTGCCGAGAACGAGTGGCGCTGGCAGGTGCCGGGCATGCTGCCGCACGGGGTGGCCGGCCCGTGTTGGCAGGGCGACCCTCCGGCCGGGCGCACCATTCTGGTGCACGATGAGGGCGGCTTCGGCGACACGCTGCAATTCGTGCGCTATGTGCCTCTGCTGGCCGCGCGCGGGGCGCGGGTGGTGCTGCGCGTGCAGCCGCCGCTGGTGCGTCTGCTGCGGCGTCTGCCCGGGCCGGTTGCCGTGCTGGGCCGCGGCGAGGCATTGCCGGCCTACGGTCTGCACTGCCCGATGTTGTCTCTCCCGCACTGTTTCGCCACCACGCTGGAAACCGTGCCGGCACAGGTTCCCTACCTGCCGGTCGATGCAGCGAAGGCGGCGTCCTGGCGGGCGCGGCTGGCCGAAGCGGGGCCTGGGCTGCGGGTCGGGCTGGTCTGGGCCGGGGCGTCGCGCCCGGGCATGCCGACGGCCCATGCCATGGACACACGGCGATCGCTGCCAGCCGACGCGCTGGCGCCGCTGGCCGGCATCGCCGGCGTCCGGTTCGTGTCGCTGCAGAAGGATCAGCCCCTGCCGGCCGGGTTCGACATGCTGGACCCGATGCCGCACTGCGCGGATTTCGACGACACGGCCGCCGTGGTGGCGGCGCTCGACCTGGTGATTTCGGTGGACACGTCGGTGGCGCACCTGGCCGGCGGGCTCGGGCGGCCGGTGTGGCTGCTGTCGCGCTACGATATGTGCTGGCGCTGGCTGCACGGGCGGCGCGACAGCCCGTGGTATCCGGGGCTGCGGCTGTACCGGCAACCGGCGCCGGGAGAATGGGGGCCGGTGCTGCGCGACGTGGCCGCGGATTTGCGGTCGCTGGCGGGGTGTGGGTAGGGGCGGGCGGTCAGAATTTCGGCGTCAGGTTGGTCATCGCGGCGAGCAGGACAAAACCGATCACCCAGCCGGCCAGCGCCAGCCCGGAGAAAAAGAATACCTGCCAGCCGCGCAGATTTCGCGTCTCCGCATCGCTGGCCGGCGGCGGGTTGTCGAAGAAATCCTTGAAGCTTTTGTTGAACTCCACGACCGGCAGCAGCCGTTGCAGACTGGCGCCGAAACACCACAGGAATCCGTGCCGGCGGGCCTTGGCGGCGAACAGCAACACCAGGGTGCCCAGCAGGGTGAGCCCGCCAACCCAGTAGAGAACACGGAACGTATAAAGGCCGATGCCGTAGCCGGCGATGGCCCAGAGAAAGCTCAACCACGCCCCCAGGTACCACTCTCCGCGCTCGAGCGCGTCGTGGCGTTCGCGTTCCCGGCCAAAGTACAACATGCTGTCAGCGGTGGCGCGATGGCCGGACGTCACCAGGACGCTCGCCAACTGGGTGTAAGGTTGGGCACTGAAAATGCGGTCGCGATCGAGCCAGTCCCGCCACTGCTTCGGAGAGCGCTGGCGCATATCGGCCGCGCCGGTGCCATTGAGGCCACCGAGGCGGTCGTATCGGAACCCCTCCAGGTCGAGTTCCGGCGGCCACGAATCTGCGTTGTCCTGCAGGGCGCCGACATGGGTGTTTCGCAGGACCATGGCCGGGATCTGGTGATCCTCGCCGGTGCCGCAGCTTGCCGTCCGCCAGCTGCGGTCGCCGAGCGGCCAGCTTGTGCCGGAGGGCGCTTTGCCACTGCCGGGGGCGGCCGGCGCGAAACCGGTGCACTGCCAATGCAGTTGCGAGGCGCTATCGCCCAGCAACAAATCGTCGCCGATGACCGCGTTCGCGAGATCGATGCGGTTTGCGACCGCGCCCGTCAGGTTGAGGCCGCCCACGATGTGGGTAAATGTCAAACTGACGGGTTGCGCGAAGCGTGCGTTGCGCGCCAGCATCGATTTTCCGATCGTTGCCGTTCCCGCGTCCACGCTCTGCTCGAACACGGAGCCGATCATCGATACCTGCCCCTCGACCTTGGCACCGCGGAGGATCACCTCCCCCAGGAAGGTGGCGCCGCTCAGAAACAGGCTGCTTCCGACCGAGAGACTATCCGCATCGATAGTCTGCCCGAACGTCGAGCTGTCCATGTCCACCTGCCCGCCGACCCTGGCGCCGCGGAGAATCAGGTTGCCCCTGACGATCGCGCCGCGCAGGAACAAACTTGTCTCGACCGACAGGCTGTCCGCGGTGATGGTCCCCGCGAAGGCAGAGCCGTCCATATTGAGCTGCCCGCCAATTTTGCCGCCGAGGAGCCGCACGTTCCCCTTGAAGGTGGCATGGTCACGCAGGAACAGGTTCGCATCGGCGCGCAATCTCTCGGCCGCGAAATCTCCGTTCACCTGGGTGCGCTGGAGCGACAGAATGCCGGCAAGATGGGCGCCGGTCAGATTCAGACTCCCATCGATCCGGCTTGCGTCAATTCCCAGGTCAACGCCGATACTGGCGTTGGCGAGGTCCAGATCGCCGTCAATCCGCGCGCCCTGCAGGCGAAAGCCGTGCCGGCCGATGCGGTCGCGCAAGCGCGGATTGGTCAGCACGTCGGCGACAAAACTCGCCGGGATTTTCCGGCAGGTATCGTCCCACCCGGCATCGGCGTGCGAGTCGAGACGGGTGGTCCCGCTGGGATCACAGCGCAGGTTCAGGTCGGCGACCTCATCGCGTTTGATGCGCGTCCAGGCCCATCCCTCGGGTGTTTTTTCGGTATCGTAGCGAGTCTGCCCGCTGGCGGGGCGGTCGAGGCCAAGCAGCGACGTCCAGTCCCGTCCCTCGGGGGGTTTTTCGTCGCCATGGGGAGTCTGAGCGATGGCCGGGCAGCCGAAGCCAGGCAGCAACGCAACGAACAGAACCAGCAGCAACCGCATTGAAAAATTCACAACCCATGTTCGGAGGACGAAACTGTTCCCGCAATTCCATCATGTGGGGGAAAGCGACGGCCACGCAACCGCGTGCAAAGGGGAGCCGTAGCCGTTTCGCCGCCCGCACCGGCCTTGCGGCGGGCGGCTGCGGCGGCGATATCTGGCACATGATCGATGAGAACCGGCGGTTGACACAAGCGGACGATTCGGCGCGGTGGGCCGCCATTGTGCCGGCGGCGTCACGCTGATGGAAGCGCATGTCGATCCCGGCGCCTTCAAGCAGGCGCTGATCGTCCTGGCCGCCGCCGGCGTGGTGATTCCGCTGTTCCACCGGCTGCGCGTGTCCCCGGTGCTGGGCTTCATGCTGGTCGGCATGGCAGTCGGGCCGTTCGGGCTCGGGCGCGCGGTCACCGACCTGCCATGGCTCGCCGCCGTCACCATCGGCGATCCGGCGTCGATCGCGCCGATCGCCGAACTCGGCGTGGTCATGCTGCTGTTCATGATCGGCCTCGAATTGTCCTTCGAGCGGCTGTGGGTGATGCGCCGGCTGGTGTTCGGCCTGGGCGCGCTGCAGGTGGCCGCCAGCAGCGCCGTGCTGGCCGGGCTCGCCGTGCTGGCCGGGCTGCCGCCGGCTTCGGCCATGGTGGCCGGCATCGCCGGGGCGATGTCGTCCACGGCCGTGGTCATCCAGGTGCTCTCGGTGGAGAAGCGGCTGGGCACCGCGCTGGGGCGGGTGTGCTTCGCCGTGCTGCTGTTCCAGGATCTCGCCATCGTGCCGGTGCTGCTGGCAATCGGCCTGCAGCGCGGGGGCAGTGGCATGGTGCTGTGGCTGGCGGCGCTGAAGGCGGTGCTGGCCGTGGGTGCCATCGTTGCCCTCGGCCGGTTGGGGCTGCGCCCGCTGTTCCGCAGCGTCGCCCGCACCGGCAGCCCGGAGCTGTTCATGGCGGCCTGCCTGCTGGTGGTGCTGGCCTCCGCCGTCGCCACCGCGTCCGCGGGGTTGTCCATGGCGCTCGGTGCCCTGATCGGCGGCCTGCTGCTGGCCGGCACCGAGTACCGCCGCCAGGTCGAGGTGACGATCGAGCCGTTCAAGGGCCTGTTGCTGGGCGTGTTCCTGATCGCCGTCGGCCTCGGTTTCGACCCGCTGCGGGTGGCCGCCGCTCCGCTGATCACGCTGGGCGGCGCGGTGCTGCTGGTGCTGGTCAAGCTGGTGCTGATCGCCCCGGCCGCGCGGCTGTTTGGCCTGCCCTGGCCGAAGGCGGTGCAGGCTGGGTTGTTGCTGGGGCCGGGCGGCGAGTTCGGCTTTGTGGTGCTCTCGGTGGCCGCGCAGGAGGGGCTGCTGCCGCATGCGGTGGCCGACACCGCGCTGATCGCGGTGGCGCTCAGCATGGCGGCGATTCCCTTGCTGTCCTCGGTTGGCCGCCGGCACGCGCCCCGCCTGGAGCGCCAGCCGGAGGTGGACCCGGCGCTGCTGCCCCCGGACGACCAGGCCAGCGAGGCACGGGTGATCCTGGCCGGCTTCGGCCGGGTGGGGCAGACCGTGGCGTCCATGCTTGCGGCGCACGCCATTCCTTATGTTGCGATCGACAGCGACCCCGACCGGGTGGCCCGCGTGCGGCGTGCCGGGCAGCCGGTCTACTGGGGCGACATCACCGTGCCGGCGCTGCTGCGTCAGGTGGGCGTGGCCAGCGCGCGGGCGCTGGTGGTGACCATGACCGGAAAGCGCGCCGTGGACCAGTTGGTCACCGCCGCACGCGCCGAACGGCCCGACCTGCTGATCATCGCCCGCGCCCGCGACGCCGCCCATGCCGCGCATCTCTACCATGTCGGCGCCTCCGACGCGGTGCCCGAGACGGTGGAGGCCAGCCTGCAGCTATCCGAGGCGGTGCTGGTGGATATCGGCGTTCCGATGGGGCCGGTGATCGTCTCGATCCATGAGGAACGGGCGGCGGTGCAGGCGGCCATCAAGGCTGCGGCGCCGCATGCCGATATCCGCCCGCTTGGACGCCGGCGGCTGCGGGATGCGGGGCGGGCGCAGGAGCCGAGCGCGGCGGAGTAAGGAAGGCCAGGGCTCTGCCCTGGCCTTCCCTCCTTCGCAGCGCTAGACCGTCGCCCAGCCGGAGGATTTGACCATGCAGTTCGACATCGTGGTGGTGGGGGCAGGGCCCGCGGGGCTGGCGTTCGCGGCATCGCTCGCCGGTTCCGGCCTGCGGCTGGCGCTGGTGGAAAAGCAACCGGAGCCGGCGCTGGCCGATCCGGCGTTCGACGGGCGCGAAATCGCGCTGACCCATCTGTCCATGACCCTGCTGCGGCGACTGGGCGCCTGGGAGCGCATTCCCGAAGCCGACATCGCCCCGCTGCGCGAGGCGCAGGTGCTGAACGGTGTGTCGTCGTTTGCGCTGCGCTTCGATGCCGAGGGCAAGGGTGACGGTCCGCTCGGCGTGCTGGTGCCCAATCACCTGATCCGCCGCAGCCTGTACGAGGTGGTGCAGGGCTTGCCCGAGGTGACGCTGCTGGCCGGCACCACGGTGGCCGCGGTGCAGACATCCGCGTCGGGGGCGACGGTGGAACTGGCGGACGGCACGAAGCTGTCGGCGCAGTTGGTCGTAGCGGCCGATACACGCTTTTCCGAGACCCGCCGGCGCATGGGCATTCCGGCGACCATGCAGGATTTCGGCAAGAGCATGCTGGTCTGCCGCGTGGCGCATGAGCGCCCGCACCACGGCATCGCCACCGAGTGGTTCGGCTACGGCCAGACCTTTGCGATTCTGCCGCTGAACGGCGATGTCTCCGGGGCCGTGCTGACCCTGCCCGCACGCGAAATGGATCAGGTGATGGCGCTGGAGGGGGCGGAATTCGACGCTGACATCACCCGCCGTTACCGCAACCGCCTGGGCGCGATGCGGCTGGTCTCGACCCGGCACGTCTATCCGCTGGTCGGCGTGTTCGCGCAGCGTTTCGTGGCGACCCGGTTCGCGCTGGTGGGGGATGCCGCGGTCGGTATGCATCCGGTGACGGCACATGGGTTCAATCTCGGCCTGCGCGGGGCGGATTCGCTGGCGCGCGAGATTCGCGATGCGGTCGAGCGCGGCCGCGGCGTGGCTGATCGCCGGGCGCTGGCGCGCTATCAGACCGACCACATGCGGGCCAGCCGGCCGCTATATCTGGCCACCAACGCGACCGCCCTGTTCTACACCGACGACCGTTTCCCGGCGCGGGTGCTGCGGGCGGCGGCGCTGCGGGTCGGCAGCCGGCTGGCGCCGTTCCGGCGGGCGGTGGTGGAGCGGTTGACCGAGGCGGGGGCAGCCCGCGACGCCTGAGCGGCCATAACATCGCGGCGGGCGGCCGATTTACCATCGGGAAATGAGTGGCGCACAGACTGCACGGCCTCCCCCCTGGCCGCATGCGAGGTTCCGCCATGCCGTTCGATCCGCCCACCGCCAGTGCCGATGATCTTGCCGATTCGGACCGGGATGGGTGGCTCGGATTGCTGCTCCCCGACCAGGCTGCCGGTGCGCGGCTGCGTGGCATGCGCGACGAGATCGCGCGCGCGCTGCCCTCGGCGCTGCAGGACGTCTATGCGCAGTGGCAGCGCGAACCCGATCTGGCGGTGCTGCTCGGCGATGAGGCGAAGATCGCGCGGCTGCGGCACCTGCAGGAACGGCATTGGCTGGCGCTGCTATCGGCATCGTTCGACGATGCCCAGGCCGAGCGCACCCGCCGGGTCGGCGAGGCGCACGCGCGCAACGGGCTGGAGTCGCGCTGGTACATCGGCGGCACCTGCCTGACCCTGGAGCACCTGGTAAGGGCGCTGGCCCGGCGCCATCGCGCCCGCCCGGCGCTGGCCGAGGATCTGGTCGCGTTGCTGCGCGCGGTGTTCCTCGACATGGAGTTGTCGCTGCGTGCCTGGCATCGCCGCGACGAGGCCAATCACATGCGCGCCGAAGTGCTGGCGCTGGCCGATCTGATCGAGGGCGACGTGACACTCGCGGTCGGCGAGGTCGCGCTGCAGGCCGATCGCCTGGCTGACGGGGCGAAGCAATTGGCCGAGGTGGCCAGCGACGTGCGCGGCGTGGCCGAGGCGGTGAGCGGGGCGGTGGATGCGACCGTGCACGCTGTGCAGGCGGTGGTCGCGGCGGCGCAGGTGTTGGAAGTCTCGACCGCCGCAATCGCCGGGCAGGCCGCGCAGGCCGCCGAGGTGACCGCGCGCTCGGCCCAGGAAGCCGGCGCTGCCAGCGAGGCGATGCAGGTGCTGGCACGCTCCGCGCAGGAGATCGACGGAGTCGTGCGGCTGGTGCGCGATATCGCGCGGCAGACGCGCTTGCTGGCGCTGAACGCGACCATCGAGGCCACCCGCGCCGGCGATGCCGGGCGCGGCTTCGCGGTGGTGGCAGGCGAAGTGAAGAGTCTTGCCAACCAGACGGAGGAGGCCACCGGCGGGGTGAGCGCGCGGGCCGAGGCGATCGTGCGCGGCGTGGCCGGGGCGGCGACGCAGGTCGGCAGCATCGGCCGGCACGCGCGGGGCGTCGAGGACATCGCTCACGAGGTGTGTACAGCCACCGGCCAGCAGCGTGCGGCGACGGACGAGATCACCCGCCATGTCGCGGTTGCCGGCGGGCACACGCGCGCGGTTGCCGACCAGGTCCGCCATTTGCTGGGGCGGGCCGAGGCAACCGAAATCGCCGCGCACGGCTTTGGCGAGATGTCCAGCCAGTTGCAAATGGGCCTGGGCGAATTGCCGCGGCGGCTGAGCACTCTGCTGCGCAGTTCCTCCGCGGGCAGCCGCCGCCGCACCGCCCGCGAGCCGGTCTGCGTGCGCTTCACCCTGCAAGCGAACGGGCAGACCGTCGAGGGGTTCACCGGCGACCTCGGCACCGGCGGCGCGCTGCTGGCGGCGTCAGGGCCGGGGCTGGTCGTCGGGACAACGGGGGAGCTGACGCTCGACCGGATAGGGAAATTGCATGCCCGCGTGGCCGGCGTGTCGGCGGCGGGTCTGCACATGCATTTCCCGAATGTATCGTCGGCGGCGGAGGCGGCAATCGCTGCGTGCCTGGCCCAGGCGCGCGCACCGGACCCGCCGCATATCGCGCGCTGCCAGGCAGCCGCGGCTGCGTTGGCCGCTTCATTCGAGCAGGCAATCGCGGCCGGGCGGTTCGGGCTGGCACAGGTGTTCGACACCGAATACCGGCCGGTGCGCGGCAGCGACCCGCAGCAGCATGTGTGCGGCGCGACCGAATTGTGCGACGCGCTGGTGCCGTCGATTATCGAGCGGGTGAAGGACTCTGACGGCACTATCGTGTTCTGCGCGCCGTGCGACCGCCACGGCTACATCGCCACCCACAACCGCGACTACAGCCATCCGCAGCGGCCGGGCGATCGGCTGTGGAACACCGCGCACAGCCGCAACCGCCGCATCTTCGACGACCGGGCCGGGTTGCTCGCCGCGCGCAACACACGGCCGATCCTGATCCAGGCCTATCCGCGCGACATGGGCGGCGGCCGGATCATCATGCTGAAGGAATACGATGCCCCAATCATTGTGCAAGGACGGCACTGGGGGGCGATGCGCCTGGCGGTGAAGCTGCCGACTGGGTAGGCGATGCCTCCGCCTACGCCACCCCGTACTTCCTGAACCACGCCAGCATCCGCGCCCATCCATCGGCCGCATCATTGGCCCGATAGCTGGGTCGGTAATCGGCGTGGAAGCCGTGCGGCGCGTCCGGGTATACCACGATCTCGACGGTACGGCCCGCCGCCCGTGCCTTCGCCGCTGCCGCCTGCACGTCCTCCACCTTGATGCCGCCATCCTTGCCGCCGTACAGACCCAGCAACGGGGCATGCAGCTTTGCGGCGACGTCGGTCGGCGTGCTGGGCTGGATGTCGCTGGTCGGTCCCACGACCGGCCCGTACCAGGCCACCGCCGCCTTCACGCTGGGGTTGTGGGCCGCATACAGCCAGGTGTTGCGTCCGCCGCGGCAGAACCCGACCACGCCGACCCGTCCGGCATCGCCCTTGTTGGCGGCTGCCCACGCCACCGCCGCGTCCAGGTCCGACAGCACGGTCGCGTCCGGCGCCTTGCCCACCACGTCGCGGAAGATGGTTGAAAAATCGGTGATCTTCGAGAAGTCGGCGAGCCGCGCATAGATCTCCGGCGCCACCGCCAAATACCCCGCCTTGGCCAGCCGGCGGCAAATGTCCTTGATGTAGTCGTGCACGCCGAAAATTTCTTCGTTCACCAGCACGATCGGGAACGGGCCGCTACCCTGCGGGCGGGCGTAATAGGTAGGCACCTCACCGTCGGACACCTTCACCCGCACCTCGCCGGAATCGATCCCGGCGGTGTCCGTGTGGATGACCTGCGCCTCGACCCGGGTGGTCGCGAGCGTCAGCCCGGACATCAGGCCGGTCATCATGAAACGCCGCTCGACCGGGAAGCGGATGAGCCCTGGCAGTTCCGGCATGTCGGTCATAGTTCATGTTCTCCCCGCTGCAGCTGGGGCGCTGCCCCGGACTCCACCAAGGGCACAGCCCTTGGAACCCTTTATCAATCCGCTGCGGCAGCCTGCGGCTGGGCGCGTTCGCGCACGGCTTCGGCGAACGCTTCGAAGATGCGGCGCGACACCGCGTCGTGGTCCCAATCGTATTCCGGGTGCCATTGTATGCCGACGGCAAGGGCAGGGGTGCCCGTCGCACGGATCGCCTCAATGGTACCGTCCGGTGCCACTGCCTCAGCCACCAGGCCGGCGCCGAGGCGGTCGATGCCCTGGTTGTGCAGCGAGTTGACCGCAATCTCGGTGCTGCCGGCAATGCGGTGCAGCCAGCTTCCCCTGACAATCCGCACGCTGTGCGCCTTGCCGGTGCGCACAAGCGGGTTGGGGTGCATCGGCATGCCGTGGTCCATGCGGTCCGGCAGGTCCTGCAGGCGCTGGTGCAGGCTGCCCCCCATTGCAACGTTGAATTCCTGCATGCCGCGGCAGATCGCCAGCACCGGAATGCCGGCCGCGATCGCGCCGCGAAACAACGGCAGGGTCACGGAGTCGCGCATGGTGTCCTCGGGCGTGCCCTCGGCATGCGGCGGCCCCTGGTACAGCTCGGGCTGCACATTGGATCGGCTTCCCGTGAAGATGATGCCGTCCAGCTTCGCCACCAGGGCGGCGATATCGGCGCGCCTGCCATTGGCCGGGACCAGCACCGGCACGCCACTCACCACCAGGTCGGTGGCGCGCACATACGTGTCCGACGCGGCGTGGTTCGGCGTCCCATAGGTGCCGAACAGCTTGGTGCAGCAGGAGATGCCGATCAGCGGTTTCATGTTGGTAAACATAATCGGGCAAGATGGCGATAAAATGAAGTCATCGATGCGGGATCGCTCGCTTCATTTCGCCGTGCCGACGGTTCGTGTGGCCCTGGCGCCACGCGCGCCGCGGTGGTCGGGACCCCGAAGGCCCTTGCCGAGCAGCCGGTGCAGCCCGATCTCAGGATTATGACGCCCACATCCCAGATAAGCTGACCGCATGTCCGTTCGCTTTTGCTTCGACAACAGCTACGCCCGCCTGCCGGAACGCCTGTATGCGCGACTCGATCCGACACCAGTGGCCGCGCCGCAGCTTATCCGGGTGAATGTCCCCCTGGCCGAACAACTCGGCCTCGACCCGGTGGCGCTGGCCAGCCCCGCGGGCGTGGACATCCTGGCCGGCAACAAGGTGCCCGAGGGGGCGGCGCCGATCGCGCTCGCCTATGCCGGTCACCAGTTCGGCCAGTTCGTGCCGCAGCTTGGCGACGGGCGCGCCATTCTGCTCGGCGAGGTGGTGGGGCGGGATGGCGCGCGGCGCGACATCCAGCTCAAGGGCTCCGGCCGCACGCCGTTCTCACGCGGCGGCGACGGGCGCGCCGCCCTCGGCCCGGTGCTGCGCGAGTACATCGTCAGCGAGGCCATGGCAGCGCTGGGCGTGCCGACGACGCGGGCGTTGGCCGCCGTCACCACCGGCCAGGATGTGCTGCGCGGCATGGCGCTGCCCGGCGCCGTGCTGACGCGCGTCGCCGCGAGCCATCTGCGCGTCGGCACGTTCCAGTATTTCGCCGTGCGCGGCGACGGCGAGGCGGTGCGTCTGCTGGCCGAGCACGCCATCGCCCGCCATTACCCCGAGGCGGCGGCGGCGGAGCATCCGGTCCGCGCGCTGCTGGCGGCGGTGGTAGCGCGCCAGGCGGAACTGGTGGCGCGCTGGCTGCATGTCGGCTTCATCCATGGCGTGATGAACACCGACAACACCGCGATCTCGGGCGAGACGATCGATTTCGGCCCCTGCGCCTTCATGGATGAATTCAACCCGGCCAAGGTGTTCAGCTCGATCGACCAGGGCGACCGATACGCCTACGGCAACCAGCCGCGCATCGCCCACTGGAATCTCGTTCGTCTGGCCGAGACGCTGCTGCCGTTGCTGGCCGAGAACGACGAAACCGCCGTGGCGGTGGCGCAGGACGTGCTGGCGGGCTTCGCTCCGCACTTCGCCGCTTCCTATCGCGCCGGCATGCAACGCAAGCTCGGCCTGTTCACCGAGCGCGAGGGTGACGCCGAGTTGGCGCAGGACCTGCTGGCACACATGGCCGAAAACGGAGCAGATTTTTCTTCTACATTCAGGAAATTATGCGATACAGCTACGACATTGGATGAGGATGCATCCGTGCGCGAGCTGTTCGCGGACCCGACCGCCTACGATGCCTGGGCCGGGCGCTGGCGCCACCGCCTGCTGGACGAACCCATGGACCCGCAGGCGCGCCGTGCCGCCATGCAGGCGGTGAACCCGGCTTTCATCCCCCGCAACCACATCGTCGAAGCCGCGCTCGCGGCGGCAACCGAACGGCAGGATTTTGCCCCGTTCGAGGAACTTATTGACGTGCTCTCACGCCCCTATGAGGACCAGCCGGGCCGCGAACGATTTTCCACTCCCCCCGCGCCGGAGGAGCGCGTGCTGCAGACGTTTTGCGGCACCTGAACCGAGTATCCCACCGGTCGGGTGAGAGGTCAGTTGTTCGGTGCTGATGCGGCCGCGGCGAGGTTGGTCTGTTGCCGCTTCAACGACCGCACCAGGCCCACGTATCGCTCGGGATCATCCACCGCGAGGGCGCGGGTGACCGCGAGCGCTTCGGCCAGGGCCTTCCTGGCCTCGGCGAGCCGGCCGGTGTTGCCGTAGAGAATGCCGAGATGGGTCAGCGTCGCGGCGATATCGGGCTGGTAGGTGCCCGGGTTCTGCGTGGCGAGGTCGCGGTAGCGTTGCAGCGCTTCCGTCCAGCCGCGCTCCGCCTTGTCGAAATGGCGCGCGCGATAAGCCGCCATGGCGTAGCCGCTGGCATAGAGCGGGTTGTCCAGTTCGATGCGACAGGCCTTCTCATAATGCGGCAACGCGCCGGCCGGATCGAAGCGCAGCATGGCGGCATCGCCGAGGTTGTACTGGGCGGCCGCCACACGCGCGCTGCCGGCCTGCTCCCTGGCGGCCAGGTCCTGCAGGATTGCTTCCGCCGCGCCGATCGCACCCTGCTGGATCAGGCCGCGCGCCTGCCGCGCCGGCTCGCTGTCGTCCAGCCGGTCCCATAATTCGCCATACCGCCTTGTCCAGTCCTCGGCCTGCCGGCGCAGGTCATCGATGCGGTCATCCAGAGTCCGGATCGTCCGGCGCGGGTCGTCGGGGTGGAGCAGTTGCCGATGCAGGGTCTCCGACAGCCGCGCGTTCAGATACTCGATCGCCTTGCCCTCGACCCCCAGGCACTCCATCGTAACCGCTCCGGAGATGTCCACGATGGGCGGCCGGCACGCGCCTTCCGCTGCCTGCTCGATGCCGGTGGCTTCGCGAGGGGGGGAGAGCCATGCCAGCAACACGCCGCCGTAGAGAAGATCGGCGACAACCAGGACCACGAGAGCCCAAAGCTCCATCAGCACGTCTCCACGTCAGAAAAATGAGCCGCCATACCCAGCGGTCCAGCCCTTGCGGGTCCCGTATATACCGATGCGCAAATGAGGGTGCACGGGTTATGCGGTCAGACGCCGCTGTCTGCGAGGCCCAAAATCCGCGTCATTGCCGCCCGTTGTTGCGGAATTTACCAATATAATGAAAGTTAAATACGAAATAATATTTTGATTGTAAAAAGTATACGAGCTAGATAGGCGCGAGCATCGTATAAAATACAATAAATCAGGGAATTTTCTACGCAAGTCGGTTGCATTATCGTTAATCTATATTATTCCATTCGGCGTGCTGACGCCCGGTCGGCGGCGCGTGTTGAAACAAACGCAGTCCGCCATCTCGTTCCACCCGCCGCCCGTACAGGGCGGGGGATGGGGACCAATGCTGACCTCAGATTCGACATCAGAAATATTAGCCAACAGGAACAGCTTATTGCATTTCCGTCCGCCCAGCCGCTCACTCGAACGGTCGCCTCAAGACCGTGCCCCGGTGCAATTGTTGCTCAACGGTCACATCAACCGTTTTTCGGCACGAACATCCAACCGGTCCCCTCACGAGGGCTTGAGCACGAACGGCTGCTATGTAAAGCATGAACGTCGGGTTACACGGCAGACCTTACGGAGGAGCGGCTAATGAAAAAAATCTTGGGCACCATCGCCGTAACCGGCGCGATGGTCCTCGCAGGAAATGCCTCGGCGAACGAACTGTGGGATCCGCATCTGCCGGGTTCGAACATAGGTTTGGCCGCTGGTGCGCTGCCGCCGCCGGGTGTTTACGGCGTGTTGAACAATTACTGGGCAACATATAACGCCTACAATTCGAAGGCCAATAGCATACCCAACACAAGCCTGCAGGCGCTGGTCGAAGTTCCGATTGTCCTGTGGGCGACCGGGTACAAGGTACTTGGTGCCGATTACGCCGTCGCCATTGCCCAGCCATTCGACTACACCTCGATTGGCTCGGGATACGGCTTGCCCACCGGCAGCGGCAACTGGGGCACCTACAACACCGTCGTGGTTCCGGGTCAGTTGGCGTGGACCTTCGACGAATTCCATGTGAAGGCAGGGCTGTCGATCTACATTCCCGACGCCACCTCCACCCCCGCCGCATTCGTTACTGGGAAGTGGCTGAAGGGCGGTCTGCCCTCCGGCAACGGCTTCTGGACCATTCAGCCGGATCTCGGCCTGAGCTGGTTGCATGAGGGCTGGAATATCAGTGCCGATCTGCATCTTCCCATCCCGGTCAGCTCAACAACCGCCACCGACTATAGTTACCGGTCGGGCACCGAGTTTGAAGCCGACTACACGATCGCGAAAACCATCAACAAATGGACCATCGGCCTCGGCGGCTATCAGGTCAGCCAGCTGAACGGCGACACCTGCTCCGGCAGCGCCTGCCCGTTCCCGGCGTCGTCCAAGATCTCGTCCAGGTTCGGTCTCGGCCCGCTCGTCGGCTACCAGTTCGGCGGTATCAACGTTCAGGCGACCCTGGCCCAATCAGTCTATACCCGCAACGACGTTGGCGGCACCTTTTTCAACGTTCGCTTCATCGTTCCGTTCTGAGTCGCAGCAATTCCGGTACCATCCGGTCATCCTGACAGCATCTTGATCGGCCCCTTTGCGGGCCGGTCTTGGTTGCGGCGGTGTTACCCGGCCGGCTTGTCCCGCTTGGCCAGCGGCACCGCGAATTGCGGCTCGGTGTCCCACGGGAACAAGATCCAGGTATCCTGGCTCACCTCGGTAATGAAGGTGTCCACCAGCACCTTGCCGGCCGGCTTGGCATAGACCGTGGCGAAATGCGCCTGCGGCAGCAGCGCCCGCACCACCTTTGCCGTCGCACCGGTATCCACCAGGTCGTCGATCAGCAGCCAGCCTTCGCCGTCGCCCGCGGCCACCGGCGCCTTCACCACCTCTGGCGTGCCGAGCTCGGTTTCATCCGCCGCACCGCGGCCATAGGCGACGATCGACACGGTTTCGACCACCCGCAGTTCCAGTTCGCGCGCCACGATGGCGGCCGGGATCAGCCCGCCGCGGGTGATTGCCACGATGCCACGGAACGGCCTGAGCGCGATCAGCCGCCAGGCCAGCGCACGGGCGTCGCGGTGCAACTGGTCCCAGGTGACGGTGTAGTAGTGGCGTGGCATCAGAACATCCGTGCGCCGTTGGGCACCTTGAAGTCGGGCTTCAGCAGCACGACCGCGCCGTCCGCGTCCGGCACGCCGAGGGTCAGCACCTCGCTCTCGAACCCGGCGATCCGCCGCGGCGGAAAATTGGTCACTGCCAGCACCTGCCGGCCGATCAGCGTGTCCGGCCGGTAGTGCACGGCGATCTGCGCCGAGGAACGCTTCACCCCCAGCGGCGCGCCGAAATCGATCCACAGCCTGATCGATGCCTTGCGCGCCTCGGGGAGCGGTTGCGCGTCCACCACCGTGCCGACGCAGATCTCCAGCTTTTCCAAATCCTCGATCGTCGCCACCTCGCGCCCCCGTCGTTGTCGAGCCCCATGATCCCAGGCACGCGCCTGGTTGCCAATGGTCCAGCCGCGTGCCAGCGTCCGCTTGCGTTCAAGTGGGGCGAAGGGGACCTTGCCGACAGGAGACGCCCGGCATGCGTGATTTGCACCTTCCGGGCCGCAGCCCGGTGCTCTCGGCGCATGGCATGGCGGCCACCTCGATGCCGCAGGCGACCCTGGCAGCGCTCGATGTGCTGCGCGCCGGCGGCAATGCGCTTGACGCGGCGGTTGCGGCGGTCGCCGTACTGAGCGTGGTTGAGCCGATGTCCACCGGGATCGGCGGCGATTGCTTCTGTCTGACAAGAGACTTCGCCGGTGGGAGGGGAGCGCGCTTGCTCCGGGCGCCAGCTTTGGCAGCCGGAGGGTGACTCGTTTGCCTTGACGAGCGGCATCAGGCTGCCTTGGCGAGGGGGCGGAGTTCGACCTCGAAGCCGAGC
>CAIXDS010000244.1 GCA_903918195.1 uncultured Acetobacteraceae bacterium | reverse complement strand
CGCCGGCTTTGTCGGGCGCGGCATGACGCTGCAACTGCCGGCGCTGAAGACGCTGATCGGCGAGGCGTTTGCCCATCCCGGGTTCTCCTTCGTCGAGGTGATTTCCGACTGCACCGAGATATTTGGCCGCAAGAACGACCTGGGTTCGGCGCCGGAGATCATCCTGCGACAGAAGGGCAGCATGCGGCCCGACACCTATGGCAACATCGTGGACCAGCCGTTCCGCGCCAATGCGCCACGCACCGGCGTGCTGGTTCGCAATGACCGGCCGGAATACGGCGCCGCTTATCGCGCCGCGGTGGCCGCGCGGGGCGCGCCATGAGGAACACTGCCATGGATGACCGGACGGGCGGCGGCGTGCAACTCCGTTTCGGCGGCAGCGGCGGGCAGGGCCTGCAGCTTTCGGCGAAGATTCTCGCGGCGGCGCTGCTGCGCGCGGGGCGGACGATCGCGCTGTCGCAGAGCTATGAACCGACCTCGCGCGGCGGCGTCAGCCGGTCAGATATCGTCGTGGGCGAGGGCGCGGAGCCGGTGGATTATCCGCTGGCGACGGAACTCGATTTCCTTGTCCTGCTTGATGATGTGGCCGTGCCGTCATCGCTGCCGCTGGTCCGGGCCGGCGGGCTGGTGCTGGCCGATGCCGCCCGGGTCGATGTCGCCGGGGGCGGCGGATTCGTGCTGACGCCGCTGCCGTTCATTGCCCTGGCGCGCTCGCTCGGCAATGAGCGCGTCGCCAACATCGTGGCCCTTGGCGCGCTGATCGCGGCCTCCGAGCTGTGTCCGCTGGCGGCGGTGGAGGCCGTGGTGCAGGAGGAGACGCCACGAAAGTTCCTCGACATCAATGTCGAGGCGCTGGCTGCCGGCCATCGCCTGGTGATGGCGCCGGCGGTCTAGGGTTCGGCGGCATTGCGCTGCATCGCCGCCAGCCCTGACTACACCACCAACACCCCTGCCACCGCCCCACTCGTGCAGGTGGCGATCGTGCCCGACACCAGCGAGCGCAGCCCCAGTTTCGCCACCTCGTCGCGCCGCTCCGGGATCATGGCGGAAATGCCGCCCACCATGATCCCCACGCTGCCGAAATTGGCGAACCCGCACAGCGCAAAGGTGAGGATGAGGCGGCTGTGCGGCGACAGCGCGCCGTTCGGCAGGCCGGCCAGGTTGAGATAGGCCACGAACTCGTTCAGCGCCGTTTTCGTCGCCATCAGCCCCGCCGCCGTGCTCGCCTGCTCCCACGGCACGCCGATCAGCCACACCACCGGGCGGAACGGCCACGAAAACAGCCATTGCAGCGTCACCGCCTCGCCGTCCACCGCCGGCAGCAGGCCCAGCAGCATGTTCAGCAGCGTCACCAGCGCCACCGTCACCAGCAGCACCGCCATGATGGAGGCCAGGATCGGCACGCCCTGCGCCGTGCCCTTCACCACCGCATCGAGCGAATCGGCCGGCGGGTCGGGCAGTACCAGCCGCGCCTCATCCTCGCGGCCGGCATCAAAGGGGATCATCAGCGCCGCCACGGCGATCGCCGCCGGCGTGCTGATGATGGCGGCCGACAGGATGTTGCCCAGCGCATCCGGAATGACCGGCCCCAGGATGGTGCCGTAGATCACCATCACCGTGCCGGCGATGCCCGCCATGCCGCAGGTCATCAGCGCGAACAACTCGCCGCGCTGCATGCGCGCGAGCCATGGCCGCACCAGCAGCGGCGCCTCCACCATGCCAACGAACACATGCACCGCCGCGCCCAGCGCCAGCGCCCCGCCGACCCCCATCGTGCGCCGTAGCACCCAGGCGAACACGCGCATCACCGCCTGCAGCACGCCCCAGTGGAACAGCAGCGTCGCCAGCGCGCTGATGGTCAGCACCAGCGGCAGGGCCTGAAAGGCGAGAATGAAGGCGGCGCCCGGCACGGCCTCGACGAAGGGAGCGGGTCCGCCGGCCAGGTAGCCGAACACGAAGCGCGTGCCGGCCTGGGTGGCGTGGTTCAGTGCCTCGGCGGCGTCGTTGACCGACAGCATGGCCTGCCGCGCCGGCGCAAACCACAGCAGCAACATGGCCAGCGCCCATTGCAGGGCCACGCCGCCGACGACGGGGCGTAGCCGCACCCGCCGCCAGTCCTCGCTGAACAGCCAGGCCAGCACCAGCAGCACGGCGATGCCCAGAATCGGGCGGAATCCGTCCATCGTCCGCGCCTCCGAAATGAGGGGATGTTATTGCGGCGCGGGAAGGGCTTGTCCAGGCAGTCAAGGAAGGCCAGGGGCTCTGCCCCTGGACCCCGCCAAGGGCCGAGAGGCCCCTGGACCCGACTACTTAAGGAATGGGTTCCAAGGGCCTCTCGGCCCTTGGCG
>CAIXDS010000243.1 GCA_903918195.1 uncultured Acetobacteraceae bacterium | reverse complement strand
CGGCGCTGCTGCTGCGCCGCGGCCCCCGGCCGGGCGCCGCGCAACTGCGCGCGGCGGTGGCGATCGGCGCGCTGGCGGCGCTGGCCTTCCTGCTTTCGGGCCGGCCCTGGGGGGTGACGTCAGGGCTGACGCTGTGGGGCGCCAAGGCCGCGGGCGCGCTCGGCGTCGATCTCACGGGAACCGCCTACTGGTCGTGGGACGGTCCGCGGCAGGATTTGGCCGGGTCGCTGCTCGCCCAGGACTCCTCGCTGATGGATATCGGTTTTATTCTCGGCGCGACGCTCGCCGCGGCGTGGCGTGGCCGGTTCCGCGGCCAGATATGGCCGCCGGTGCGCGGGCTGGTTGCCGCGGCGGCCGGGGGATTGCTGATGGGCATCGGCGCGCGGCTTGCCTTCGGCTGCAATATCGGCGCGATGGTGGGCGGCATCGCCTCGGGCAGCCTGCACGGGTTCCTGTGGTTCTTTGCCGCCCTGCCTGGGTGCTGGCTGGGCATCCAGCTGCGCCCCTGGTTCTTCGCGGAGGGGACCGGCGTGCCGGTTGCGGTTGGTGCGGCAGGCTCCGGCCGATAGGCGGAGCTCTGCCTCTGCCCCGGGGGTGACGTGGCAGCCTGCCAAAGACCCTCGCCCGTGCGGTCAATTTCGTTCTTGCTTGAATTAGAAAAAAGAGGACAGTTCCGGCTGCGACGGGCAATAGGGTCCGCGCCGAAAGCGAGGTGACACATGCGGTTGGCAAGGATCGGGGCAGCAGCGATGCTGACGATGGCAGTTGGGGGCGGGCTGGCCACCCTGCCCGCCCTGGCACAAACAGACGATCTGACGGCGCGTAGCCGGGCGCTGGCAATGGAATTCCAGGACAAGCTGCGCGCTCAGTTGATGGGAGCGCTGAAGGCCGGCGGTCCGCTGCTGGCGCTCGATGTCTGCCAGAAGGCGGCACCGGCGATCGCGCAGGAGGTCGGCGCCCGCGCCGGAGCCACGATCTGGCGCACCAGCCTGAAAGCCCGTAACCCACGCGGCACGCCAGATGCGTGGGAACGCTCGGTGCTGCAGCGGTTCGCTGCCCGCCGCGCCGCCGGGGAGGATCCCGCAACGATCGAAACCTCCGCCCAAACCGCGACCGGCTTCCGCTACATGAAGGCGATCCCGATGGCCGAGCCGTGCGCCCAGTGTCACGGCACCAACGTCGCCCCCGAGGTCGCCGCGAAAATCGCCGCCCTCTATCCGCAGGACCAGGCGACCGGCTTCGTGCCGGGCGAGTTGCGCGGCGCCGTCTCGATCACCTGGCCAACGCAGCACTGAACGGATCGGCGCGCGATCCGGCAAGGCCGGACCGCGCGTCGCGCCGCCTGCCAGCGCAGGCTTACTGGGGCGGCGAACCGCCACCCGTCCCCGGCCCCATACCGCCACCCGGACCGCGGCCCATCCCCGGCCCCATACCACCACCCGGACCACGGCCCATGCCCGGCCCCGGTCCGACCAAGCCCGGCAGCGACGTGGCGGCCTTGGTCTTCTGCTCCGGCGTAAGCGCGGGCAGCAGCTTCTGCGCGGCCTCCTCCACCATCCGGTGCGCCTCGGCGCGCGACGCGAACATGCCGTTCATCATGTCCTGCCGTTCCTGCCAGGTGGCGGTCTGCATCTTCTCGAACATGGCAGCGTGCATGGCCCGCATCTGCGTGGCCATTCCCTGCACCGTCTGGGCATATTCGCTCCAGGCGGGCTCCTGCGCCGGGGTGATGCCGAGTTCGGTCTTCAGTCCGGCAAGGTAGGTGGCCGGGTCGTTCATTCCGCGTCCGAAGCCCGGACCGCGGCCGGCACCGGGACCGCCCATCATGCCGGGACCCATCGGCTGAGCCACCGCCGCACCCGCCAGCACCGCGCCGGCCAAGCCGAGAACGACGCGCCGGTTCATTGCTTGCATGCAACCCTCCATTGGCTTCGCGCTCCGGCTTGTGCGGCGCCGCGCAAGCGATGCCGCCGCGGGAACGAGCGCCCGGAGCGCGATCCGCCGTTCCCACCACACGCACCCACCGTTGCGCCTGCCAAAGTTCCTGTCAGGACCACGGGGGCGTGCATTTCATCCTCTCTCCGGCTGCAGCAGGTCGCCGCTGACCGCCGCGCCGAACGTTCGCAGCGCCACCAGCGCCGTGATCGCGGTCACACCCAGCAGCACCCAGACCGCCAGGACCTGAAGCCCGGGGCTGCCCGCATTCTGCGCGACGCTGCTCAAAGCCGTCGCGAAGGCGGCCGGCGGAAAGGTCCAGGCCCACCAGGACGGCGCGAACGGCATAGCGGCAAAGCTACGAACCAGGCTCAGCAGAACGAGCGCCATGAACGCGGCGAGGCCGAACAGCCCGAGCGCCACCGGCGTCAGGGCGGAGCCGGTGAGAGCGGCCACGGCCAGGCACGCCACCGAGGGCGGCGCCAGCAGAATCACGAGAGTCGGCCGCAGAAGCGGCGGCAATGGCGGGCCGGCGATCAACCGGTGCAGCACCAGCGGCTGCAGCATCAGCCACAGCAGCAGACCGATGCCGAACAGCATCCAGGACAGCGTCTCCAACCCGAGCCGTGCACCCACCACGGGTGCCACCAGATTGCCGACCAGCGGAATGAGGATGGGGGGCGTGAGCATGGCCGGGTCGTTGGGCGCGGCGATCAGCCGGCGCAGCACGACGGCACCGATCGCCAGATGCAGCAGAACCGCGACTGCCCAGAGCACCAGGGCAGAAATTGGCGCATAGGGCAGCAGCGCCGCCGCATTCAGCATCAGCCCGATACTGACCGCGCCGGCGAAGGCAGCCCGCACCGGGTGGCGCAAATCGGTCGCCAGCACGGCCGGGTGCGCAAGGCCGCGGCGCAGATGCAGCACCAGCAGCGCCGCATAGACCAGGGCCGCCAGCGCCAGCAGCGCCTCGCCTACGGCGGCGGGTACACCGAAGCCATGTGCGGCCTGCCGCCACGCCAGTCCGAGCCCGCCCAGCCCCATCGGCGCGGCAAACAACGCCAGCGGCAAATGGTGGAGCCGGCCAGCCGGCGCGGCGAAAGCGCCGCCGTTCACCCCAGCCATCCGGCGATCGCGTCGGACTTCGGCAGCCCACCCGCATGAACGACGCGGCCGTCCACCACGATGCCGGGCGTCGATACGATGCCGTAGGCGGCGATCGCGGCGTAGTCAGTCACTTTTTCCAGGCGGATTTCCACGCCAAGGCGCGCCGCCTCCGCGGTGATCATGGCAGCGGCCTGCTCGCATCGCTTGCAGCCAGAGCCGAGCACTTTGACGTCCTTCATCTCCGGTCTCCTGGTCACAGGGGCAGCGCGTTGAACAGATATCCCACGGCAACGATGCCGATGCCGACCACGCCGACGAACACGCCGATCAGCCGCAGCGTCATCACCTTGCGAAGAATGATCATTTCGGGCAGCGATAGTGCGATCACCGCCATCATGAAGGCGAGCACGGTGCCGAGCGCGGCACCCTTGCCCAGCAGCGCCTCGGCCACTGGCACGATGCCCGCGGCGTTCGAATACATCGGGATGCCGATCGCCACCGCCGCCGGCACCGACCACCAGGAATCGGCGCCCATCATGAACGCCAGCGCGTCGGTCGGCACGAAGCCGTGGATAAAGGCGCCAACGGCAATGCCGGCCAGCATCCAGGGCCAGACCCGGCCGACGATGTCGCGCATCGCCTCCAGCCCGGCGCGCACCCGGTCGGCGACCGTCAGCGCCGTCGGCGGAAGCGCAGCCGCGCCGCTGCGCAGGTCGCGCACCCAGGCCTCCAGCCAGTGCTCCAGATGCAGCCGCCCGATCACCCAGCCCGCAACGATTGCGATGCCAAGGCCGACGCCGAGATAGAGCAATGCGACCTTCCATCCGACCAGGGCAAACAACAGGCCGAGTGCGATCTCGTTGACCATCGGGGCGGCGATGAGAAACGAAAACGTGACGCCGAGCGGCACGCCGGCGCTGACGAAGCCGATGAACATCGGCACCGCGGAGCAGGAGCAGAACGGAGTTACGACGCCGAGCAGCGCCGCCAGCACATTGCCCACGCCTTCCCGCCGCCCCGCCAGCAGCGCACGGGTGCGCTCCGCCGAGAAGTAGCTGCGGACCACGCCCATGCCGAACACGACGAGCGTGAGCAGCAGCAGCACCTTCGGCGCGTCATACAGGAAGAAACGTGCCGCCTCGGCCAGAGGACTGCCGGGTTGCAGCGGCAACAAGCCCGCCAGCCCGTCCGAGACCGGCACGAGCTGGCTGTACGCCAGGCCCCAGGCGAGCAGGCCCGCCGCGCTGCCGGCCAGCCAGGGCAAGGCCGGCGGCATGGCGACACGTCTCGCCGTGGCCGGGGGCGTGACTGGAACGAGCAATTGCGGACGCATGCGGCGCTCCCGAACGGGACTCTCTGCCGGGCCCGCAGCTTGTGGAGAGGGCCGAGCCCGCGACCTATCCAAGATATAACTTACTTGAACGCACAGCCCGGAGCCATGCCGAGCTTGCGGAACAGCATCGCGGCCGGGCAGAAACCGGTGAAGGCGGCCTGCAGCAGATTGAGGCCAACGAACCCGGTCAGCAGCAGGAACCACGGGCTGACCCACAGGGTCAGAGCTACGCTGGCCAGTACCATCACTCCGGCGAAGGACAACACGGCGCGATCGACGTTCATGTCACGGTCTCCCTTGAATGGGCTGCGAGATTGGCTTCGGTCCAGGCGACAATGGCAGCTTCGCCCCGGGCGCCGCTGCTCTGCGCCAGCACGGCGCCGTCGCGGAACAGGATCAGTGCCGGGATGCCCCGCACCCCAAGCCGCGCCACCGTTGCCTGCGCCGCATCGGCGTTCAGTTTCAGCAGGCGCACGCCCGGTTCCAGTTGCGCCGCGGCGCGGGCGAATTCCGGCGCCATGCTGCGGCACGGGCCACACCAGGGCGCCCACACGTCGAGCAGCACCGGGATGTCGCTGTTGCGCAGGTGTCGTTCGAGGTTCTGCTCATCGACCTCGGCCGGCTTGCCGGTGAACAGCTGGGCGCGGCAGGCGCCGCACAGAGCCTCGGCGGCTGGACGATCACGCCCGATGCGGTTCACCGCGCCGCAAGCCAGGCAGACGGTTCGGAACGGGGATGCCATGGGCCTTTTCACCTTCTGGACGGCTTGACCCTTACCATATAATTGCGTATTGAGGCAAGTATGAAAGTCCACCGCGCGCTCCTCATCCTGGCCCTCCTTCTTGCCGCCCTGCCCGCGTCGGCCCAAACGGCCCACGCCCAAACCGGGCCGGCCGTGTTCCCCGTGCGCGCCGAGCCGATCAGCGACGAGAAGGCTGCCTTCGCGACGGTGGAAAGCCTCAACGTGGTGCCGGCACGGGCCCGCATCGGCGGCACCGTGCTGGCGCGCCCCGTGCGCAACGGCGATGCGGTGACGCTGGGCCAGTTGCTCGCTGTGGTGGTGGACCAGAAAATCGCGTTGCAGATGGGGGCGCTGGATGCCCAGATTGCCGGCGCGCAGTCGCAACTTTCGCAGGCGCAGGCCGACCTCGCCCGCGCCGACACGCTGTTCCGCCAGGGCTCCGGTCCGCGGGTGACGCTCGACCAGGCACGCACGGCCGCCGAGGTCGCCACCAGCACGCTCCGCGCGCGCACGGCCGAGCGCGAGGTGCTCCGCCAGCAGGTGACCGAGGGCGAGGTGCTCGCACCGGCCACCGGGCGCGTGCTCGACGTGCCGGTGACGCGCGGTTCCGTAGTGCTGCCGGGCGACACGATCGCCACCATCGCCGAGCACACCTATGTGCTTCGTCTGCGCGTGCCGGAGCGGCACGCCGCCTTCCTGAAGGCCGGCGATCCCGTGCGCATCGACGCCGCCGAGCTTGGTGGCGTGGCGGCGGAAGTTGGCCGGATCACGCTGGTCTATCCGCGCATCGAGGAAGGCCGCGTGGTGGCCGATGCGGAGGTGCCCGACCTGCCTGATGGGTTCGTCGGCGCGCGCATCCGGGTGTGGATTACCGCCGGAACGCGCACCGGAATGGTGGTGCCCGAGGCATTCCTGATCACCCGGTTTGGCCTCGACACGGTGCGGCTGCGCCGCGACGGCGGCCTGATCGAAGTGCCCGTACAACGCGGCCAGCCGCATCCGACGCCGCAGATGCCGGACGGCATTGAGATTCTGTCGGGGCTGCGCGCCGGCGACGTGCTGGTCCGGCCATGAGCCTGGGTCTGTCCGGCCGCCTGACCCAGGCGACCATCCGCTCGAAGCTGACGCCGCTGTTCCTGCTCGCCGCGCTGGCCGCCGGGCTGATCGCGCTGTTCGCGATTCCGCGCGAGGAGGAGCCGCAGATCAGCGTGCCGATGGTGGACATCCTGGTCACCGCCGACGGGCTGCGGGCCGCCGATGCGGCCGAGCTAGTGACCAAGCCGCTGGAGATCATCGTCAAGGCGATCAAGGACGTCGAGCACGTCTACAGCCAGACGCAGGACGACCGCGTGATGGTGACCGCGCGCTTCCGCGTCGGTACCAGCCAGGATTCGGCGGTGCTGCGGGTGCACGACCGCATCCGCGCCAATCTCGACCGCATCCCGCCGGGCATCGCCGAGCCGCTGGTGGTCGGCCGCGGCATCGACGACGTGGCGATCGTTACGCTGACGTTGTCGCCACGCCCGGACGCGGCGTCGCGCTGGAGTGATCAGGACCTGCAGCATTTGGCCATGAAGCTGCAGACCGAGCTGGCCAAGGTCGAGGATGTCGGGCTGAGCACCATCGTCGGCGCCGGCCTCGATGAGATCCGGGTCGAGCCCGATCCCGAGAAGCTGTCGCTGTTCGGCGTCACGCTGCAGCAACTGGTGGCCAAAGTACGCGACGCCAACCGCTCCTTTGTCGCCGGGCATGTGCGTGATGCCAGCGGCATCAGCACCGTCACCGCCGGGCAGACGTTGCAGGGCGTGCCGGATATCGGCCTGCTGCTGCTCGCTACCCGAGACGGCAGGCCGGTCTATGTGCGCGACGTCGCTCGCGTGGTGGTGGGACCCGGCAGCGGCGAGGCGCGCGTGTGGTCGATCGCGCGCGGCCCGGACGGGCCGGTGCGCGCGCCGGCGGCGACGCTGGCGCTGGCCAAGCGCGCCGGCGCCAATGCGGTGGTGGTGTCACAGGCCATCCTGGACCGGCTGGCGACGCTGCGCGGGCGGCTGCTGCCGGACGACATCGCCGTCGAGGTCACCCGCGACTACGGCAGCAGCGCCAGCGACAAAGCCAACGAGCTGCTGTTCCATCTCGGGTTGGCAACGCTGTCCATCGTCGCGCTGATCGGGCTGGCCATCGGCTGGCGGGAGGCGGCGGTGACGCTGGTGGTGATTCCCACCACCATCCTGCTGACAATGCTGGCCGCGCAGCTGATGGGATTCACGATCAACCGGGTCAGCCTGTTCGCGCTCATTTTCTCCATCGGCATTCTGGTCGATGATGCGATCGTGGTGGTCGAAAATATCGCCCGCCACTGGGGCATGGATGACGGCCGCAGCCGCATGCAGGCGGCGATCGACGCGGTCGCCGAGGTCGGCAACCCGACGGTGATCGCGACCCTGACCGTGGTCGCCGCGCTGCTGCCGATGCTGTTCGTGTCGGGGCTGATGGGCCCCTACATGGCGCCGATCCCGGCGGTTGCGGCCGCCGCCATGCTGTTTTCGTTTGTCGTCGCCATGGTGATCGCGCCGTGGCTGATGCTGAAGCTGGCGCCGCAAACAGTCGGCGACGGCGTGCAGCACGGTGAGGGAAAACTCGGACGGCTGTATCGTCGGGTCGCGTCGCCCGTGCTGGCGAGCCGGGTGCGGGCGTGGATTTTCCTGCTGGGCGTGGGCTTCGCTACGCTGGCGGCCTGCGCGCTGTTCTATACGCAGGACGTCACCGTCAAGCTGCTGCCCTTCGACAACAAGTCCGAGCTTCAGGTGGTCCTGAACCTGCCCGCCGGCGCCAGCCTGGAAGACACCGAACAGGCGCTGTTCGCCGCCGCCGACATAGCCTTGGCACTGCCGGAATTGCGAACTGTACAGGCACAGGCCGGCACTGCGGCGCCGTTCAACTTCAACGGCCTGGTGCGGCATTCCTATCTGCGCAGCCTGCCGGAACAGGGCGATCTGCAGATCAATCTGGCGCCGCGATCGGAGCGGGCGCGGCCGAGCCATGCCATTGCGCTCGATTTGCGCGCGCGCCTGCGCGCGCTGAAGCTGCCGGCGAAAGCCACCCTGCAGGTGGTCGAAGTGCCGCCCGGCCCGCCGGTTCTGGCCACGCTGCTGGCGGAGATCTATGGCCCGGATGCCGAAACACGCCGCGCCGTGGCCGAGGAACTGAAAACCATATTCCGCTCGGTGCCGTTCATCGTCGATGTCGACGACAGCTACGGAATTCCGCGCCCGCGGCTGCGCATCGCCATCGACCAGGACGAGATCGAGCATTTCCGCGTCGAGCAGAGCGACGTCTACGACACGGTGCGGGCGTTGTTCGGCGGCGTGCGGGTCGGCACCTCGCATCGCGGCGCCGAGCGCGACCCGATCGACATCGTCATCGGCCTGCCGAAATCCGATCTGGCCTGGAGCGAGCGGCTGGCCGCAACCCCGGTGCCGGCGAACACGCTGCCGGGCAGCCACACCGTGGTGGAACTTGGCCAGGTCGTGCATGCCACGCGCGAAGCGGGTTCGTCGGTGCTGTTCCGCCGCGACGGCCGCTTCGCCGACCTGGTGACGGCGGAACTCGCCGGCAGTTTCGAGGCGCCGATCTATGGCATGCTCGCGGTGGACAAGCTGGTCGCCGCGCATGACTGGGGCAAGCTGCCGCGCCCGGAGATCCGGCTGCGCGGCCAGCCCGAGGACGAGTCACGCCCATCCCTGCTGTGGGATGGCGAATGGGAGATCACCTATGTCACCTTCCGCGACATGGGGGCCGCGTTCGGCGTGGCCTTGCTCGGCATCTACGTTCTCGTGGTCGGGCAGTTCCGCAGCTTCCGCGTGCCGCTGGTCATTCTCACGCCGGTGCCGCTGACGCTGATCGGCATCGTCGCCGGGCATTGGCTGTTTGGGGCACCGTTCACTGCGACCTCGATGATCGGCTTCATTGCGCTCGCCGGCATCATCGTGCGCAATTCCATCCTGCTGGTGGATTTCGTGCGGCATGGCGCGGGCGCGGGGAGAACCCTGCGCAACATCCTGCTCGATGCCGGCGCCATCCGCTTCCGTCCGATTCTGCTGACCGCGCTGTCAGCCATGATCGGCGCCGCCACCATCCTCAGCGACCCGATCTTCCAGGGGCTGGCGCTGTCGCTGCTGTTCGGCCTCGCATCGTCCACGCTGCTCACCGTGCTGGTGGTGCCGGCGATCTACGTCGTGCTGCGCGACGCGGATGCCGTGCCGCAGACGAATTGAAGGAAAAACCCTAATGTTTTCGTAACTGCCCAGGTTCCTGGCGAGCGCCGGTATGGCGGTTTGCGATCTGGATGGGACGTCGTGGTGGGCTCCGGAGCCGTTGAAGACGCGGCTTGACGCGATTCGGCGGGGTGGAT